>NZ_JALAAC010000032.1:0-50894 GCF_037546855.1 Vibrio sp. 1-Bac 57 | reverse complement strand
AGGAGCTTTTAATGCATGAATAATCGAAAATAAAGCAACCAATGTTGCAGGGTAAACCCAAAAACCATGTCGTATGTTATCCAGTAAACCATCAAGCTCGCGAATTAGCATACAAGCAAAGAAGCCTGTAATAAGCACACTGAAATGTCTGACAGAAGGATCTTTATATGCGGTATAGGCAAAAGATAAGGTAGTGCAGAATAATAATGTTTCCTGTAAAAACTCTGTTGCAGAGTATTCAGAGATACCCTGATCTAAGTTTATCACACCGTGCTGCATATAAATAAGATCAAAGGCAAGGGCTAAAATAGGTAAGGTTACTAAAAGAGATAACAACAAAAATTGTTGAAAGCCTTTTAGAATGATGCGTAAATCTGATGACATAATCACTCCGCTAAAATAAAGTATGGTGTTTTGTCCTTAATGCGAGATTCCGTTCTACTTTATTAATGGGACGGCATATTATATCTCCATAAATAAAAAATCACATTATTTACATAGGTAAAAAGTAAAGATAAATAATTAATATTTGTGATTTTGGTTGTGTTTTATGCGGTTTTTATTGGGCTGATTGTTTGAATTAAAAATTAGGGTATTGAAATGAAATATATTTGGTTGAAATTAGTGTTAACGATATTGGTTTTTGCTGGATTGTTTGCTTGGATTTATTATTTAGTTTCGAGCGGTAATATCTAATTATTATTAAAAATAGTTTCAAAAAAATTGCCAACCCATTACATATAAAAGATAACATTGGGTTAGCGATAAATTGATAGGCTAGTTTACGTGTAAAAACTACTTAACCGTTAGTTTTACATCTGCATCACGTAGAAGATAAAGCGCAATACAAGCGGCAAGCATAGGCCATGCTGCAAAAAACAATAGATTGTTGAAGCCGTCAATATAGCGAGGGAATGAAGAAAAAGTAGATGCGGCGTGCATTAATAAAATAATACCGTAAGTAAGGCGTTTTTTGATCCCAGCAACAAATGCAAGAACTAACAATAATTGTAGCGCGCCAAGAATATAAAAGATGGTATCACTTGCTCCACTGATACCATAAAATGCTTTCATAACTATCGCACTGTGTGCTGGATTGATAAATTTATCTAACGTCCACATAAAGAAAACGATAAAAATACCTAAGCGTAATGAAAAGAGAGACCACTGAAGGCGGTTTTGTAGGTTTGCTGAAACAGGTTGTGACATAGGAAGATCCTTAAAAGTGTTAAATGGTTTAATACATAACTTATCAAGACCGTGGCCTATGTTGTTTTATTTCACAAATTTATAATTAATTTTCAAATAATGACGCGTTAGTTCATAAGTATCATTAGTGATGCTTTACAAAAAGTATTCATTTAGGCGCTTTTTATGTTGCTTATCGTCATTGGCTCATACTAGTAGCCAAAGAATCAGGGTAAATTAAAGAGACTTTCAATGATGAAAATGTTCACAATATTAATACTACTTATTGCTGGTGGATACGCTTATTTTTTATATTCAAATAATGAATTGCCGTTTATTGCAGCTAACTCATCAAGTGTTTCCATTGATGACAAAATAAAATGTACGACTAAAGAAGGCCGAATTTTATACGGGAAAGTTCCTGATGGTGTGATTTGTGAGCGCCTTGAGTCAGTAAAAGGAGCGATTATTATTTTGCCAAGTGAAACTAAAAGTGAACGTAAAGATTCTATTAATTTATTTAATAAAAAAAGTGAACTGGCAAATTCAAAATACCGATGTGATGGTAGAACCTATTGCAGTGAAATGCGTTCAAAAGCGGAAGCGATCTTTTTCATAGAGAACTGTCCGAATACTAAAATGGATGGCGACCACGACGGCCAGCCCTGTGAAAGTGATTCTCGTTTTTAAATCAATTTATAACCGTTAACGGATAGGGATTATTAATGTTCAATCCGCCTAGCTATAAATAATTGCAACTCGGGATAAGGAAAAGTATTGATGAAAAATAGTATGCTTATGCTGTTAGCGCTATTGCTTGTGGCGTGTAATAACGAAAGCCAACCTAATGGAGTTAGTTCAGAGGCATTAGCAAAAGTTGAACAGATAAAAGAAGCGGTTTACACCGTCAGTGTTTCAGCTAATAGCGAACAACGTCTGAGTGATGCTTTTAAAGATAAACGCTCTGATCTTCAGATCGCTGGTAAAGGAACGGTGATCAAGCTACTTGCTGATGACCTAAAAGGTTCTCAGCATCAACGCTTTATTATAAAAACGAATACTGGGCAAACAATATTAGTCGCACATAATATAGATTTAGCGCCAAGAATAAATACTCTAAAAGTCGGCGATAGCATTGAATTTTATGGTGAATACGAATGGAATAAACGCGGTGGTGTGATGCATTGGACGCATAAAGATCCTAAGCAACGTCATATCGATGGGTGGTTAAGGCATGCTGGTCTAGTTTATCAATAACAACAAAAGTGCCGTTAATCTTTAAATGAGCTCAGCATTCGAGCTCATTAATTAACCTGAAAGGTTATTTATCACTTTTAAGGCAAGTAATCGCTAATATTATTTTAGCGTTTGATCGATGATTGGCGACGACGGCCTTTTTGCGCTTTTTTCGGTGCGTGTGCAGCGTTTGAATCAGGCACAACCAACTTCGCTTCAAAGCCTTCAATCACTTCACGGTTAATGAAGTAACCTAAATGACGTTCGATCGCACATAGGTTTCTAAAGTCATCACGCGATACCAATGAAATAGCTTCACCTTCAGCACCAGCACGACCAGTACGACCAATACGGTGTACATAATCTTCAGCTTCATCGGGTAAATCATAGTTAACTACACGTTCTAAATCGTCGATATCAATACCACGTGCTGCAATGCCGGTAGCGACTAAGAACTGAATTTTCCCTTCTTTAAAGTCAGCCATTAATTGTTCGCGTACTGCTTGGCTACGACCACTATGGAAAGATTCAGCGGCGATTTCACGTTTTTCTAATTGGCTTACTAATTTAGCCGCGCCACGTTTAGTTTCAATGAAGATCAACGCTTGTTGCCATTTATTCTCATGGATCAAATGGCTTAATAATGCCGATTTAAACTCTTTATCTACAGTGATCAAACGTTGTGCAATCTTAGGCACAGTAACATTCTCTGGTGCAATTGATATCTCTACCGCATCTGTCACAGCTGTTCTTGCTAAAAAGCGTACTTGCTTTGATAAAGTTGCAGAAAATAACAGATTTTGACGTTGCTCTGGTAACTTCTCAACGATTTTATTGATGTCACTAATAAAGCCCATGTCTAACATGCGGTCGGCTTCATCAATCACTAGAATAGAGGTTTCATCAAAGTGAATAGCACGACGTGTGTACATATCTAACAAACGACCAGGCGTTGCTACTAAAATATCAACACCTTCAATCAAGCTTTGCTTTTGTGGTTCAACATCCACGCCACCGTACATCGCCATCGAAGTAATATTAAGGTGCTTGGCATAAAGTTGAATATTAGCTTCCACTTGAATCGCTAGCTCGCGAGTTGGCGTTAAAATCATTGCGTGTACACGTTTAGGACGAACTAACGGCGCATCAATTAATTTTTGTAAAATAGGTAATACAAAACTTGCAGTTTTACCGGTACCCGTTTGCGCCGCGGCAATCAGGTTTTTTCCTTTTAATACAACAGGAATCGCTTTTTCTTGGATAGGTGTTGGCGCAGTGTAACCCTGTTCAGTTACGGCTTGTACGATTGGATCACTTAATCCAAGGGATGAAAAAGGCATGTTATTTGTCTCTACTTATCAAGTTAAAATGGTATAAAACGGCCACATTTTTACATAAGCAAAGTATCAAACGTACCTCACTGTCGCTAATGCTAAACGGTGATGCGCATGATAAAGATGGAAAAGTGACAGGTTTTATGAGTTATTCGGTTTTATTTATTGCTTCTTTTTTTATTTCTTTATGTCTTTATTTCTTTGTTTCTTAATGTTTCAAATCAGCAGCGCTGAACGCAACTACTGATTTGAAGTGTTGTGCTTTATTGTAGGTTTAAGCTTAATTTTTTTGCTTCTGACTGACTTGCTAGGTATTCGTTATAAGTACCTTGGAAATCAACCACTTTTGTCTCTTTAATATCAACAATACGGGTTGCTAATGAAGATACAAATTCACGGTCATGACTTACAAAAATAAGCGTACCTTTAAATTCTTTTAATGCATTGTTTAATGCATCAATCGCTTCTAAGTCCATGTGGTTAGTGGGTTCGTCCATTACTAACACGTTGATGTCTTGCATCATTAACTTACCAAATAACAGACGGTTTTTCTCACCACCAGAACAGTTACGTGCTTTTTTGTTTGCATCGTCATCGGTAAATAATAAACGACCTAACATACCACGCACGATTAAATCGCTGTGTTTGCTAGTACGCCATTGACCCATCCAGTCCATCAAGGTTAAGTCGTTATTAAAATCTTCAGTGCTATCTTGTGGGCAGTAGCCGATAGACGCATTTTCAGACCATTTAACAACGCCTTCGTTATGTTGTAAGTCATTCACTAAACAACGCATGAAGGTTGTTTTACCCACACCATTCTCACCAATAATAGCAAGTTTAGCTCCGGCTTCTAAAATAAGGTCTCCACCACTAAATAATGGCCCTTCTTCAAAACCATGCCCTAGACCTTCTAATACTAACGCTTGACGATGCATTTTCTTGCCTTCATCAAAAGATAAAGAAGGGTGCATACGGCTTGTTGATTTAACATCATCAAGTTTGATTTTATCCATTTTTTTAGCACGTGAACTTGCTTGTTTCGCTTTAGAGGCATTGGCACCAAAACGGTTTACAAAGTCTTGTAGTTCGTCGATTTCAGCACTTTTCTTCGCATTTTCAGATAATAACTGCTCACGGATCAGTGAAGAAGCTTCAAGGAAGTATTCGTAGTTACCTGGGTAAATACGTAATTCACCGTAATCAATATCAGCCATGTGCGTACACACAGAGTTTAAGAAGTGACGGTCATGCGAGATGATAACCATAGTACAACGACGTTTATTCAACTCTTCAGACAACCAGTTAATGGTATTAATATCCAAGTTATTGGTTGGCTCATCGAGTAATAATAAGTCAGGGTTTGCAAACAATGCTTGTGCTAATAGAACTCGCAGTTTCCAGCCCGGTGCCACTTGTTTCATTAAACCAAAGTGAAACTCTTCTTCAATACCAGCATCTAATAAAATGTCACCAGCACGACTTTCAGCAGTGTAACCATCCATCTCAGCAAACTCACTTTCAAGCTCACCAACTTTCATGCCGTCTTCTTCAGTCATTTCTGGTAAACCGTAAATACGGTCACGCTCTTTTTTGATTTCCCACAACGCTTTGTCACCCATAATAACGGCGTCAATTACTGTGTACTCTTCAAAAGCAAACTGGTCTTGGCTTAACGTACCGACTTTCACACCCGGATCTAATGATACGTTTCCTGAGCTTGGCTCTTGTGCACCCGTCAAAATCTTCATGAAAGTTGATTTTCCGCAACCATTAGCACCAATTAACCCGTAGCGGTTAAAGTTACCAAATTTGGCTGAAATATTTTCAAATAAAGGCTCGGCGCCAAATTGCATTGTAATGTTTGCGGTAGATATCAAAGTCAAGATTCCATCAGTTTAGAGCAGCACTTATTCACCTAAAAGTGATTAACAGCGTTGCAGAAATAATAAGGTCGCGAAGTATACAGATTAAGCAATTAAAATGTCGAATTATGTGAGTAAAAGCAGGTTATTTTTTGTTTTATTTTTAATCTGCTAGGTTGTTGGTGATGGAGATAAGCAATCAACATCATTAATTTCTTTTTAAATTTAGATATTGATAATTCAGTACTCTGCTAGTTGTTAAGGAAGCAACTATCTAGCTTATTGATTATTTTATCTAAGTTGGTTACTTTGTGTGAAGTTTGTTTTATATACAAATTATATCGGGTTGTTCAGCTTAACTGCACTTTTAATCAAAGGTTATAGAGCATGGTCAGTGATAGGGAATACATATTTTCGTTACTTCGTAAAAAAATGGAAGATGCTGGATTTTGTTTTGAGAAAATTCAAACTCCTCACTTTCAGAATATTAGAAAGCAGGAGCTTAAGTTTATTCATCCGGAATTGGATAAAAAATTTACTAGCCTCGGACTTAATAACAGAGCCAAAAAATTTTACATTAAGCCCTTGTCTGATGAAGAAGAAAGTGAAATAGTGTTAACTACAGGCAAAACATCTCCATTATTCAGTTTAGAAAATTTTCCCGAACCGAATGCTATTGATACCTATAAGAATAGTGATATAAATGCTTGGGTTAATAGTGAAAGGGATAATAGTTTAGATCTGTTACTTTACTCTATTAGAGAATACGTATTTGCAACGTTAAACGATATTGATGAGTCATTTACAAATGAACTCCAGTACTCAATGGCGAGGACCTCAGAGGAAAGACTGGAGCGTCTAAAAAATGCGTCTAAAAATCCTAAACAAATCATTGTTAAAACATTGATCTATAAAAGAAATTCAGATGTAGTGGTGGAGGCGCTTTATCGTGCTAAAAGCGTGTGTGAATCTTGTGGGGTTAAAGCTCCTTTCACCAGAAAAAAAGATCTTACGCCATATTTAGAAGTTCATCATATAGTTCAGCTTTCTAAAGGCGGAGAAGATACTTTGGACAATGCCATCGCTATCTGTCCAAACTGCCACAGAGAGAAGCATTTTGGCTAAGAATAACAAAAAAAGCCTTATTTAATTATTACCATATTACCCAATGTGGCTGCTTCATTGTCCCGTCAAGTTTCCCCAAGGTAACGATTCATTTTAGCAACAGCAAACAGGACGTTTGCTGTAATGTCAGAATGGCCATGGACGGCCATCCTGACATGGTGCGTTTAAAATAAATGGTTAGCTTGGATTAGGAAACGTCACGGGTGGCCTTTCTTTTGGTTCTGTTTTCTTTGGCCATTTAAAGAAAATGAACCCGCCGCAAGGGCGGAATACCAAGGTCAGTCGTAATCTAAAAGCCCCGATGAGCACAGACGAACCTACACCAAACTAATCTAATTCAAACTACTGCACTGAGAGTAGACAAGTTAGCAAGCTAACTCGATTAGCGCAGACAAAGCTATTAAGTTAATTCAAACTGCCTAGATGAGCGCAGACGAACCTACACCAAGCTAATTCAGATTACTACACTAAACACTGACGAAGCTGACAAATTAAACACCAGATTGATCAATTATCTAATTTACAAGCCTTGTTGGTATTGCGCATTGGTCGCAACTGTCACCATACCTGTAACCGTTGCTGCTGCTTGCTGATCGCCATCTAAGAAATCTTCAAAGTGCTTAATTAACTGCGCTTTATCCTGCTTCTCTTTTGAACCTGAACCAATATCCGTTAGGTCGATAAAGAACTCATCAAACAAATCTGAGAAATCTCTGACAGCATCAAAATTTAAGAACTGTTCATGGTTATAAATACTTGGGTAACCACCTAACTGCTTATCAACGGCGAAAGAGATACCTTTCACGTTGGTAATTGTCGTCGCTTTTTGACACTTCAACATACAGCCATCTTCAATGCTTGGTTTGTTACAACCCACGGTTTGTTGAAAGAAACATTGGCGGCTAGTCATCATTAGAATAGGGTGGTAAATGCTGTATAACATTTTGAAGTTAGCAGGGCGTTTGATGTTTTTGATCTGGTTACGGTTAATTTCGTTTGAGATAAATGCACCGGCACAATTTAACTCTTCTTGCATGGTTAATAATGCATAGGAGTTAGTGGTGTTTAAAAATGGACCTGCAATCCATTCAATACCCATTTCAAAGGCTTTATATGCAATACCAGTATTATTGGTAACAATACGAGCAGGTTTTAACTCTTCTAAAATGCGTACTGCTTCAATGTAATCTTTACCGATTAATACCGCTGGGAACCAAGGAATAAAGCGCGGATTACGCACTAAAATATCACGTTGTTTGTTGCAGCGTTTTTTAAAGCTTTCCGGTAATTTAAAGTAGATGTCAGCATCGGTTAAGTCACCTAAGTGTGCATCTTTTTCATCGCTGATTAATATTGATAACGTTGGCTTTTCGTTTAATTTAGGGTGAGAAGCTAATGGCGGTAAAGTGACTGCTGGGATCACGTCTTTTTCGCCATTTAAATAATAAGCGACTTTATTTTTAACTTCCGTTAACTCTTTAAATGGAATAGTTAAATGATCATCCAGTTGCGAAAAGTCAAAGTCAGCAACATTGTAACGGCTATTTTTAAAGCTTTTGAAACGTTTTTCAATGGCTTCAACGGTGACTGCTGATTGCTCAGAAGCAATCATGTTTGAGTTTGATTCTACTACAAAAGTTTTCTCGTCAATGACGATAGTCACGGTGAATGGTTTATCCAACTGCCCTGAGAAGCTTAATGATAAATCGCTTTTATCAATATTTAAGGTCGCTACTTTAGCGGCTACTTCGTCAACGATTTTATTTTTATCGTCACGTAAGTCTTGTTGTACTTCTTGGATTTGTACGATTGAAATCGCATTATTTTTTTCATTGGCATGGGTAAAGCTGTTATCGCGTGGATTGTCGATAAACATGTCTTTAGTTAAATTGCCTTTCAAAAACGAGTTAGTGAAATCACGGTTAAATACTTTGTATAAAGCAGAGTCATCGGCTAATAATTTACCGGTATCCACAAAAGTATTGATCTGCTGACGCCAGCTATCCACAACCGTATGCACGTATTGTGCGCCTTTAATACGACCTTCAATTTTTAATGAGTCAACACCGGCTTCTACCAAATCAGGCAAGTCAAACCATGCAGAGTTATCTTTTAAATTAAGTGGGAATTTATTGCCTGCTGCAGTCACTTCATATTCATCACGACAAGCTTGGCTACAGCGACCACGGTTACCTGAGTTACCAACACTCACTGAGCTTGAATAACATTGACCAGAAAACGCGATACATAATGCACCGTGTACAAACACTTCGGTTAATACTTCGTTATCGTGTGCTAAAGCAGTGAGGATTTTGATTTCAGTTAGGTTTAATTCGCGTGATAAATTAGCACGGGTTGCGCCAATTTTAGCAAGGAATAAAATTTGCCCTTCATTGTGCGTTGTCAGCTGTGTTGATGCATGAATATGTAAGCTTGGGAAAAACTTTTTAACCAGGTTAAAGATACCTAAGTCCTGCACTATGATGCCATCGATACCGGTATTAACTAGCTGATTTAATAGTTTAGTGAGCGTTGGGATTTCATGCTCTAGGATCACGACATTAAGCGTTAAAAAAACTTCACATTCATATTCATGTGCTAGCTTGATGATGCCGACTAAATCATCAAAGGAAAGGTTGGCAGCACGGTTACGAGCGTTAAAAATATCCAAACCGCAATAAATCGCGTTAGCTCCTGCAATTATCGCCGCTTTAATCGCGTCAACATCACCACCTGGGGCTAATAATTCGATTTTTCTACTCATAACTTGTCACCATCTATTTAATTCATTTTTATTTTGAGGCGCGAGTTTACCTTTATCCAAAGTGTTTTGCCATCGTGCAAGGGAGCTAGAGTTAATCGACTTAAAAGTAATTGAATAGCCACTTTATTATTCAGTGTTTGTTTAGCTGGTTTAGGGATAGACTGTTAACCTGTAACAGCCTGTTATTGATTATATTAATAGACGCGATTGTTATATTTAAAGTAGCAATTGTAATGGCAATAACTAAAAGTAATTAAAAGTAACTTAAATTAACTAAGGATAATAAAATGATTGAAGTAGGCCAAAAATTACCAACAGCAACCCTAAGCCAATTAACTGCTGAAGGTATGGTTCATCATGACGTTGCTGAATTATTTGCAGATAAAAAAGTAGTCTTATTTGCTGTACCTGGCGCATTTACGCCAACTTGTTCTGAAGAGCATTTACCAGGTTATGTTGTACTTGCTGATAAGTTTCAAGCAAAAGGTGTTGATTTGATCGCTTGTGTTGCTGTGAATGATGCATTTGTGATGAAAGCATGGGGTGAATTACATAACGCATCTGAATTATTAATGTTAGGCGACGGCGATGCGAGCTTTTCTAAAGCACTTGGTTTAACCATGGATACTGCAGGATTCGGTGGCGTTCGCTCACAACGTTATGCAATGGTCATTGAAAATGGCACCGTCACGTTATTAAACGTTGAAGAAGCAGGTGAATTTGAAGCAAGTAAAGCAGAAACAGTTCTAGCTGCACTTTAATTTTAGATGCCTCATCTACTTTCATAAAGTTGCATTTGAGCTAATTAATTGTCCCTTACAATGCCGTTGTAAGGGATTTATTCTCTACTTTCCTTCCTCTTTCTTTGTTATCTCTGTTGTCTGTTTATTTTTAGCTTTTACATATAATAGGTTGCTGTTGTTATTGTTATTGTTATTTTCACAGTTGTCACTGTGAGTATTTAACGTTTAATTTTATTCTCCACTGTACCTACTTGATCGATACTAACGGATACTGTGTCACCATTATTCAACGCTTGGGTTCGACCTGGCGTCCCCATAAAAATTAAATCTCCGGGCATTAAGGTGAAGTATTGGCTTAAATAGCTGACTACTTTTGCTGGTTTGTGGATCATATTTTGAGTATTTTCCTGCTGTACTATTTTGCCGTTTAAGCGAGTCGTCAGGAGTAAGTTATTATAATCAACACCTACTGTAATGATTGAGCTAATAGGGCCGAATCCATCGCTGGCTTTAGAGCGCATCCATTGCAGGTCTGAACTTTGCCAGCTACGTTCGGTTAAATCATTGCCTGCTAATACACCGAAAATAACTTCTTCTGCCTGTGATTCTTTAATATGCTTAGCTTGTTTACCAATCACTAATACTAATTCGCCTTCAAAGTGCACGTTATTTGCATCTTCAGGTAGGACAATAGTTTCTCCTGAGGCGATTAATGACGAAGGTAATTTAAGAAATAACGGCGGTGGCGCTTTTGATGGTGATGAGATATGACTACTAAAGTTCATACCCACGGCAAATACTTTCTGCGGCGTTGTAGGAAGTAATAATTTAACCTCTGCTAATGCAATAGGGTCTCCTTTGGCGGTTAACTGAGTAGATAACTCGCCGCTAAGCGGTTGAATCAGATCTCCTTTAATTTCACCGTAACTGATTGCTTGATGGTGCTTAAAGCGTGCAATTTGCTTTACATCGGCACTGACCATTGAGGGCAGGCTTAACCCTGTCACTAATCCTATGACTAACATAATTTTTTTCATTATCTGACTCCTGTCTTTTTTGTTCCATTAATGTTCCGGTTTAATAAATGCCAGAGCTATTACAGTCTTGTTAATAACCACTACTTTCAAGCTAGCGATTACTCTGCTTGCTGTTCATTTTCATGTGTGGGAGTTAACAATATTGCTTAAATTCGGGAAATAACAAATGACTTCAACGCCTGCTTGTTTTGCCTGTGCGAATAAGTCGGCATATTTTTTGTCGATAAAGTCTGCGGGTTGCACACTTTTTATCGCGGAGTGTAATACCGCAAATAATAAAACACTGCGATAGCCTTGTTGTTTCATTTCTATTAATTCGCGTAAATGCTTTTGACCGCGAGTTGTCACTGCATCTGGGAAGTAACCATCACCCGCCTGTTTGCGTTCGTCTAATAGGGTGCAGCTTTTTGCTTCTACATAGCAATCCACTTTATTGTCATCGCTTAATAAAAAATCGATGCGACTATTTTCCTCTCCGTATTTTACTTCTGCTTTGCACTGTTGATAGCCGAGTAGTTCAGGGATTTGTTGTTCAGAAATCGCCTGTGCAACCAGCGCATTGGCTTTGGCTGTATTTACACATATCCAATGGCCAGCTTGAGTGAGCGTAAATTCCCAAGTGTATTGGTATTTACGTTTTTTATTGCTGGAGGTGCTATATAAAACGCTATCGCTTGGGGTTGCACAACCCGTCATTGCGCCGGTATTTGCACAATAAATAGTTGTTTCACTGCCATCTTCTAAAATTACATCGGCTAAGAATCGCTTGTAACGTTTTATTAATGTCGCTTTTTTAAAGGGAGTTTCAAATATCATTATTGTTTAATAACCTTTATTGATGTTGTACTTTTTAACAAATAAGTAACAAGTGTGTTGTTATCGCGTTTTATTTAAGTGATAATGGTTATCATTAACTTTTTTCTTCACTTATCTTCAAAGGAGTGTGTTTAAAATGACTATTCAAATTGAAATTGATAAAGATAAATTAATGCATTTATTTGAACAGGGTGTGTTGTGTGCTGCTGATTTTCGCTGTTTAACCACGGAGTCAAAACAACAGGTTTCACAATTATGCCTGACAAACTGTTCAAAACGTTTACAGGCTATCCCCTGTAGCATCCCTATCTCTATCCATAAACAAGCACATTAGGGTTTATTAAACCTTATCATTTGATTGTAGATCACGTAAACTACGCGCTTATTTTTTAAGCCAATTTTTAGGTGCATCATGATACGTCTCAACCAAGTTAAATTACCGCTGGACCACGAAGAAGGTGCGTTACAGCAGTTTGTATTAAGTAAGTTAAATATAACTGCACAGCAACTGGTTAATATCCATGTTTTTAAACGTGGATATGATGCGCGTAAAAAGAACCAAATCACACTTATTTACACTTTAGATGTTAGCGTGACCGATGTCGATCAAGCTAAGTTATTAGCGAGCTTTGAAAAAGATCCAAATGTGCGTGTTTCTCCGGATACTGATTACCAATATGTTGCTACTGCTCCAGCAGACTTAGCGGAGCGACCTATTGTTATTGGCATGGGGCCTTGTGGGTTATTTGTTGCTTTAATTTTAGCGCAAATGGGTTTTAGACCGATTGTATTAGAGCGCGGTAAGTCGGTACATGAGCGTGCTAAAGATACGTTCCGTTTTTGGCGTACGAGTGAGCTTAATACCGAATCAAACGTACAGTTTGGTGAAGGTGGCGCAGGTACCTTCTCCGATGGCAAGTTATACAGCCAAGTTAAAGATCCTGGTTTTAAAGGTTTAAAAGTAAAACAAGAATTTGTTGCTGCGGGTGCTCCTGCTGAGATTATCTACGTGAGCAAACCACATATCGGTACCTATAAGTTAGTGACGATGGTGGAAAAAATGCGCCGTAAAATCATCGAGTTGGGTGGAGAGATCCGTTTTGAAACGCGTGTTGAAGAAGTCAATATCGAAGACGTTGATGGTAAAAAGCAAGTGACTGGCGTGACCTTAAAGGGTGGAGAAGTGATCAACTCACGTTATGTGACCGCTGCTATTGGACACAGCGCACGTGATACTTTCCAAATGTTGCATGATAAAGGTGTACATATGGATGCGCAGTCATTTTCGATTGGTTTCCGTATTGAGCATAAGCAAGAGATGATTGACCAAGCTCGTTTTGGTATTAATGCTGGGCACCCAATTTTGGGTGCTGCGGATTATAAGTTAGTACACCATTGTAAAAATGGTCGTAGTGTATATAGCTTCTGTATGTGTCCGGGGGGGGTGGTTGTTGCGGCAACATCGGAAGAACATGCCGTGGTAACTAATGGCATGAGCCAATATTCTCGTAGTGAGCGTAATGCAAATAGTGCGATTGTAGTGGGCATTTCTCCTGAAGACTTTAATAACGACCCATTACAAGGGGTCGCATTGCAACGTAAATTAGAGCGTCATGCCTATGTGATGGGTGGCAGTAATTATGATGCGCCTGCACAAATGGTAGGGGACTTCCTTGCTGCGGGTAAAGGTAAACCCTTTGAGAACGTTGAGCCTTCTTACAAACCTAACGTAAAAATGACTGACTTAAGTGATGCATTACCGCAATTTGCAATTGATGCGATTCGTGAAGCGTTACCAGCTTTTGCTAAGAAAATCCGTGGATTTGATAGTAAAGATGCGATGTTAACAGGCGTTGAAACACGTACTTCATCACCTATACAAATTAAACGTGGCGATGACTTACAAAGCATTAATACGCAAGGTTTATACCCAGGCGGTGAAGGTGCTGGTTATGCTGGTGGTATTTTATCTGCGGGTATTGATGGTATTAAAATCGCGGAAGCGGTGGCATTAAAAATGTTAGCGGATTTAGAGGCTTAATCTTTTCCTAGATATCTCATCTTTTTAAACATTTAGATTGTTAAGTTTTATAAAGCAAGTCGGTTGTGTTTTATAAAGTAAACTTGTTAAGTTTTATAAAGTAAGGCCGCTGTGGTTTATCAATCACAGCGGCCTTTTTGTATTTGAAAGCTTATTTCTTTATTACTTTCATTACTTCTATTGCATATGTTGCTTTTGTCGCTGTAATAATTTACTACCACTGGTGGATTGTTTTTTCTGGCCGCCATAAAGATTAAGGGTATTAAATACGCCTTTTAACCTTGATGCGGTGTAATCTAATTCTATCTTAGGTAATAGTGTTTGATGTATTTCAGGAAATAAGGCTTCAACACATTGAGAAATTAATTCAAATAATCGTTTTAGATTAATCTTATGCGTTTGTCCTGTTTCTTCAAATAACCAATTGGTGATGGCCATAAAGTGCTCAAAAGGGTCGTCCGCTAGAATATGCCCTAATGAATGTTTAAAACGTCCTGAATTTCCTATCATATCCCAATATCTTGCAAAGCGATTAACCAGCTGCATGGTGGCAAAATCTACTCTGTCGGTACTTAAAATATTAAACGGTGGTAGTGGGTTAAAGCGTAAATCAAAGGTGTCAGTGTGCCTAATAATCGGGCTACCTTTAAGGCGTTTTAAAATGCCCATTTGAATCTCATGGGGATGGCATTCATATAGTTGGTTGAAGCTGTCTTTAAAGCTTTCAAAGGTTTCACCGGGCAGGCCAAAAATAAGATCAGCATGGATATGTGCGGTGGTATTTTCTTTTAACCAAATCAGATTTTGTTTGGATTTAGCATTGTTTTGCTTACGGCTAATATTGGCTTGTACTTCTTGATTAAAGGTTTGAATACCCACTTCAAATTGCAAGCTGCCCTCAGGAAATTGCGCTAGCATCTCTTTTAACTTGCGAGGTAGATGATCCGGTACTACTTCAAAGTGTAAGTACAAATCATCACTCATTCTGTCTAAGAAAAACTGCATAATTTGTAACGAGGTATTAATGTCTAAATTAAAGGTTCTATCAATAAACTTAAAGTTGCGCGCACCACGTTGATACAAGGTTTCCATCTGTTTTAAGAAAACAGTTAACTCGTAAGGATTTGATTTAGTATCTAAAGAGGACAGACAAAATTCACACTTAAAGGGGCAACCGCGAGAGGCTTCGACATACAATAAACGATTCTTTAAATCTTCGTCGCTGTAATACTGATACGGCATTTCAAGGTCTTTTAAATCCACAGGTTTAGACTTCAAAATTTTATTGCCTGGTGGATTGTTATTGATTAGATCCTGACATAATTCGTAGAAACTGATATCTGCTTCACCGGTTAATACATAATCAGAAGCTTGTACTATCGCTTGCTGCTCAGATTCATAACTTACCTCTGGCCCACCTAATACTACCTTGACTTCCGGCGCGATCACTTTCAATAGGCTAACCACATTAGTGGTTTCGACGATATTCCAAATATAGACACCAAAGCCAACAATAGTCGGTTTGGAAGCTAAAATTTGCTCAACGATATCAATAGGCCAAGTTTGAATAACAAATTCTTTTATTTCAGCGATAGGCTGTAGATCTTTTAAATTGGCGTATAAATAACGTAAACCTAAACTGGAATGAATATATTTAGCATTGATTGTCGCTAATACTATTTTTGGCGAGGCTGACCCGTTGATAGCTACGGGCTTAGCGTGGCTGCTTGCGACAGGCTCTGGTTCACTTAGCGTTGTACGCATAATGGTTAGGTCATGGTCGAATTGTTGCATAGCAGTTGAGACTCTTTAGTATTTAAGAAATATGCGCGAATAATACAGTAATCGATGAGTTTATTCAGTGCTTGATTTATTGTGTTAAGAAAAGCGAGGCTTTGGTTTGTTTTTTGAGAAAAGAGAAGCATTAATTATTGCTACAAAGTTTATTGATTTTGCATCTGGAATGGTAACCAGTATCAAAATCCTGTATATCTAAGACTCTCAATTTATTGGCTTTTTCGTATTAAGGGATAGAAATGAAAATTGTTTTATTAGATGCATTAACATTAGGTGACAGTGATTTATCTGTTTTTGATCATTTAGGCGAGTTAACTGTTTTCCAGACAACAGATGAACAACAAACTGCTGAGCGGTTAGTAGGGCAGGAAGTTGTTATTACTAACAAGGTACTGATCACTGCACAGCATATGGCGGATAACCCACAGCTAAAGCTCATTTGTATTGCTGCAACAGGCACTAACAATGTAGATCTAGAGGCCGCGGAGAAAGCGGGTATTACGGTTAAAAACGTATCGGGTTATTCTACGGAAAGTGTTAGTCAGGCAACCTTCTCTCTATTGTTTCAATTAATACATCAAAGCCGTTATTACGACCAATATATTGCTAAAAAAGGTTGGTGTGATAGCCCTGTATTCACTCATATTGAACGTCCTTTTTATGAGTTAAAGGGTAAACGTTGGGGCATTATTGGCATGGGCACTATTGGTCAACGAGTTGCAGAGCTAGCAACTGCTTTTGGTTGTGATGTTTGTTATTACTCGACTTCAGGCAAAAATTCACAACAGTCCATTGAACAGGTAAATTTAGCTACGTTATTAAGTGACTGTGATGTTATCTCTATTCATGCGCCACTTAATGCGCAAACTGAAAACTTAATTGCTGCTGAGCAAATACAGCAATTAAAAGCGGGGGCGGTGATCATGAATTTAGGTCGCGGTGGGATCATTGATGAACAGGCAATGGCGACGGCATTGGATACACAAGATATTTATCATGGAACGGATGTATTGGCGGTAGAGCCTATGCTATTAAATCACCCATATTTGTCAGTAAAAGAATCTCAGCGTTTAGTAGTGACACCGCATACTGCTTGGGCAAGTGTAGAAGCTCGTCAATGTTTGTTAGAAAAAGTAGTGGAGAACATCAAGAGCTACGTGACAGCAAATTAGTAAGTTAATGTAACAGTATAAAGAGACAGTAAACTTAGGTTTTAATCTTTAGAATAAAAAAATGTCACGCTTTAATCATTTAGTTTCAAATAATAAGCGCGGCATTTTTATAATTAATATTTATCGGTTATTGCAAATTAGATTGCTTAACCAGGAAAGAAAACCAGTTTAAGAAAGAATAAAACAGCAAGGAACCAAACGCTTGCGCTTAACTCTTTCATTTTACCACTAGCTACTTTGATCGCAGCGTAAGCAATGAAACCAATCGCAATACCGTTAGCAATTGAGAACGTTAATGGCATCATGATGGCTACAATAACCACAGGCGCGGCTTCAGTAATATCATCCCAGTTAATGCTTTTTAAACCACCAACCATTAATACTGCTACATATAATAATGCGCCTGCTGTTGCATAAGCCGGAACCATGCCTGCTAAAGGAGCAAAAAATAGAGCAAGTAGAAATAGGATACCAACAACCACAGCAGTTAAACCGGTACGACCACCTTCAGCAACACCAGATACACTTTCGATGTAACTTGTTGTTGTAGATGTTCCTAACATTGAACCCGCCATAGAAGCGCCACTGTCTGCTAATAGTGCGCGGCTTAAACGTGGTAAGTTGCCATCTTTATCTAGCAGTTTTGCTTTATCTGCTACCGCAATTAATGTACCTGACGTGTCAAATAGATCCACGAATAGGAATGCGAAGATAATGCTGATCATACCTACGTTTAAAGCACCGGCTACATCCATTTGCATGAAAGTAGGCGCAATACTTGGTGGCATTGACATAATACCTGCATATTGAATATCACCCATTAATAGGCCGATAACAGTAACACCCAAGATAGCTAGCATCACGCCACCTTTAACTCGGTAGTGTGCAAGTGCAATAATGGCAATAAAACCTAAGCAAGCTAAAGCGGCTGGTAATGCAGTTAAATCACCTAAACTCACTAATGTCGCTTGATTTGCAACTACGATACCGGCATTTTTTAAGGCAATTAAACCTAGGAATAGACCGATACCAGCTGCAATCCCTTTACGCATTGGTAGCGGGATTGAGTTGATGATCCACTCACGGATTTTGAATAAACTTAATAAGGTAAAACAAACACCTGAAAGGAATACAGCACCTAAAGCAACTTGCCAGCTGTAACCCATGTGTAATACCACAGTGTATGAGAAGAAAGCATTTAATCCCATACCCGGTGCTAAAGCGACAGGGTAGTTAGCGTATAACCCCATAATGAAACAGCCAATTGCAGCTGCTAAACAGGTTGCGACGAATACAGCACCTGAGTCCATACCGGTTGCAGATAACATTGATGGGTTAACAAAAATGATATAAGCCATGGTTAAGAAGGTGGTAAAGCCTGCAACAATCTCTGTTTTTACATTACTGTTGTGTTCGCTTAGTTTAAATAATTTTTCTAACATAATTTTTCCATTACTCGCGCGTGTGGAGGTCTATTTCCTTCCGACCTATTAATATCCATGATAATAATTAAGCGATCTATATTATTGGCCAAAATCACTTACTTAATACAATCGATATAAGATGAACAAATTCTCTGTGTGAATTTCGCGCAATTATAAAAGAACTGATTTTATTAGCTAGTCTAAAAGGGCAATTAATCTGATTGATACTTAGATCTCGTTTGGCTTAGATCAAAAAATAAGCGGCTTTTTACGAGCTGAAAAAAAACTGACCTGAGTCAGCTTTTCGTTTGATATCTCATTTTTGTTAGCTGAGGTGATTTTTGTTAGCTGAGGTGATTTTTGTTAGCTGAGGTGATTTTTGTTAGCTGAGGTGATTTTTGTTAGCTGAAGTAATTATTGTTAGCTTGAGATAATTGATGATATTGATCACTTGAGTTATTTGCCCGTTACCATTTATGTGCATGTTCATGCTCGATGGTAACGGGTAAAGCTACTTTTTATTGTTGAGGTGATTTATTATTCACCGTTGAATCAAAACGAATACCTTGCTCATTAATATCTAAATTGATATTCATACGTGCGTCATAATCCATTAGGAACTGCATTTCATCAGCGATTGATTCCCCAGACATTAACTGTGTTGCACTAGCAAAAGGTGTAAGCATTTTATTTACGTCAAATGATAATTGGTACAGCCCATTAGCAGATAATGGTTCCTGTCCAAGTTTTTCAGCGGCTTGCTCACCTTTAGTCCCGTTATAAATCACTAAATGTTTACCTTTGATGGCAATTTTAGGATTGATGTTTAAAGCAACCGGTACAGGGAATAAATCTTTTAATGAAATAGCTTTGCCATCATCACTTAAATTAACCTGTTGCAGCTCTGGGCTAAACATTCTAATGGAGTTAAAAATAGCTAATGGGTTCTCAGCATGTACTGCTAATAACGCGTCAAAACTATCCAATTGTGTTGGTTCTGTTTGACTCATACTGTAATCAAACAGTGCACCACTAAGACCTTTTAGACCTGCTGCCATATTAGCGCTCATACCAACCATTGCTATCGACTGTCCATTCGCAGCAATTTGTGATTGTAGTTCTGCTAATGGCTGACATTGATAAGCAGGTTTTTGTAAATCACCCCAAATAGTGGTTAATGCGTTAGAGAGTTCGCTAACATTCAAGCCAATTGCTGTTGCTACAACACTATCGTTAAAGTTTTGTGTGTAACTTGGGATGAAGCCTCGCATGCTGCTCAGTGCTTTTAAAATCACTGCATTTTTACTTTCTATGACCGCTGAAAATCCGAGTGTTGACTCTGTTTCACTGATATCCATTTGGGTGTAGCCAAAGGCTGTGCGAGGCCAATTTTTTGCAATGCCAGTGAATTCTTGATGACAAACAGGTGTTTGTAAGCTGGCAAATGGATTATCATTTTCTACCTTAGTTATTTCAGTTAGTTGTCTTGCTAATTGATTACCGTCGGTTGTTGTTAAGCCTTTAATAATCTCAACATGATTAATAAAACCAACACTCGCATCAGAGAATTGATGTTGTTTAATGATATCTGTTAATAATGTGGTATCTGCTATTGGTGCTGTTACTTTTTCTAGACCGAGCGCGGTTGCCAATAACTGCTCAGAAACAAATCGCGTTTTTACTGTGACGGTTAAAATACCGTTGCCCTGTGCCACAATAACATCAACTACTTCGTCTTCATCGGGTGGGGTTATCGTATAAATGCGGTAAGCAAGATCTTGGATTTTTCCTTGTTTATGTTCAAAGCCTGTTTCTTGTTCATTTTTATCTAATAAATCCCAGATAGCTTGAGGGTTAGCAACTTCTAGTTTTATAACTGGCAGCCACCCTAGTGTATAAGCGTAAGCTCGGATTTGATCGCTCAATCCAAAGGTTTTAACTAATAAATCAGCATCTTTTAAGCCGTCTTGATAAGCTTTGATTAAATTAGCAACAAAGTGCAGGCCTGGTTCATCAGATTCATACAATGCATCTAGTTTTGCTTGGTCGCTTGGTGTTACTAATTTTGGCGCGGAAGCAATGTAATCTTTAATTGGAAATGGAGTTAATTGGCCTGCAAAAAAAGGAGTGTCTGACGGGACATAATTTAAAACATTATAGGCAGCAGCTGCAGGTTGTTGAGATAAGTAAACGCCTGCGCCAAATGCGCCAATAGCTACCACAGCAGCAGGGATTAATAATTTTTTCACAGTTAAAACTCCAAAATTTATTTATTAGGATGTTATAAATAGCAAACGCTATGCGTTGCTAATGTAAGGTTTATATCGCTTACTAGTGGCGATAACGATTTTCCAATAATTGTTTGAGTAAATTATTTCAATAAAACGTTTCAGTAAATTTGTTCATCATATATTTAAAAATTGACCGAGGTGCTTAATTTCAAGTTACTTAATTTTAAATTACATATCTTATAAACAATGTAACGGCTTATAAGAGCTCCACCCCTTTTTAACGTGAGTGCTCGAAAAGTGGTGCAAACAGGGTAAGTTTATTGGTCATTTTTTTTAGTCTTTTGTTCATTAAAGTTATTCTTTTGTATTCTTTATTATTTTGTTTGATAACGTAAATCTTTTAAATTAAAACCTAATCCAATTTGGGTTTTTAAAGTAACCAGTTGTTTGGATAAAAGCGCGTCAGCCTGATTTGCTTGTACTTTTTGTAGGCGTTTATCTTCACTAACTATCGGTTGTACTTGTTTTAACATGTTATCTAGACTTTGATATTGCTGCAAAAGTGCTAATGCGCCTTTATTACCAACTCCCTCGACACCTTTAATATGGCTACTACTTATACCTGTTATGGCCCAGTAATCGATTAATTGGTTTATTTTTAAACCCAGTTTATGCTCCACATAATAACTGTCCATATGTAACGATTGAAAATAGTCGTAAATACTAGTGTAGGCATTTAGTAATTGGTAAAAGCCTTTATCCGTGGACACTATGATACAGCGCTGTTGTCTCTGCGTTACTTTGCTTGTTAACGTTGCAATTAAATCATCCGCTTCGTCTTGTTCTGTGACTAAAGATTCAATACCCATTTCGTAAAATGCGTCTTGAATTTGTGGTAAATAGGCTTTTAAAGCCTCGGGGATCGGTTTTCTACCTTCTTTATATTCAGGTAGTAACTGATGACGCCAGCTTTGCTGGTGGCTATCAAAAACGCAAATAACATGGCTCGGCTGATGCGCCCTTAACATCTTTTGAAGTGCATTACAGGCGGTGTTATTGGTTGCACTTAATACAAAGTCGATATTTTTATTTTGTTTTTCTTGTACTGCATAGATACGACGAATTAGGTTCATCGCATCTATAATTAATAAACAAGCACTCATATTAAGTTTTAATCTTATAGCAAGGGGTGTAAACCGTTCCTGGTAGTTTCATTCGCCCTTGTTCAATGAAACTCTTTAATAATTTATCTACGCGTTGCATTAAATCTTTTTCACCGGTTAACAAAAATGGACCATTTTCTTCAATGGATTTTATGCCTTCATCTTTTACATTACCACCAACGATCCCAGAAAAAACACGACGTAGATTGGATGCAAGTTGATCTTTTGGCTGATCGCGATGCAAAACCAGGTTTGCCATATTTTCATGATTTGGAATAAAAGGAACTTGGAAATCATGGTCGATTTTTAATGTCCAATTAAAGGAATAAGCATCTCCAATTGCTTTGCGATACTCTTTAACGCGGCGCATTGATTTTTTAATGAGCTTGGCGACTAATGGCGCATCGTCAATAATGATTTGATAATGCTGCTGTGCTTCCTGCCCTAATGTATTCACAATAAATTCATCAATGGCTTTAAAGTAATCAACACTACTGGCTGGCCCTGTCAATACGATAGGTAAGGGCTGACGTTTATTTTCAGGGTGCATCATAATACCTAGAATATAAAGCAATTCTTCCGCTGTTCCTGGGCCGCCTGGGAAAATTACGATGCTATGGGTAAAGCGCACAAAAGCCTCTAAGCGCTTTTCAATATCTGGCAAAATAACCAGTTCATTAACAATCGGGTTAGGTGGCTCAGCGGCAATAATACCAGGCTCGGTTAAACCAATATAACGCCCATTATTGACACGTTGTTTTGCGTGTCCTACTGCGGCACCTTTCATCGGACCTTCCATGGCACCTGGGCCACAACCTGTACAGATATTAAGTTCTCGTAACCCTAATTGATTGCCAACTTCTCGAGTATATGCAAACTCAATATCATTAATAGAATGTCCTCCCCAACAAACGACAACACTGGGTTCGACACCGGCTTTAAGTACATTAGCATTACGCAAAATCGAAAACACTAAGCTGGTCGCTTGTTCGCTGTTGAACGCTGATGGTGGGTTGGGTTGTAATTGTGTGTTGACATATAAAAGGTCACGTAACACTGAAAACAGGTGATCTTGCATGCCTCTGATTAGCTCGCCATCGATGTAGGCATCTTCTGGTGGATTTAATAGCTCTAAGATGACGCCACGTTCTTGGTGGAGTACATTAATTTGAAAGTCTTTATGTTGTTCAAGGATCTCTTTACTACTGTCGGTATGGCTACCTGACTTTAATACTGCTAAAGAGCAGTTTCTAAATAATTGATAAACTTCGCAAGAGGCGCTGTATTTTAGTTGGTTTACTTCTAATTGAGATAATAGCGCCATGCTACCAACGGGACTGATATGTGAAATCATAGCTTCTCCTTTTGACTGTCTATTAAGACTAACTTAGTTAGGTAGAGATGCCATCAAAAAGTACCAGTTATTTATTAAATAATTGAATTAGCTACAGACTTTACTAGGATCTCAGATTAGAGAACTAGGAGCTTAGCTAATGGAAACGAAGTTTAAATTACAATAGCCGAAGTTGCATTAAATTTGCTTAGAACATTCGTTTTATGCTTAGAGATTCATCATCTTATTGCTTGCTGAATTTGCACCTTGAATGGGAAACAGCACAGACAATTTATTTATCTGTTGCCAGTTAAATCTTATTTGTCATCAGTTGCTGTTTTTTCTATAAAGATGACGCGATCTTTGCCCTCTGCTTTTGCTTGATATAATGCTGTATCAGCACGTTCAAACGCTTCATCTTGATCATCACTTGAAACTAAGGTGGTAAAACCAACTGAGATGGTGATGATTAAGTTTTCTTCTTTGAATCTGAAAGTGATTGCTTTAATACGATCTCGTAATTTATTTAATACAAACTGTGCTTGTTGTTGGTTTATCTCAGGTAATAATAATGCAAATTCTTCGCCACCGAATCGGGCGATGTAATCTGTTTTACGAATTGATTTTTGTAATGTTTGAGCGATGGCATGTAGGACTTTATCACCTGCTAAATGGCCAAAATTATCGTTAATACTTTTGAAGTTATCGATATCGATGACCGCCATTTGTAGCGGGGTTTTATAACGTTTTAAACGCGTTATTTCAATTTCTAGGCGTTCGCTCCAAGCAGCTCTATTGGGGATTTTAGTCAAAAAGTCGACGTGTAACTGTTTAGTTTGGTGTTTGAGTGTTTTTTGATAGCTCTGTGTTTCACTTTGCAGTTCTTTAATTTGTCTCACCATACCTTGAAATTTATGACGAAACTTTTGCTCTTTCTTTTTCTCTTGTTCAGCAATGACATTTTTCACTTCACTCACGTAGCTAGTAATGTAATTACGTAAACTATCGATATCTTGTGCTTCTTCACTTTGTTGCTGTAGACTTTTTGCACTCTTTTCTATCGATACAAAGGTATCTTTTTGTTGTGCAAAACCAGCTTCAGTTGCATTTAAGGTTTTTGCAAAATTTAAATAAAACTCGGTTAAGCTATCATTCAGTGTATATAAAAAATGACGTGAAGAACTACGCTCTTCACGTGTACTGTTAATGATTAGATTAATGACTTGTAAACAATGATGAGGTAATTGAAAAGGATCACTTTCGTTACTGATATTAATACGTAGTTTTTCAAGATCTTGTACATAAGCTTCACCAACATCTAACTCTAATATCACTTGCTGCAGTTCTTCATTAATAAATTCTACGTCACCCTTATGATCGTCGTCAGATTGCATCGAACGTTTACTCAGTTCTATTACTGCGCGTTGATAAATTTTGATCAGTTCTTTTAATTCAACTTGATGCTCAATAATAGTGTAAGGGACATCTCCATCTTGCATTTCTAGGAGTCGAGTTTTAATGGAGTCTGATAAAGAATCTATTTGTTGTAATTGCGTGATCGAGTGACGAGAAATTAAACGTCCCTCTGAGAGCTTGTCATCTAAATTATTTGGGATTGTTGCTAACTGTACGACGCATTCATCGAATAGATCGTTGTCGCTTTCATCGGTAGATGTTGCTTGTAATTTTTTTAGGAATCGGATTTGATATTTATCAAAAGCTTTATCTTGGCGATAATTTCGTCTTAAGAGTTGTTGTAATAACCTTGTTAGCGCCGATGATGCCATGAATATAATCCTTTAATATTTGTAATTTTCTTAATGTGAGCTAATTTTTATTTTTATACTAAATTACAATCGCTTAGCGACTAATCTCTGGCCATGCAATAGGGATGTTGGGATGGCTCGTTTTCAATTTTACTATTCCTTTATCGATCCCTGCTTGACCTAATAACCACAAATCTCCATCAAAGAATGCAGGTTGAATTTTTTCTATTGCATATAATTCTAACCAGCTACTTTCGTGTACTATCTCTCTTATTTGACAAGCACCAAATAAAGCTAAACAAGTGATATTAAGCATGCGTTCCGGCGCTATTGCACGAGTGACATTGTTTAAAAAGGGAAAAGCAACTATGCCTGTTGAAACTCTTCCATCTAAATCATAATTCTCTGCAAATGTTTGAAAGAAATATTCAATATCCTGTGCTAATTTTTTCGCTTCACCATGATGTTCTTGTTCGGCAATAAATAGTAGTTGATTATCTCTGACTTGACTAATTTGTGTATGTTGAGAAAAGTTAGCTTTTAATTCTTGTCCTAAGGCTAACTCTATTTTCTCTGCACTGAACAAACCTTTTGAACCGTTTAAATTACTTAAAAATGGAATATGTACCAAAGCATAAAACAGGGGACGTCCTTGATACTGTTGATCATATTCCTGTGCTTGTTGTGATATTAAACGTGTTCGAGGGTGATGCAACCATTTTTTACGCGTTATTTGTTCTCTAATTACGAGTTTTTTATGACGAATAAAGATAAATAATGTAAATAATGAAGTGACGCCTAATAACGCCAATACAATATAGGCAATGTTTTTAAAGCGATTATTTTTGAGTAATAACTCATTGTTTTTGGTTTCTAGCTGGATTTGTTGCTGTGTTTGCTCAATGAGTTGAAATTGCTCATTAATTTTTAATTGTTGCAGAGCAAATAGTTTTTCTTTAATTGCATTTTGCAAAGAGTGGAAGTTTTTAAAATGAAAATTTGCTTGCTGATGGTCGCCGGATAACTCATAGCTTAGGGCGAGCATTTCAAAAGCCTTTACGCGTAGCTCTGGAAATCTATCCTTGGCCAAAGTTAATACACTTTCTAATTGTAGAATTGCTAAACCCGTATCTTGACTTCGAATGTTTAATTGCGCCAATAATAAAGTGCTTTCAGTTTCTTGTTCAAGTCGATGTAATTTTTGAAAATGATAACGTGCATTTTGCAAATATTTCTGTGCTAATTCGGTGTTCTTTTTTAAATCGTAAGGCATCGAAGCATAAGTTCTACCGAGTTCTAAATAGGTGTAAGCAAGTAACATTTTATGCTTCTTTTCTACCAGTTCAAACGCATTAAATAAGTAGATAATCGCTTGATTGTATTCTTTATTTTGACGTTTTAAAATCGCAAATTTTAATAGGCTATCCGCCTGCTGTACATAATTGTCTGTGGGCAATAAAAGCTCAACACGTTGGCTAGCAAAATCCATTGCTTGTGTGTAACGATGTTTTTGTTGATAAAGATTGGATAAACTTTCTTTCACTAAACTGCTTAATTTTATCAGGTGTAGTTGGTCTGCCATTTCGTTTGCTGTTTGAAAGTTGGATATAGCTAATTGTTGCTGATTTATTTGATCGTAATAATGACCATAATAATAAGCTAACCACGCAACTAACTCTTTATGCTTGGTATTTTTTATGTTCTTTTTAACTTGGCTTAACGACTCATTCGCTAATTGATATTGGTGCGTCGCTAACGCGAGTTTAGCGATAGTTAAACGAAGAATATCGACTAGGTTTGACTTGTTTGCATGCTTTTTATCTTTCATAGACTCAATTGAATTAAGCAGCATTTTAATTAGTGCTTCATTACTGAGCTGTGGACGCTCAGACTCTGGTATCTCGCTAGCAATGATATTTAATGTTCTGATTTCATCGGGAGTGATACTTGGCGTTTTTAGTAAAGGGATCAGTAACGCTAAACTGTTTTCGTAGTCTGCAAGCTCTGTATAACAAGAGGCTAATAACTGTGAAGGCGCATGATTAGGAATACGTTTAGTAGAGGTCAACCTATTCTTAGGCATGGTGCCTTCAGCATAAGTGGGCAGAGCTTCTACCTTATTCATAAATTTAGTAACGGAATTAATACAATTTAGAGGTTCCAATTGACGCGTTTTATAACTTTCTTTGATTGAAGCAGGGATAAGTGCCCCCGATAATTCAAGGGACCATAGGGGATGGCTAACAGAAAGTAAAAGGCAGCTAAATAAGACTCTTGAAAACAAACGCATTAATAATTAAAACCTCATCACAAAACGGTGGCGGTACAACTAAATAATTTAAGTAAGTGCAACATAACATGTAAAAACGCGAACAGTTGCACTTCTGCTCATAATACTGACTTAATAAGCACTATTAAGTCAGTATTATTAATAAAACTACTGGCGTATCAAGCGTATATTATTAATTGCAGATTCCATTGACGTACTACGTAAAGGATTAATATCTAAGCCACCTCTACGTGTATATCTAGCATAAACGGTTAACGATGTTAAAGAACCATACTTCATTAAATCACAGAAAATACGCTCTACACACTGCTCATGGAATTCATTATGTTGGCGAAATGAAATTAAGTATCGCAACAACTTTTCATGGTCGAGTGATTTACCCGTATAGCTTATTTCAACACTTGCCCAATCTGGTTGGCTAGTGATTAAACAATTTGATTTTAATAAGTGTGAGTAGAGTGTTTCCGTTACTGTAGTATCAGAGCTAATATCCGTTAATAATGACGGTAACAGTTGATACTGGTCAACTTCAATATCTAACTCATCTAGGTTAACACCGCTAAAAGTACCCAGTGACTCGTTAATCATATCTAGATTTGCATTAAGGTCGACGCTAACCGGTTTGTTGGCACAGGCTGATAAGTCTGCAGTTAATATTGCTTGTACCGCTGCAACGGACTCAAATTTACTTTGATTAAAGCTGTTTAAGTATAATTTAAAGGATTTTGATTCTATTAAAAACTCACTATCAAAGGGGACCTTAACAATCCCCGTTGCAACCATTGGTTTACCTTTATTATTTAACCAGGAAAGTTCGTAAATATTCCATAGATCAAAACCATGAAAAGGCAGTGCAGAGGCATCTAAGTTAAGCTCATTACGGTTCAAACTACGTGGAACTCCTTGCAATAAGGATTGATCGTAGTGGCATTTATACTCTGTGACTTTACCTAAAGATAAGTTTTGTAATGTTTCATCTTGGTTATAAAGTGTTGAATTTGGCATGGAACATCTCATTTAGAGGAAAGCGTTGTCAGAAAAACAAGACAAGGCTGCCCGAATAGTTACAATATGCCGTATTGTAACTAAAAAGAAGAATTATTCGAGCTATGAATACAGATACACAACAGCAGTTATTTGCATTATATCAACGTCATCAACAATTATGGCAATCAACACAGCAAACTTTACCGACTCAATCTTTTGACCCTGAATGGTTGTCTCCTTGTCAGGTTGGTAATGTTGAGGATGATCAAATAACATGGCAGGCTGTGCCGAGAGAGCAAAAAGCGAGCCTTAATAATATTGAGCAAGCACTGGAAGTGACTTTACATCCTTCTATTGAAGATCTTTTTTGTAGCGCTTATAGCGATCACATCAGCTGCGAGTTTGAAGGGCATCCTATTGAACTTATTCAAGTGTGGAATGAACAAGACTTTAATGTGTTGCAAGAGAATATGATTGCTCACTTTATGATGCAAAAACGATTAAAAAAACCAGCATCAATGTTTATTGCAACCTGCAGCGATGAGATGCAAGTCATTTCTATTTTAAATGAAACAGGGCAAGTGCAATTAGAAACCTTAGGTAAAAAACAAGAAGCAGTGTTAGCTGAGTCATTAGCGGAATTTCTAGAAAAGTTAACGCCTATTATGACTGATAGTTAAAAGATATGGCTGATAGTTAAAGGGCATATAAATATTGCTTCATTTTAAGTTTTGCTATGCTTCTTTATATCTCGCGAGGTAGATGAGCATTGATGAATTATATTGAACAATGTTTGTTATCATATTAACGTTTAAATCAATGCATAATCTGAAAATTAAAGATTCAAATAAATAACTAGGCGATGCAAAATACGATAAACTGCACGTCTATTTTTTTAATCAAATTAGTCTAATTATGTTACGAAATTTTTTCTTGTCGATACCGATTAGCTTACGGTTTATGTTGCTGTCAGCTTTTTCCTTTGCATTGATGACTGCCTGTGTGAAGCTGGTAAGCACCCATAATATTCCTGTCTTTGAAATTGTTGCTGCTCGCGGGATTATTTCATTGTTGATTAGTTATGTTGATATTAAACGTAAGAAAATTCCTGTGTGGGGAAATAACAAAACACTACTTATTGCTCGTGGCGGGGTAGGGACCTTAGCGTTAATTTGTGTCTATTATGCAGTCACGACTTTACCATTAGCTGAAGCGACATTATTACAGTATCTGTATCCCGTCTTTACTGCTTTGTTAGCTTTTTTCTTTCTGAAAGAAAGGATCCAACGTTCAACATTAATTTGTATTGTGCTTTGTTTATTTGGTTTACTGGCGATGGTTAAACCCAATTTATCGATGACAGGAGAAGCGGTTTTACCTTGGTTTAGTGTTTGCGCTGCATTATTAGGCGCATTAGGCAGTGGGACTGCTTATGTATTAGTTAAGCGTTTAAGTCAATCCGAAGACAGCTCCGTGATTATTTTCTATTTCCCCCTGATTGCCTTACCATTATCAGTTATTTTATTAGGCGATAACTTTGTTATGCCCAACACCGAAGCGTTGATTTTATTATTGTTTGTAGGCATTTTTACCCAAATTGGACAGGTCGGCTTAACTAAAGCCATGCAGAAAGAAGTTGCCGCTAAAGTCAGTGCTTTTTCTTATGTACAAGTTGTCTTCTCGGCTATCCTTGGGGTCATCGTTTTCAATGAAGTGCCTTCTATTTGGACTTTAATTGGAGGTTCATTAATCGTTTTAGGTGCACTAGTGAATGTTTTTGGCAAAAAGACAAAATCATAAATAACTACCTATTATAAAATCTATTTTAGGGCTTGATTTAGTTCTTAATTACTAAGTATTTTCTATGCTGTAAAAGTAAAATTAAATGGATTTTTATTTTGCATGTCATGAATTGAACAAAAAGAAACAATGAAACGATTGCTTTTATAGTACTATGGACGGTTATACCTTTTGATATAAGCGCTTATTAGTGTTTTATTAATACACTACTTAGTTAAAAGGCACTATAAATGAGGCGCTATAAATGTAGCCGTTATTTATTTGATGAATTGCCTAGACATATATTTAAGACTAATGGGTATATGCTTCTATCTCACTATTACTTGGCATAACTATTATCTATTAAGGTAATGACTGGGTAATACTGTTTCTGCTTTTTAGCTCTTTATTTAATTAAATAGCATTTAGCTCAATCAATTAAAATATTAGAAAACAAATTATATAAATGAAAATACCTAAAAGAATTCAACCATTAGTTGACGATGGCATCGTCGATAATGTACTACGCCAGTTAATGAGCGGCAAAGAAGCAACGGTTTATGTTGTTCAATGTGGTGATCAAGTTCGTTGTGCAAAGGTTTATAAAGAAGCTAGTAAACGTAGTTTTAAAAATGCGGTTTTGTACAATGAAGGACGAAAAGTCCGAAATGGTCGTAATGCACGTGCAATGCAAAAAGGCTCTAAATTTGGGCGTGAGCAACAAGAAGAGATTTGGCAGAGTACTGAAGTGGATGCCTTGTATAAATTCGCCGATGCAGGTATTCGAGTTCCTACACCTTACGGATGTTTCGGTGGAGTGTTGATCATGGAACTGATCACCGATGCTGAGGGTTTTGCAGCTCCGCGCTTAAATGATGTAACACTGTCTCAAGAAAAGGCAATTGTTGACCACGCTAAAGTGATGGACTATGTGGTTCGTATGCTCAGTGTTGGTGTGATCCATGGTGATTTGTCAGAGTTTAATGTGTTGGTGGATGAAGAAGGTCCTGTGATTATTGACTTACCACAGGCCGTAGATGCAGCTGGTAATAATAATGCGAAGAAAATGTTGTTACGTGACGTGAATAACATGACACAGTATTATTCTCAATTTGCGCCTGAGCTTGCTAAAACACGTTATGGCGAGGAAATTTGGTCTATTTTTGAAACGGGTGAGTTATCATCTAAAACAATATTAACAGGACGATTTGTTGACTCAGACATTGATGCTGACGTTGATGGAGTACTGCATGAAATTAATGCTGCTCGAGAAGAGGAACTAGACCGTTTAGACCGTATTTCTGACGTTGATTAAGGTCTTTTAGTAACGTAAACCGCTTAATATAACAGTGGTTTACGCTACTTGGTTATGTTACATAGCTACGTTATATAGTTACGTTACATAGCTACGTTACATGATCATGCTGCTAAAGAGTAACAAACGCATGATGGTGAGTTATTCGTCATTTCAAGCATAACTCAAATTTTAACCTTCCAATCCAAATCTTAAGCTTTCTTCAATCCCTAATCTACTGAGTATTTTGTTATATAGTGTGACAACTAAGACACTTTGATTTCTATTTTGATTAAGGCTAGGATGACCAATTGATAATGGATGAGCCTTTTAATTCAAAAGCCCAGCATTAAATTTTTATCCATTCTTTTCATTCCTATAGGTTGAAATATGATTGCAACAGTTAAACATTTTATAAGTTCTCTGATATCTGATGAGCACCCTGAATTCGATAATACTCTAGCGATTGCTTCTTTATTGTGTGAGGTTTGTATCGCTGATCATCACCTTAGTGCGGATGAAAAAATAGTTGCTACTCGCTCGCTTGAAAAAGTACTTAATGTTAATGCTGAGAAAGCAGCCGAATTATTAAGTGTAGGTATGCAGGAGGCCAAAAGTAGCCAATCTGTTTTTGATTTTACTTCACAACTGGGGGATTTAGAGCGAGAACAGCGTATTGAGTTGATAAAAGCCATGTGGCAAGTCGCTTATGCCGATGGTCACTTAGATGAAATGGAAGAAGCATTGATACGTAAAGTGGCAACATTAATTTATGTTAATCACAGTGACTTTATTCGCACTAAACTGGCTGTTATGCCGCAATCATAAGTAAACTGATAAGAGTATTGATATGACTCAATCTTCATTGCAAACCGTTAAAGATTATCATCAGCGTACAAAACACAGGCCTGGTGCATATGCTCGCTCTGCGGGTTATATGGATTGGGCGAATCAACCCTTGCCCTATCGATTATATCAAGGGACAGATAAAATATATTTGCCATTAGGGCAAGGTAAAGATGACTCTCCTGCGAGTGACTTATTTCAACAATCAGTATGCGCACCTACTGTTATTTCTTTACAGAGTGTTGCTTCACTACTGCAAAACAGCTTAGGTTTGTCGGCGTGGAAATCCTATAACGGTAATGAGTGGGCTCTACGTATTAATCCTTCGAGTGGTAACTTACATCCTACCGAATGCTATTTATTATTACCTGAGCTGCAAAGCCCTGCAGTGGAAAGCTCAGAGGAAAAAAAAATACATAGCGTGCATTACAACCCTTATCTTAATTGTTTAGAGAAACGTGCTGCATCAACAGACTCAAGCGCTGAATTTTTGGCAGAAGCTAAAGGCTTTGCCATTGTGTTAACCAGCATCGCTTGGCGAGAAGCGTGGAAATACGGAGAACGGGCTTATCGATACTGCCAACATGATTTAGGGCATGCATTAGGTGCATTGAACATTGCCGCTAATTTAAATGGTTGGAATATAAGGGTATTAGATGAGTTGCCGAATACAAAAATAGACTCATTATTAGGGCTCAATAAATCACAACATTTAGCGCAAGAAGTTGAATATGTTGATTGCGTATGTTGGGTAAGTGCAGAGCCAACAGACTTACATAAAGTAAAGCAATGGCTCAATGAACTAGGTGGTTTTAATTATATTGATCAAGCGAATCAATTGAGTCAATCACATCAAGATTGGCCGGTTATTGATGCTGTTTTTAAAGCAAGTCATCAGGTAGATTTTTCATTTATAAGTGAAGATGCAGAGGCTTCAAACAGTCATACTGTAAATTATGAATATGCTAGGAATTCTAAAAATAGCTCGCCACTAGATGAAAGTGCGCAAGGTTTGATCCAGCAACGTAGGAGTGCTCAAAGTTTTGATCGACAAACGAGTACCATCTCCAGCGAATTATTTTTAACGCAGCTGCAAAAAACATTGCCCACACAAAGCGTGCCTTTTTCTGTCTTGCCACAAACAGCGCAAGTAAATTTGTTGTTATTTATTCATAATGTACAGGGTATTGATTCAGGTCTATACGTTTGGGTACGTAATGCTAGGCATCTACAACATTTAAAATCTGCGATGCATAGCAATTTTCAATGGCAACAATGTTATCCCGATAAACCTTTGTACTTGTTGAAAAAAGGCGATTATAGGCGGGTGGCTAAAGCGTTAAGTTGTGAACAGGATATTGCTGCAGATAGCGCATATAGTTTGGGTATGTTAGCGCGATTTGAAGAGAGTCTGGATTATTCTGCTAGCCAATATCCTTTATTATTTTGGGAAACTGGGTTAATTGGTCAAGTATTATATTTAGCTGCTGAGAATGATGATTTAAGAGGAACAGGTATCGGTTGTTTCTTTGATGATTTGGTACATGACTTATTAGGACTAAAAGATCAACAATGGCAAAGTTTGTATCATTTTACTATCGGCAAGCAGCTAGATGATGCGCGTATATCAACTAAATCGGCTTATTTTCATTTGCAGGATACACTCTAATAGGCTTTTAATTTTAAAACAGATGTAGGAGTAATAGATGACATTGTTAAAACAACAAACTTGTAGGGCCTGTGATACGAGTGACACTGATAAAGCACTGTTACTAAATGAAGAGCAAGCGATTGAGTTACTTAAACAGTTAAAGGCTCAATCATCTGAGCCGGATAATTGGCAGTTAGTTGAGGAACAGGGCATACAAAAACTAACTGCTGAGTTTGCGACTAAACGTTATAAAAAATCAATGTTATTTGTTAATCAAATAGCCGATTTAGCTGAGTCGGTCAATCACCACCCTTTGATGGTAGTCGAGTATGGGCTGGTGGGCGTCCAGTGGTGGAGCCATAATCTAAAAGGATTAAGTAAAAACGATTTTATTATGGCGGCTAAAACTAGTGCTGTATTTGCTGAAATGGCTGAAAGGAAAGTATAATCCTAGTTGTTTTTGCACTCGTTTTTTAATGTTTAAACAACTGGTATTATTCAGGTGCTATGCAAGAGAACTTTACAGTGGCTATGCATGAGTTATGCATGGGCTATAAAGGAGATTATTAAACTATCTATTTATAGATCTTTACGGAGCAATAAATCAGTTTGAATATCGCCCGCCATATCAAATCCATGTTCACCAAACTGTTCAAACCCCATTTTTTTATAAAAATTTAATGCAGAAAAATTATTTTCCCAAACACCTAACCAAAGGTGTTTTTTATTTTGTTGTTGAGCGCGCTTAATTGCAAATGAGATCATTTGCTTACCTAATCCTTGAGATAAAAACTCTTTTAGGATGTAGATTTTCTCAACTTCTAATGCCTCAGGATCTAATAGATCCGTTTGTGCATCATCTATGTTCAACTTGAGGAAACCAGCGAGTTTAGCTTCAGGATCAGCAAGCGGAGCTGAGTAGATAAAATAAAATTCGCTATTAGTCATTTTTAGCTGTGCGGATAATTTTGTTAGGTTTAACGATTGTTTATAATACTGCTGTAGCAAATCATCACTATTACTCTCTGCAAATGTTTCTTGGTAGGTTTGTATTGCGATTTTTTGCAGTAAATGTACTTGGTCGAAAGTACATTTTTTCATATTCTGACCTAGCATGCCCATTCTCTCCCATGAGTTATATTTTAATCGTTAATCGTTAAGCGGTAAGCACAGATTGTAGCTAATAATTTAAGCTATTGCATGAGCTTTGCTTGACCATTCAATCGCTTACTAGCATGATCATTATTTATCTATTTGGCAGAGATTGATATGCAGCTTATTTTTGATGGTCCAAGCAATGGTCCCTTATTTGTTTTTGCCCATGGAGCAGGGGCGCCATTAACATCAGACTTTATGGAAAAAGTGGCGACTGGTTTAGCTAAACAAGGGATTCGCGTTGCTCGTTTTAATTTTAATTATATGCAGCAACGTATTGAGACGGGAAGCCGTCGCCCTCCGGAGCGAGCGCCGCATCTGATCAAGCAATTTATGGATGTAATACAAACATTAAATCAACCGATGGTGATTGGTGGGAAATCGATGGGAGGCAGAATGGCCACCTTGTTAGCTGCACAGGAGCCCGCCGAGCTTTTACAAAATGTAAAAGGCATCGCTTGTTTAGGTTATCCATTTCACCCGCAAGGGAAACCGGAAAAACTTCGCACGGAACACCTGCCAGCAATTAAACAACCCGTGGCGATAATTCAAGGTTCGCGTGATAAGCTTGGTGACAAAGAAGAGGTTGAAGGGTATTCGCTACCTGAGCATTTCCAATGGTGTTGGTTAGAAGATGGTGACCATGACTTTAAACCAAGAGTAAAAAGCGGTTTGACTCAGCAGCAACATATTCAATCTAGTATCGACTTTCTTGTCGCTTATATTAGAAGCTGTTGAACTTTGCATTTGAAAAATAACTTTGAAAGCATAACTGCACTTAAAGGTTGCTTTAATAGCCCTATATTAAACGTAATGCTGCATAACAATATGTAATGAATGTCTTTAATCTATTGATATAGATTACTATTGTTTGTTTTTATTTATTGTTGCGGTTAAACGATAGCGGAGTATGCTACTTATTTATTTTAATATTAAAAAATTTAAACCGTTATTGTTAGGCTAATAATTTTACTTAATCCTATTTTTTTTAAAAGAACAGTGGATGTATGGTGGAATATTTTTTAGAATCTAGCTCCGCCCGACACGTGAGCAATAATGCTTATGCTTTTCATTCGTTGTCGCAAAAAGCATTTAGATACAGAAGGGATTTACATGTCAATTGATATCAAACCGTTAGCAGTTTCAGAGCGTAAAGCTTGCCCAGCAGAATTTAGTTTTGGCGAAGTGTTTGCCGACCACATGTTTACACAATCATTTGATACCGCTCAACAGTGGTCAAATGCTGAAATCAAACCTTATCAAATGCTACAACTGGATCCTTCGGCATCAGTTCTACATTACGGGCAAGAAATTTTTGAAGGTATGAAAGCATACCGTACTGAACAAGGGGATATTAACTTATTCCGCCCACGTGAAAACTTTAAACGTTTTAACCGTTCAGCTACGCGCATGGTAATGCCAGAAGTTGATGTGGAATTCCACCTTAAAGCGGTAATGGAACTATTAAAAATAGATAACCAATGGGTACCTGACAAAAATGGTACTTCTTTATACATTCGTCCTACTATGGTCGCGACTGGTGCTAAGTTAGGCTTAGGTGCTAGTGATAAATACTTGCACTTTATTATTACAGGCCCTGCAGGCGCATATTTTAAAAATGGTTTTTCACCTGTTTCTGTTTATGTTGCTGATAAATATCGTCGTGCTGTTGTAGGTGGTGTTGGTGAAGCTAAAACAGGTGGTAATTATGCTGCGAGTTTATATATGTCGGAAGATGTTGCTAAACGTGGTTATTCTCAAGTACTTTGGTTAGATGCCATACACGGTAAATATATCGAAGAAGTGGGTGCGATGAACATTTGTTTTGTTTATGGCGATCATATTGTGACACCTAAGTTAAGCGGCAGTATTTTACCGGGGATCACTCGTGACTCTATATTGCAACTGGCTCCAACGTTAGGATACACCGTATCTGAAGAGCAAATTGCCATTGAAGATATTTTAGCTGATATTAAAAGCGGTAAAATTACTGAAGCCTTTGGTTGTGGAACGGCTGCAGTTATTTCTCCGGTTGGTCAATTATGTTGGAAAGACGAAGACTACTTTATTAATGATAATAAAGCCGGTACTGTTTCTCGTAATTTATATGATGAATTAACAGGCATTCAATACGGATCACGTGAAGACAAATTCGGTTGGATTGAAAAAGTTAACTACTAAAGCGAACTGCTTAATCGAATTACTTAAGCAAACACTACTTTTAAGTTAACTTTACATAACAAAGGCGCTTTAAGCGCCTTTGTTATGGCTCTGGTTCAAATCAGTAATAAGTTCGGCTAAACAGAGTGACTACATAACCTTGTTTATTCTCATACTATCTTGTTTGCTCTCAATAACTCTTAGTTAAACGTATCCGCAACACTTCGGCAAATCATTTCTCTTACCCATTTATGCCCTAATTCATCACTATTACGTTGATTCCATAATAAAACATAAGCCATATTTTCAAATGTAAAAGGTAGAGGGATTTCTTTCAGCGGATAGAGTTTTTGTGCGTGCGGTACAAAGCTTGAAGGAAGGGTAAATATTAAATCACTATGAGCACAAACACTCGCCGCCCCATAGAAGTCAGGTAAAGTACTAATAATGTTGCGTTTTTCACCTTTTTTTTCTAAATGATAATCTAATGCCCATAGGTTATTTCCTTCACAACAAACTTGTAAGTGATTGTATTGTAGATAAGTATCCCTATCCCAAGTTCCACTTTCTAGTGCAAGTAATGCAGGATGGTGTTCATTCACTAAGCAGGTTTGTTGATCATGAAATAATATGCTGTGGGCAATACCATCAGGTAAGTTCTGTGTGCTTAAACGCTGATCTTGATAGAAATCTATTCCGGTAATACCAAAGTCCACTTTGCCTTGAAGTAGCGCCTGCATTGAACCTTCTTTCCAACTTAATACATCCAAGCGAATATGCTTTGCTTGTTGTAATAACGGACTAATGAAGCAAGCTAATAATGTGGCGTAAGCACTTTCTAGCATGCTGATAGAAAAGTGTCTGTCACTGCTAAGTGGATCAAAATTTGGCGCTTGTGTAAGTTGGTATAAACCTTGTAATAAAGGGGATAGTTTTGGCTGTAGCTCTAGTGCATGAGTCGTTGGTTTTAAACCATGCGCAGTACGGGTGAACAATGGATCATGTAGTGTAGCCCGTAAGCGGGTTAAACTCTTACTGAGGGCTGACTGGCTTAGGTTTAAGCGTAACGCTGCTCGTGTCACACTCTCTTCTTCCAATAGTACCTGTAAAATAAGCAATAGATTTAAATCTACACGCGCAAGTTTATCAATGTTCATGGATGATATTCCTATTGGGAAATTAAGATCTGAATTAATATCATTTCTGTTCATATCATAACTGATTTACACTACGAAAGTTAATTACCCTTTATTTTTAATTTTTTTAATGTGCCTTACTAATAGTATCTAATGCATTAAAGATTGCCAGTTACCTATTTTATATAAGAGATTGAGATGACCCTGAAGTTATTACCTATTTTAATGATCATGGTGGTATTAAGCCCCTTGGCGATAGATATCTATTTGCCTTCGATGCCGCAAATGGCACAAGATTTTTCTGTTTCAGATATGCAGGTTCAATCTACGTTAGTGTTATTTATATTTTCGATGGGGATAGGGCAGATTCTGATTGGTCCCTTAGCGGATCGATTTGGGCGTCGTCCTATTGCTCTGTTTGGTATTTGTTCATATATCGCGAGCAGCCTACTAGCAGCTTTAGTTGTAGATTTTGAATATTTACAACTAGCACGTGTATTACAGGGCGTTGCTGCCTGTGCTACTTCTATTGTGGTATTTAGCGCCGTGAGAGATCGGTTTGATGCACAAAAAAGTGCACATTATTACAGTTATTTGAACGGTGTTATTTGTGTTATCCCTGCTTTAGCTCCAACTTTAGGTGGGTTACTTGCATTACAGTTTGGTTGGCGATCTACTTTTATATTTATGGCTTTATACGCTGTAATAGTGTTGTTTGTGGTGGCATTTAAATTACCTGAAACACGTCCTGAACACAGTAATAATAATGCTGCTTTATACCGCTGGGCACGTTATCAACCAATTCTAGCTAACAGCCACTTTGTTTTTTATGCTCTTACTTGCATGATCGCAATGGCTAGTATTTTAACCTATGTTTCCTATGCGCCGAGTTGGATCATTAAGCACTTAGGCTTGGATGAACTGACCTTTAGTTATTTATTTGGTTTTAATGCGATCGTTAACATTAGTGCATGTTTTCTTGCCCCTAAAGTGATTAAAAGATTAGGCAATCATAAAACGGTGACAGTTGCATTGTGGACGATGGTGCTTTCTGCTGTTTTACAGGTCATATTCCAACAACTACCCGTCACCAACACATTATTAGGCGGGTTGTACTTTATGGTCCCTATGCTTTTTTTATGTATTGGTTTTGCATTATTATTAGGGCCTGCAACATCAATGGCTTTAAGTGCCTTTGGAGAACGGGCGGGAACGGCTAGTGCTCTTTTAGGCTGTATTCAAATGAGTGGTGCTGCCTTACTAGCTGGATTAATACAGCAAACAAACCTGAGTGCTCCCTATGCAAATGTAGTGATGATTGGTGCTGGCAGTGTAATATTATTAATGACTATGTTTTTGCCGCAATACAAACATTGGCATCAAGAGCAAATAAGTTACACATAAGAGCCAAACGATGGCTGCATTAAATTGTATAGCCTATTAATTCTAAAGTAGGTGTTTTTTGATATTTAAAATACATTGGCATTATTGGTTTTAGCCTGAGATAATAAATTAATTAACCATTTGTAATTGGACTTACTATGAAGCATTCAATCTTAAAATTATCACTACTAAGCTCTGCTATTTTATTAACTGCATGTGTTACCTCTTCACCTACAGGGCGTAACCAGGTGTTATTGTTTGATGGCGCTGAAATGGCTGACTTAGGTGCAAAATCATTTGCGGAATTAAAAACACAGGAAAAAATCAATCAAGATCCTAAAGTGAATACCTATGTACAATGCGTTAGCAAGCAAATCACTGATACCTTAGGTAAACAACCTGATTTCGACCAGTGGGAAGTAGTGGTATTTGATAGTGAACAGGTGAATGCCTTTGCATTACCGGGTGGTAAAATAGGGGTTTATACTGGTTTATTGCAGGTAGCAAAAAATCAAGATCAACTCGCTGCGGTTATTGGACATGAAATTGCACACGTTCAAGCAAACCATTCTAATGAGCGTTTATCTTCAAGCCAGATAACAGGCTATGGAACACAAATAGCACAAACTGCCATAGGTACGACTGAATATGCTGATATGGGTATGGCTGCCCTAGGATTAGGTGTTCAATATGGTATTACTATGCCCTATGGTCGAGCTCAAGAATCAGAAGCTGATATTGTAGGTCTACACCTAATGAATGATGCTGGTTTTGATGCTCAGGAAAGTATTGCGCTCTGGAGAAATATGGCGATTGCTTCAGGTGGAAGTGAGCCAATGGAGTTTTTATCAACTCACCCATCTAATGAAACCCGTATTAATAACTTAAGTGATGAATTAAAAAAATTAACTAAAAGCAGTAAACAACATCCTAACTGCACAATGTAATTTGCTCAGTTGTAATTTACTCAGTATAGCTATGCCACTTTAACTTGTACTAGAACAGTGGCGTAGTAGTTTGAGTATGGTATTTTGCTTCAAGTGATCTAGTTGAGTTAAGTAGTCTAGTTCACTATTAACCTTGCTCACCATTAACCTCGTTCATTGCTAATCATAATAAGCTCTTATTATGCTATAAGTATTTATTTTTAACTCCTTCCATTTATAGCACTCCCACAAGATTTGTTTATTTAACTCACTTTTACTGCTTAATCTCATACCTCAATAGTTTATTTTTTACTGAGATAGTCATTATTTTTGTGCTTCAGTATGCGTTTTTCTATATCCAATATGACCCATACTTTTCTAGGAGTAACATCAAGCCTCTTCTTCTGCTTATTAATAATTGGGAGGTGTGTGCTATGAGTTACCGATGTAAGCATTATGATATTAAAGAACTTGTGACTCCTCAGATGTATAGCGATTGGGGGGATCGTTGCTGGACCTTATTTGATGATAGATTATTACGGCTAATTGATACCTTAACGGAGCAGTTAGGATCCTGTACTATTAATGATTGGTCGTGGGGAGGTAAATTTAAAAATAGTGGGCTTAGAGATCAACATTTTTATGGCTCAACGGACAAATATTTAGCTAGTCGCTCACAACATAAATATGGGCGAGCAGTTGATATGAAGTTTAAACAAGTTTCAGCTCAAGCAGCCAGAAAATATATTATTGAACATCAGGCACTATTAGGTGATATTAAGTTTGTAGAGTGTGGTCCGTTAAAACAGGGGCAAGAGATGAACTGGGTGCATATCGATGTAAGGAATGAACTGCAACTTTGTTGTTGGTCGCCTTCTGAAGGAGTTATTGACCAAGCAGAGGTGGTTAGACGTCACCTTTAATTTTCATGCTAAAGCATTTAAAGTAAATGCCATATAAGATAACCATATCCATTTTATAATATTATTAAGTTAATGGTACTCAGTTCAAGCTAACTCTTTAGTGTAGTTAGCTTAATATAGATTGCAGTTAGCTTATATGGTGTATGTATTCCTTTGTTATTGCCTATGTTGCTGATTGCATCTTGTTTGATGCAACACTGCGATATAAATAACGTTCGCAAAACACTGGCGATAGTTTTCTGATGGTTGCTGCTAATACGGCAATGATAATAAATGAAAACAATAATCTTCCCCAAAAAATGGTATTAAAATCTGCTCCCATTAATAAAATCAGTAATGTATCCTCAATTAAACTATGTAATAAATTTAGTAACATAATTGAAGTGAATACATCACGTGCTGCTACATGTCCTTTTTGCGCTTCGTGTATTAATAACCCTCCACCAAATGAAAGTCCTAATGTAGCACCAATAATAGTAATATTAGTCGCCTCTTGGCTGATCCCTAATAACCGTAAAAAAGGTTTCAAGATGATCGCCATTAACTTTTCAATACCTAGTATTTTCAAAATCTTTAACGTGAATAGCAAGATTGATATAACGAAGAAGACCATCACTAAATTTTGTAGCTGGTTCATTGCCCAGTCAAGATAACCACTTTCCACACTGACTTCAGGAGACCAAAGCATTTTAGCGGGCTGGTTAAGGCTATCCGTTAATTGATAGGTCAGGTGTAATAACCACGCTAATAGTAAGCTGCCGCCAATGCGCAGAGTCAAGGTAACCCATAAACTGACTCCGGCTTTTTTCGCGATTGTGGCCTCAATAGGTAATGAATGTGCAAGTAGCATCATGCTGCCGAGCACCGAAGCTTGTGCGACAGTTAGTGTGTCGTCTATGGTAATTAAGACGATTAAACCAGCATAAATGTTGGTCAGTAGGGTTGTTGCCCAGACTAATCCCATGCTATCCGGTAAGCCTACGGTTTGCATCAGAGGTCCAAGTAATTCACTTAATAAAACAATCCCTCCTAGATCTTCAACGATTTTTATTACAATTAATACTGGGATCATGACTTTAAACAGAGTGAATGTAACATTAAAAATATCTCTGCCTAGCTCAATGAAAAAATGTTTAACGGATTGCATCATACTGACCTTTATTGTGTGTTTTCTTAAATTTAATAAGCTATATGATACATAAGATAGTTGTAACTAAATTTCAAATATTGTTTCCTAGTTGCTTAATATTTCTTTTATTTCTCTTTTAAAGAAATATTGCCACTAATAATGGGGCTTGATAGAAATAATAGATTACAGAGAAAATGTTAAAGTTAAGGTGAAGTCATAGAGTTAAGGTAAAGTCATAGGGTTAAAAGAAAATAATAGTGTTAAGGCAAAATAATGGATATTGATAGAATTGATCGTGCGATATTAATGTCGCTACAAAAAAATAATCGTCTACGTAACATTGAGCTTGCTGATAAAGTTGGGTTGTCAGCGCCCGCTTGTTTAAAGCGTGTTAAACGTTTACGAGAGGGCGGAGTTATTATTGCTGATGTTTCAATCATTGATGCGCAGTTAGCGGGCAATAAAATGACCTTGATTGTTTCTATTGAGATGGAACGAGATAGAGCTGATATTTACCAGAAATTTAAAAACTCAATTATCAAAGCTAATGAAGTGATGCAGTGTTACCAAATATCCGGAGCATATGATTTTGTACTGATTGTTTGTGTACAGGATATTCAAGCCTATGAAGCATTTGTTGACCGTGTGTTACATACGGATTTAAATATTAGGAAGTTTCATACTTCAGTTTCATACTTCAGTTTCATTACGCACGGTAAAGCATAGTACGGCTATCGACCTTTAATAAACAAAAAAGCCGAATCATCATTCTGATTCGGCTCTTAAAGTAAATGTTATTGCTTACTTAACTATTTATTAGCTTGCTAATTAAAGGTTATAAGCTTGCTAATTATAGGCTAGCTAAAATTGCATCTACCGATGCTTTTGCATCACCTAATAACATTTCAGAGTTGTCTTTAAAGAACAGTGGATTTTGTACACCAGCATAACCAGCGCCCATTGAACGTTTAAACACGACTACTTTCTCTGCTTCCCAAACACTTAATACTGGCATACCTGAAATAGGTGTACCTGGTTCGTTTGCTGCAGGGTTAACGGTGTCATTTGCACCAATAACTAATACAACATCAGTATCAGGGAAATCTTCATTGATTTCATCCATCTCTAATACGATATCGTAAGGTACTTTTGATTCAGCAAGTAGCACGTTCATGTGGCCAGGTAGACGGCCTGCAACAGGGTGAATACCAAAACGTACATTTTTACCTTTAGCGCGTAAACGTTTAGTAATTTCAGCTACTGGATATTGTGCTTGCGCAACAGCCATCCCGTAACCCGGTACAATAATAATATTTTTTGCAGCATTTAATGACGCAGCAACTTCTTGTGCCGTTGTTTCATGGTGCTCACCGTATTCTTGGTCACCTTGTTCAAATGTTTCAGTACCAAAACCACCTAGGATAACGCTCACAAATGAACGGTTCATCGCTTTACACATAATGTAAGATAGAATCGCACCACTTGAACCCACTAATGCACCAGTGATGATAAGTAAGTCATTTGCTAACATGAAACCTGTTGCGGCAGCTGCCCAACCTGAGTATGAGTTAAGCATTGAAACAACTACTGGCATATCAGCACCACCAATAGAAGCCACTAAGTGCCAACCGAATGCTAATGCAATCACAGTCATGATGATAAGTGCTGTTAAGCCTAAGTCACCGCTTACAAAAGCAACTAACAGGAAGGCTGCAGAAGTTACCGCTGCAATGTTGATCCAGTTTTTACCCGGTAAAGATAACGCAGAGCTATTGATTTTTCCGCTTAATTTACCGTAGGCAACGATAGACCCAGTGAAAGTAACCGCACCGATGAAGATACCTAAGAATACTTCAACATCATGGATAGTTTGCGCTGCAGAGGCTAAAACTGCATGGTCTAAGTAAGAGTTAAAACCGATAAAGGTTGCCGCTAAACCTACGAAACTATGTAGGATTGCAATTAGCTCAGGCATCGAAGTCATTTCAACTTTTAATGCTAAACGAACGCCAATACCAGCACCTACTGCCATGGCAATGGTGATGTAACCTAAACCAGAAACCTGTGAGCTAGCAATGGTGGCAAAAACGGCAATAATCATACCGATAATACCGAATACATTACCTCTTCGTGCACTTTCTTGGCTACTTAAGCCACTAAGGCTGGCGATAAACAGGATGGCTGCAATAACATAAGCAGCAGTAATTAATCCTTGAGACATGATTATTTATCCTTCTGGAACATTTTCAACATACGATGTGTCACGGTAAAGCCGCCCACGATGTTGATGGTTGCAATTAAGATTGCAATCGTTGATAAAGCGGTAACAACATTACTGTCACTACCGACTTGCAGTAATGCGCCGATAATGATGATGCCACTGATCGCGTTGGTAACACTCATGAGTGGTGTGTGTAGTGAATGAGCAACATTCCAAACTACGCCGTAACCAACAATACAGGCCAACATAAATACAGTGAAATGCGCTAGGAAATCAGCAGGAGCAACACTTGCTAACCAACCAAATAAACCAGCCGCAACAACCGCTACAGCAGGTTTAATCCATTTGTTTGGTTCTTTTTCTTCAACAACAATTTCAGCTTTTTGTTCTGCTTTTGCAGTCGGTGCTGCACTAACATTGATTGCTGGTGGTGGCCAAGAGATTTCACCTTCTTTAACAACCGTTGCACCACGGATAACTTCATCTTCAAAGTCGATATCTATTTGACCGTCTTTGTTTTTACAAAGCAGTTTCATCAAGTTGACTAAGTTAGTTGCATATAGTTGGCTTGATTGAGTTGGTAAACGACTTGGTAGATCAGTGTAACCAATAATTTTTACACCGTTTTCAGTTTCAAAGACTTTATCTTTTACTGTTAGCGCTGCATTACCGCCAGCAGCTGCTGCTAAATCAACAATCACACTGCCTGACTTCATTGATTTAATCATGTCTTCAGTAATGATTTTTGGTGCAGGTTTACCTGGGATAAGCGCGGTAGTGATGATGATATCAACATCTTTTGCTTGCTCAGCCATCATTTCAGCTTGCGCTTGTTGATAACCTTCACTCATCGTTTTAGCGTAACCGGTAGTACTAACTTCAGTTTCTTCAGTGTAATTCACCTCAAGAAACTCTGCGCCCATACTTTCGATTTGTTCTTTTACTTCAGGGCGAGTATCAAATGCACGAACAATTGCACCTAAACTACCTGCAGCGCCTAAAGCGGCAAGACCTGCAACACCAGCACCTACAATCAATACTTTTGCTGGTGGCACTTTACCTGCTGCAGTAATTTGGCCTGTAAAGAAGCGACCAAATTGGTTTGCTGCTTCGATAACTGCTCGGTAACCGGCAATATTTGCCATTGAGCTTAATGCGTCTAATGCTTGTGCACGAGAAGTACGAGGTACACTATCCATCGCAATAACGCTGATGTTTTTAGCTTCTAATTGCTTTAATAGTTCTGGGTTTTGAGCTGGCCAAATAAAGCTAACTAATGTTGCGCCTTCTTTGATTAGTTTAATTTCTGCTTGGGTCGGCGCATTCACTTTGAAAATGATATCTGATTGCCAAACCGTTGCTGCATCAGTGCTAATTTCTGCACCTGCATCTTGGTAGGTTAAATCAGAAAAGCTAGCTGCTGTTCCCGCGTTTTTTTCTACCAGGAAAGTGAAACCTTGTTTAATTAATAGCTCAACAGTATTAGGTGTTGCGGCTACACGGTTTTCATTTTCTTGGATCTCTCTAGGTATACCTATCTGCATAGTAATTCCATGATCGCTTATTGTTATATTGAGTTATAAAAAGTGTATTTTATGTGTCATTTAAAAGGAGGAGTAGATATAAATTATCGTTACCTTTTATTAAAATTTACCACTGACTTACAAAAGACTGGCTATGTGCTTTTTTGTATCGTTTATGGATTTTTATTCACAATAAATTTTGCCAAGCTAAAGCTTAGTGAAAAAACGTGACTTAGGCTACCATTTTCAGCGGTTTTGAATGGTTTTTATGCAACATTAAGGTTACTTAATATAACCATTAATCATAAGCAGTGATTTTGTTAAGTTATTGTTAATAGAAACTATCCCTTAATTTATATTTGTTTACATAAAAGGAGCAGGGCATTCAAAAGTGATACGTTTTTCTGTTGTTGGGTGGGTTAAAGTAATACTTCCCGCATGTAAAGCAAGACGTTGTGATAGTTTTTTTCCAAATTCAGAGGCGTAGAATTCATCGCCAATAATTGCATGACCTATCTGCTGTAAATGAACCCGTAACTGATGAGTTCTTCCGGTCAATGGGGTTAACTTGACCAATGTAGTTTGTTGGTTGCGCTTTATTACTTGCCATTCAGTTTGTGAACTTTTACCTAATTCAAAATCTACAATTTGTCGTGGTCTATTCTCCCAGTCACATCGTAAAGGCAAATCAATTAAACCCGCATCTTTTTCAATGATTCCTTCCACGCTAGCAAAGTAGGTTTTATTAATCACTTTTTGCTGGAATTGACGTCCGAGATGACTTTGTGCGGATTTTTTCAGCGCAAGAACAATAATGCCAGAAGTAGCCATGTCTAAGCGATGTACAACACAAGCATTAGGCCAAACACGTAAAACACGTAATGCTAAACTGTCTTTATGCCATGGGTCACGGCCGGGTACACTTAATAATCCGGAAGGTTTATTCAGTACGACGATATCTTGATCTTGATGAATGATATCTAAGTATGGCGACATCGGCGGGTTATATACAAAATTTGGCATTGAATCTCTGCTATCAGCAATAAAAATAATCGGCTACTAAGCATATTGCTTAATAGCCGAATAAGTTATGAATGAGTTGAAACGATAAAACGAACGGCATCGAGTTTGAGTTGTGTATTATCTAATATCTGCTCAAAACTTGCCTGCTGGTCACGGGAATATTGAATTTCTTCTTCACGTATATTCGGGTTTACCGCTTTCAATGCTAACAAACGTGATCTCTCTTGTTGCAAAGTACGTTGCATTGTTTGCTTCGCTTCATCAATAACTTCAGCCATTAATGTTTGTGCAGTAGGTAAAGACTGTTTAATTAACTGGTCTATTAATGCCTGTGATGCATTGGCCACTTTACGGCTAATATGACGATTGATTGGCGTTAGCTGACGATTGAAACTATCGAAAGTGACATTTTCTCCAAGGTTTTTTGCATTTTTATCTAACAATAAGCGGATCGGAGTGGTCGGTAAGAAGCGACTTAATTGTGCATTTTCAGTGTTTAACGCTTCAACAACGTAAATAAGCTCTAAGAACGTTGAGGCAGCCGGTAATGAATTGTTTTTTAAGATAGCCACAGAGGTTGTACCTGTATCTGAACTTAATACCATATCCATGCCGTTGCTAATGATCGGGTGTTCCCATGTTAAATAAGCAATGTCATCACGACTTAAAGCGGTTTGACGGTTAAAAGTAACCGTGATGCCATCTTCAGGTAACCCAGGATAATCAGACGCTAACATGTGATCTGTAGGTTTTAAAATTAAACAATGTTCACTGCTATCTTCCTGCTGTACCCCCAACACATCAAACATTTGTAATGCAAAACCAGTGAAGTGCGGTAATTGATCTATTTCAGTAATATCATCCAACAAGTTACTGTTTTGTAATACACCACTTGAGTTAATTTCTAATAGCTTATCGCGCCCTTGTTCTAAGTTGGTTTTTAACTCTGCATTTAATTTAGCGGTACGTTGAATCAAGTGTTCTAACTGTTGCTCGCTATTATCACCGGTTGCCAATAAATTAATTAATTCATCTTTAACCGCTTCGTATACCGTATGGCCAGTAGGGGTGGTTTGCGTAAATGCAGATAAACCTTGTTCATACCACTGTTGTAAAAAGGCTTGTGAAGTTTCTTTTAAGTACGGCGTATAAATTTGTATATCACAACGTTGCCCAATTCTATCTAATCGGCCGATACGTTGTTCCAACAAATCTGGGTTTATAGGTAGGTCAAACAAAACTAAGTGATGAGCAAACTGGAAGTTACGACCTTCTGAACCTATTTCAGAACACACCATCACCTGTGCACCATCTTCAACTTGTGCAAAATAAGCTGCTGCTTTATCTCGTTCTATTAATGATAGCCCTTCATGGAAAACGGCAGCTTTGATTGCTTCGCGTGTACGCAATGCTTCTTCAATAGCTAAAGCGGTTTGTGCCTGTGCTGCAATAATTAAGATCTTTTCATCTTTATTCTGCTGGATCAGGTCAATCAACCAGCTAATACGTGGATCAAAGGCACACCATGAATTATCCGTAGAAGCTTCAAATGCTTGGTAGATCTGTTCTGGATACAAGGCTGTAAAAGCTTGTTCAGCTAGAGTACCAACAGGCATCATTTTAGATACTTTCATTGCTGTTTTATATTGGTCAGGTAACGGTAAAGCAACTGATTTTAATAAGCGTTTTGGAAAACCTTTAATAGCAGAACGCGTATTTCTAAATAATAAACGCCCTGTACCGTGTCTATCTAATAATCCACGGATTAATTCTTGCTGCGCAGACTGTTGTTCATCTTCATCAATAGTAATATCAGTGATCACATTTAATAATGGCTCAACATCTTGTTCAGAGAGTAATTCAGTAATACTGTTTTTTGCTTCATTGCTTAGGAATTTTCCGTCTAACAATTGGTTTACTGCATCTACTACCGGCTTATAGCCTGCTTCTTCATTAACAAAAGCTTGATAATCATAAAAACGATTAGGATCTAATAAGCGTAAACGAGCAAAGTGACTTTCGTGACCAAGTTGATCGGGTGTTGCAGTTAATAACAATACACCTGGAATTGAGTTAGCAAGCTTTTCAATTGCATTGTATTGCACACTTGGTTTTTCTTTATCCCAGATAAGGTGATGAGCTTCATCAACGATCAACAGATCCCAAGTCGCTAGTAACGCATTTTTTAAATGTTTTTGTTTACGAATTAAATCAATGCTACATAGCACAAGTTGTTCAGTATCAAATGGGTTAACAGCATCAAGATAAGCTTCTTCACAGCGTGTTTCATCAAAAATACTAAAATGTAAATTAAAGCGGCGAAGCATTTCTACTAACCATTGGTGCTGTAAATTTTCAGGCAATACAATTAATACTCGTTTAGCGCGTCCAGTGATTAGCTGCTGGTGGATGATTAACCCTGCTTCAATGGTTTTACCCAAACCTACTTCATCGGCTAATAAAATACGCGGTGCATGGCGTTGCCCAACTTCTTCTGCAATATAAAATTGATGAGGAATTAAATCTACGCGAGGGCCCAGTAGACCGCGTAAGTGAGAGCGTTGTTGTTGGTGCTGATTTAATAAAGACTTGTAACGTAAAATGAAACGATCGAATTTATCAATTTGTCCTGCGAATAGCTTATCTTGCGGTTTATTAAATTTGATAAAGTTATTAAGAAAAGTTTCTTTTAATTTAGTTTCTTCACCGGTATCAACACGGGTACCAACATAAGTAATAATATTATCGTTTTCTTCAATATCTGTGACTAATAAAGTCCAATCGGCATGGCTTAAAACTTCATCCCCAATATTAAAGCGTACGCGAGTTACCGGTGCTTCTTGAATCGAATATAGACGTTGTTCTCCCGACGCAGCGAACAACAATGTCAGCATACGTCCTTCTATAGCAACAATAGTACCTAAACCTAACTCTGATTCAGCGTCACTAATCCAACGCTGGCCTAACGAAAATGTCATAAAAACTCACTCATCATTTGTAACTAAAGAAAAACTAACTAACAGAAAAGCTGCGTATGTTACCTAAATCCGAATCAAACATACTAGCGATAAATAGAATAAATATAGTGAAAATGAAAATAGCATATAAATGGAGGAAAAGAGTGGTTTGTTTGATATTTAAGCAAACGAAAATAAATCGTAATAAAACACTTGCCAATGTGATCTCAATCCCTATAATGCGACCCCACAGACACGGGGTGTAGCGCAAGTTACCCAGCGAGTTTGAGAATGGTTTTTAACGTATTAACGCTTCGTGGTTCGCTTCGAAATTAAGTTAAATTAAAACGTTGACAATGTTCGAAAGGCGCGTAATATACGCCGCCTAGCCGAAAGGCACGCTCTTTAACAATTTAATCAAACAATCTGTGTGAGCACTTGTTGTTGATGTGATTTCAAAAAATCAAAGTCCTACT
>NZ_JALAAC010000031.1:0-51145 GCF_037546855.1 Vibrio sp. 1-Bac 57 | reverse complement strand
TTAATTAATAATTTTTGATCAACAGACTTTAATGCTGATAGGTCTATATTGCCGCGATTGAATCCTGTTTGCTGTGCGGTGTCGGCGATAATTGTGCCATCTAATGCTAATAATGTAATACGTGAAAAGTAAGGCGGACGTTTATCCTGATTTGGTTCTATACGCTCTGCAAGTAATTGTTGAACATTAAATAAACTGGCTCTTAAACCATAAGTCATTGACATTCCTGAGTTTTTGTTCGCATAAAAGGTGCTGATTGTTTTGTTTCTTGCAATAAAACTGAGACTACGGTTTGAAAGTTCAAAATAGTTGCTTAATAAATTGGCATAATGTTGTATTTTTAAATGCAGTTCATTATGTTGCGATTCTTGTAATTTTTTTTGTCCAACGTTAGTTACAGTTAAAATTAATAACAAGTAACCTGCTAACATAACACTACCAAATAATAGGCTATTTTTACTGGTTAACCATTTGCGAAGAATCATACTCATTGATGTTTTATCTTGAAAAAGTCAGGGTAAAAATTAAAGACGGAAGGGTAATATTTCTTAACTAATTGGTTATATTCACCATTTTTTTTCATTTCCTGTAGGTATTGATTAAAGGCGTCACGTAATTGTGGAGAGTCTTTGCGAAAAGCGACAGCCATTCTTTGGTCGTCTGAAACCGGGCCAATTACTTTTATTTCACCGGGCCATTTTTGTAGTGCTATTAACGTATCTGGTACATCAAGTAATGTACTTTCTGCATCATTGTTGAGAATAGCGGGTACCATTTCATTCAGTTTTAACTCTGTAATAGGCAATATAATATTTGCCTCAGTGTCGTATAAATTATATAAATCAGGATCGAGGCAAGTTTGTTTCATTGCTAAAACATCATGATTCTTTATCAGTTTTTTAACGGCAAGAATATCTTGTTGAATTATACCTGTAGGGGTGATGGGAATTAAGTCTGATTCAGCTTTAGCCACTAACCATACCGCTGATGGGAAATAATCGATAGAAAAATCAACAACCTCAGATCTCCATGGTAAAATGGTTGCCCCATTAGCAATAACGTCACCCTCTATTCCATGGTCAATTTGACCTCTTTGTAATTGATTATTAATGTAACTTGCACTTTTTCCTGTGAGTAAGGTAAATGCATTCGACCAACTTGCTTCAAGAAATTCATATTCAAGACCTAAGTGTTGAGCAAAACCTTGCATTAATTCGGCATCTAGCCCGCCTACAACAGTTTCATCACCCTCAATATATAGTGTAATAAAATTCGCATAGGGTACGCCGATATGTCTTAACACTCCCTCAGCTTTAATCTGCTCAAGATCTCTAGCGGTACTGACGCTGCTATAAAAGTAAATTAGAAGAAACGCTATTAAACTACAAAGATATTTATGTTTTGTTAGGGTCATTAAATAGGCCTTATCGTGTAAAATTTTTTTATATCTAATATTAATGTTGAAAACTTACAGATTAAGCGCACTGGTTAAAATAAAAGGCTCGGAGCTAATGTTTTTAAAAACAGCACAACGGGTTATAACAATTTGTTTTGTCATTATTTATTTTTTCAGTGCCGTATGTGCTCGGTTAAGTTTTAAATGATGTATAACCAGTATAGACAGAAGTATTCAAACTTAAAGGTGAGATGTTGGAAGTATTAATTAATAATCATGCTCTCAAGCTGAGAAATACTGCATGTCTTTTTAGTTAAAAGCACTAAATCAACTAAAACAGTACTAGCTTGTGGTAGATCCGAAGGATATGTTCGCTGATAATTTATACTCGATGTTGATTGATAACGAAAATATGTAGTATAACCAAACCTCGCTACACCTCTCCAATTCACCAGGTATAAAAATCAGCAATCATTAACTTACTAGGAATATTAACTCATGCTGTATAGCACATGCTGCATCGCATTAATTAATCCATCTACGTCATTATGGTCATGGAATAGGTGAGTTGAAATTCTTAATGCATGGGTATCGACCGTATCACTTTGTTGTATTTTAAAATCAGTGGTACGAATAATGAACCCAGTTTGTTCGCGTAACCTATCTCTAAACTCAGTTAACGTTACTAAGTCGTTAACATCCTCAAAAGGATTAAAGCTGGTGATTGCACTAGCAAGTTGATCAATATCTGGTGAGTAGATAGCGGCACTTGGAAACGCTGTTTTTAATTGTTGTTTACAATATTTACTCAAAGATAATACGCGTGTTTCAATTGTATCTCGGCCAATTTCATCCCACATTTTACATGCATCGGTTAACGCTTGTTTGGCTGGATAGTTGTCATTGCCTATGTATTGTAGTTGTAGCTGTGTGCCTAAGTAATCTGCATGGCCTAATGATGAATTGATAAACCATAACGGGTTTTCGCAATCAGACCAGTACTGATCTAATCGTGTTGCACCATCTCGTACAAATAAGATACCCGTTGCACCTGGACCACATTGCCACTTATGCCCAGAGCCTGCATAAAAATCACAATCAATGTCATGAAAATCTAGATCCAGCATACCGATGCTATGTGCACCATCAATAAGTGTTGGAATTTGATTTGGAATGGCTACTTCTTGGCAGATTCGTTTTGCGGGTAAACGGGTACCAGTTTTGTAAGTGATATGCGAAAAAGTGATTAATCGTACTCTGCCTGCATATTGATTGGCTGCCAGTGCAAATAAATCAACAAACTGTTGCTCTGTAATACTATTATCACCAGTATCAACAGGAATATCTAAATAAATAACTTCCACACCATAACGTGCAGCAAGTACATGTAGTGGCGAATGTGCAGCAACATGCTCATGATGTGTAGTTAAGATCACGTCACCAGCTTCAAAATGTAAACCATTAAGAATGCTGCACATACCGTCAGTGGTATTTCGACTAAGTATAATTTCATTGGCATTTGCACCAAAGCCTGGTGCAATACTTGTTGTCATTTCTGTCACGTAGGGCCATGCACCAAATTTATTTTGCATATCCCACGGGTTTTTCGCCACGCTCAAATTATTTTCTTGGTAATTTTCTAATACACTTTTAGGCATAGAGCCGGTTGTGCCGATATTCATATAAGTTGTTTTTTTATCTAAAACAAATTCTTTTTGTACTTTTTTCCAACGCTTTTTATGATGATGATTGGGCTCAAATTTAAATCCTTTTGCACTTGCTTGAGTAGGCAATAAGCTGGCTGTGATACCGGCAGCGGCTATGCCTGTTGTGACTTTTAAAAAATGTCTTCTAGCGGGAGAAATCTTTTTAGTTTCAATCATTTTATGTCCTTTTTAAATGAAAGAATAAGAATAGTAGAGATTTTCAAAAAGTGATTAAATTTTAAAGAACATTTTTTATGCTTTAATTTTAAAGCTGAACGATTCATCGAAGGAGAGGTAAATTGAAGTGTGGGATAAGTCGAGGAATGTTGAGCGTAAACATTTAAAAGTATGTTGAGTTGGATAATTAGTCTAGCTTTACGCTATATCAGAGATCATCACTTTAACCATATATCTTAAAAATAAAAAGTAAGATCTCCTTTTACAACTTAAGCGCGAATATCTTAATTCAACATTTTCTCATCATGCATTAAAAGGTTAAATGATCTGTAATATTTCATAATGTTGTTTTTTATCTGCAATGGTGATGGCAACTTCATCGTCTAACTGTTGATTAAATAATGCTCGGCCCATTGGAGATTGAGGAGTAATAACCAACACGGTATGTTGATCCCATTTTAATTTCATACCGCCTGCAACGGGGCATATCAATAAATATTTAGTTTGTTTTTGCTCATCGACCAGCACTATTAAAGCGCCTATTTCACCAATGGTTGACTTACTGGTGGGTAAATTAATGCAGGCATCGAGATCCGCCTGGCATTGTATAACTCGTTGTGATTGCCCCTGTGCTAAATAGGCAGCTTCTATCGCTAATGTATCATATCTACTCTCGGCAATATTTTCTTCACTGGTGGCGGCTTCATGTGCTTGCTTTGCTGCTAACTTGGCATTATTTAAAAGCTGTTGTAGATGCTTCATTAACTGTTGGTGTAATTGTACTTTATTCATATTATTTTGCTGCCAGACTGACTGTAGGTTTGCTGATAGGGCGCATTATTAGTAACTACTTGTATAGGATCAAGTTGCAATTGAAATAACTGCTTAATGACTTTGCGCAGCCCCGTATAATGTTTGATATAAACCTTCTTCAACTAATAAATCTTGATGTGTCCCAGATTGGCTGACTTGTCCTTCTTCTAATACAAAAATAGTATCGGCTTGCTTGACGGCGGATAATCTGTGCGCAACGATCAAGGTTGTTCGGTTCACCAGAAAATCACTTAAAGCACAGTGTAATGCTGCTTCTGTTTGTGTATCTAATGCCGAGGTTGCTTCATCTAAAATCACTAATTGAGGATCTGTTAATACCATTCTTGCAATAGCAACACGTTGCCGTTGTCCCCCTGATAAACGTAATCCTTGTCGTCCTAGTGGGGTATCGAGACCCTTTGTAAGCTGAGTTTTAAGGTCACTTAGTTGTGCGATATCTAAAGCCTGCCATAGTTGTTGATCACTATAAGTTAGACCTAATGATAAATTGTGACGCAGCGTATCGTTAAATAATACAGGTTGTTGTAATACCACTGATATATTATCGCGAATGATATCGAAACCAATGTCACTGCTATCTTCTCCATTGAATAGAATGTGGCCGTTATTAGGTTGATAAACACCAATTAATAGCTGAATAAGTGTAGATTTTCCGCTTCCGCTTGCACCCACTAAGGCAATTTTTTTACCTGCAGGAATAGTTAAACTTAGGTTATTTAATATTTGTTGTTCGTTGTCATATGCAAAGTCAACATTTTCAATGATCACTTCTGTTGCCTGTTTTTTAAGGAAAGGGTTTACTTTGCTGACCGGTCGTTGATCCTCTTCAATGAGCATTAAAGTATTGATTCGTTTCAAAGCTGCTGCGGCGCTGAACCAAGAAAACTGTATATTGAGCAACTCTTGAACGGGGGAGAGCATAAACCAGAGATAGCCAAATACCGCGAACATTTGTCCAATGGTTAAATCACTAAACAATACCATTAACATCGCGACAGCCCGAAATAACTCGAAACCTAATAAAAACAGTAAAAATGAGAAACGACTTGCCGCTTCACTTTGCCATGCATATTTATCTGCACTATAGCGAATATTGTTCGCTTGCTGTTTTAGTTGATGTAAAAAATCTTTTTCACGATTAGAGGCTCGTAATTGATAAATGCCATCAAGCGTTTCAATTAAACGGTTTTGAAATGCTTCAAAAGTTTGATTTTCAAGTTTTTTCAAATGTTTAACTTGTGCGCCTAATTTTCGAGAGCAATAAACTACCAGTGGATTTATCAATAAGATAAAAAGCCCTAAACGCCAATCAATCCATAATAAAATAATTGCAGTGCCAATAACGGTTAATAAGCTGACAATAAAGCGACTTAATGTGCTGCCTAGAAATTTATCAATGGTTTCAATATCTGTGATTAAATGTGAGTTAATGCCGCCACTACCACGTGTTTCATATTGGCGAATGCTAATTCTTCCTATCTTATCTAATAATTGCTGTCGAATTTCACAAGTAATAGTTTTAGAGACGAGTGTAAATTGGCGGCTTTGCAAAATATTCAATAACTGGCTAATGGTGCGCATTACAATAACTGCAAAAAAAATAGCCATGATATAGCTTGCAGGTTGTTGCCAATTTGTAGGTAAAAATTGGTTCATTAAGGCAACACCAGAGGCGGGTTGTTTTAATAATATTTCATCTACCATTAGCGGCATTAATAGGGGGATAGGCACACTAATTAAGGTCGCTAAAATAGCAATTATGTTTGCGATAATAAGACGTTTTTTATGTTGTTTAGCTTGTTTTATTAACCAAGGCCAATCTATTGTAGATGTTATATTCACATTGATAACCCTACTAGTTTATGAGCAGAAATGTTCGTTGCATTGATCGCTATATTAACCGCTTTATTCATCAATATACTGCTCAATATTCACTGTATCAATCTGTTTTGTATCTAAAAATTTATTCGCATATTGCAAATAAATACCGCTGCTTAAAAATAGTTTAAAAATATCCATATCAACATCTTGTTGCAATGCCATGTTATATAAAATATCAATGGCAACACTGAGGGGTTTGGCTTTTTTATAAGGTCTGTCGGTTGTTGTTAACGCTTCAAAAATATCGGCAATCACTAAAATACGTTCAGGAATTGATAAATCCTTGGCGCTTAGCTGACGAGGATAACCAGTTCCTTTTAGATTTTCTGAGTGTGTGGAGGCGTAACGAGGTACATTAGCAAGCTCAGGCGGAAAATGAAGGCTGTCTAATATTTTAATTGTGCTGGCTACGTTTTGATTGATTTTAAATCTATCTTCCACGGTCAACGTACCGCAGCTAATGGATAAATTATATAACTCACCTAAATTATAAAGGTGCTCAGGAACTTGCATTTTTATTGCAAACTTGGGGTCAAATTCAAGTTGATTATCTCGCTTGATAATATGTTCGCTTTTATCGCTTAATAATTTTTCTGTCACTGGTAATTTTTGTTTTTTACCGGTTAAGTTAAGCTCTTCAATCAAGGATAAACCTAATCTATCATCAAAATAGCGTAACCAGGTTTGCTTCGCAATTTTTTGTAAGCGTAAAGTATCTTGCGGCACCATAAAGGTATCGCCAATATTTGCTTTAGCGATAAACTCAAAATCTCGCATTAATTGCAGTTGCTGTTTTATTAATGCTTCTTTGAGTGGCTTATTTTGTTCAGGGTGCGCTCTGCTTTGTTGATAATAAGTGATCTCTGCATCGCGCCATAACACTTCAAAGCGCATCCGTATTTCATGAATTCGATTATAATTTGCTTCTAATTTAGTGCCTTTATTAATGATATGTTCAGGTGTGGTTATCTTACCTAAGTCATGTAACCAAGCCGCTAGATTGAATTCTTGCTGTTGATCTTCATTTTCAAATTTAAAGTCTGTAAAGGGTGCTAAGTTAGAGGCTTGTGCCGCTTTTGCGAGCATTAAACCAAGCTCAGGTACTCGATTGCAATGCCCCGCTGTATAAGGTGATTTTTCATCAATGGCTTGTGCAATGAGCTTAATAAAAGACTCCATCAATTGCTTCTGCTCAGTTTGATAAGTTTCAATAGAGAGGCTCATCTCAAGCAGTGACCGATCTAAATTTTGTATTTCACTGATGTTGCTGGTACTTGCTGTTAATTGTTTAAAGCGACGCATTTTCACTTTTTCAATATTTTGCTGTAACGCATTCAATGAATTAATAATTGATGAAGAAAATAGCCATAGAAAGGGTAACAATAATAGTAAGCACAGTAGGCTTAGCAACAGAATCATTATTAGTTGCTGTGTGTTCTCAGCCATTAATTGCTGTTTAGGGATAACTAATGCTAAATATTTATTCAGACCATTTATGCTGTTGATAGGAGTTATATAAACATAATAGGGTTGTTGATTCAAAGTGATCAGTATAAGTTGATTAAACTGCTGTTTTTGTTGTATTAACGGTATTAATGCAGGGTAGGGAGCTGTAGGTAATTGATGGCCATTACTAAATGCTTTATTAGCCTGATTTGATGCTATTAATTGACCCGATTGGGTAACAATATAAGTTTCATGGAATAAGCTATTGAGCTTGTTTTTACTACTTTTTTGATCTTTTTGTAAAGTTTCAGACAAGGTATTTAAAGTGATGTTTATACCTAATACTATATTAGTTTCAGGCACCTTTATCGAGTAGGTTTGGCCAAAAGTATTAGCGTATGGGAAGAAGTAAGGTTTTGATTTTTTTACCGAGTTCATGATTGCATCCTGAAACCAAGGCTGCAGTGTTAAATCATAAGTAGTTTCTTCCTGATATTGCTTACGTAAATTAAAGGAATGATCAAAGTAATAAAATGTTCGAATACGTTGCTCTTGCTGTCCATTAATTGAAATTAAAAGCCACCTGTCTGACGCCACACTTTGTGATGCAGGATCGTTGTATGTCGTATTTAAATCAACGAGCTGCTGCATATTGCCATTATCAAAACCAAAAGAGATACTATGGTAACCAGAGTTGTTGTGCATTAACTTGGTCAGTATCTGTAGTGCTTGTGGTGTGATTTTTTTATTCTCAGTTAAGTGAGTGAAATTGGCTAATAGCAAACTGTCGCTGATTGCCTTTGCATTCTGTTGTTCAATGTATTTGCTGATCCTATTCGCTTCTGTTCGATATAACAGTTCGGTCGATTTTTGTAGGGTCGATTGGCTAAAGTAATATTGCAAAGCAAGTGTAATAGAGATCGCCAGTACAAATATAAAGATGGATACTTTAATGACGAGGGTACGGATAGAGCGCATCGGTTTTTGCGAAGCTTTAGACATAATTCATCCTGATTGTTAATACATAAGTCCATATTGTTAGACTGTTGGTTTATTTTATATTTTTGCTCTGATGTGTATTAATATCTATTAGAAGTTATTTAGTCGCTTGTAATATCAAGATGTTAATTGATATTTTGAGGATTTTTAAGACGTTTTAATGTTGCAGAGATCGGTAAAATAATGACTTGAACCATTGCAATCGGATTAACTAACCTATTTTAATGGTTAGCAGTCAAATACAGTTTGTTAACAAGACTAACAGGCTTATTTTTATTTGCCCGCTAGTCTTGTTTTATAGTCACTTTATTTCATTGTGATTAACTATCGTTGATGCGTATTTTGCCATTCTTTTGCTTTGTTAATTAATGGCACAATACTCGAGCCTTGTACAAGAATTGAAAATAATACAACACCGTATGTGATCACCAAAATAATCTCACGCACATCAATTTGTTTCTCTGGTAAAACCCAAACGCCAGCTGGAATAGCCATCGCCATAGCTAATGCTAATCCGCCCCGTAAACCACCCCAGGTTAAAATAATCACTGAATATGGGTTGTAACTACGAAATTGATTAAAACCTACATAACATAAACGAACGCTTAAATAACGCGCTAATAATACTAACGGGATAGTAATAAGCATGATGATCCAATCTTCACCATGGAAGCTAAATTCCAACATGCTTAAGCCAATTAACAAGAATAATATGCCGTTTAAAAATTCATCGACGAGTTCCCAAAAGTGATCGAGTTGTGCTTTACTCTCTTTAGAGAAACCATTTTTTCTAGTCCAATTGCCAATCATGATGCCAGCGACAACCATGGCGAGTGGACCCGATACTCCGATCATTTGGCCAAATACATATCCAGCAGTAGGGACACCAATTGTTAACAATAATTCCATAGCATGGTCATTAGTGGCACTAATTAAATAATGAAATAGTAAGCCAAGCGCAAAACCATACACAATACCGCCAATCGCCTCATGTAAAAACATCATTGAAACACTTTCTATGGATATTGGCTGACCAGAAAATGCAATACTAAATAAAGTAACAAAAATAACTAAACCAAAGCCGTCATTAAATAAAGACTCACCTTCAATTTGAGTCGATATACGTTGCGGTGCATCGAGTTTCTTTACAATAGCTAATACGGCAATCGGGTCCGTAGGTGAAATCAGCGAACCAAACAGTAGACAGTAAATAAGGTCAAAAGGAATACCGATTAATTGGCAAATAAAGTACAGAGTAAAGCCAATAAAGAAAGTTGAAAACAACGTTGCCCCTAAAGCTAAAGCAGTAATCTCCCATTTCTGGTCTTTTAAGCTTTCCAATTTAATACCCAAGCCGCCCGCAAATAGTAAAAAACCTAATAACCCATTTAATAGAAAGTGCTCAAAATCTAATTTTGCAAGTTGTGTAATGGCGGTATCTTGTAATTGTGTAAACCCATTTTTACCTGCGACTACGATTAGTAAAGAAAAAAGTAATGAACCCGCAGTAATTGCAATGGTAGTTTGCCATTTTCCTAATTTACTATTGATAAATGCAATTAACATTGCTACGGCAGCGAGGAAGCATAAGGTGGCGTAAACAGACATAAAAATAACCTAGGGTAGAAATAAAGGCATAAATATAATGCGAATCAGTAGCAAATACTATGCTTAGTTTGTTATTTTATATTTTCAATAAATATCAGCATTAGAACTACCTATTGCTTGGTGTTTTTCATGATAGAGAGCGATTAGATTTTACCTTAAAATTTGCTATTTTTTGGTCTTCCAATAACGACTTTCTCTCTGATGAATTGATCTTTTTAACTAAAATTTAATCTGAAAAATCAATGCTTGCTAGAAAGCTAGCGCGCTAATGGAAGCGAATTTAATCTCGCTGTGAGTATGAATGTGACCGCTATCAAGATTATTGTCCCCTAGGTTTAAGGGTGATGATGCGGTTAATTTAGTTTTGTGCGAGATCGACCATTGTAGTCGTAATAGATCCTCACTTTGATTTGCTTATTTAATACATTTTCAAAATGCGTTTTCAAGTTAAGAGACTGATCTATATGTATATAATTATTTTTTATGTATATGTTTGATTAACTGTTGATGTTTAAGTTCTTTTTATCACTACGATGCGCAGTATTATCTATTCCGCAAACAAGGACGTAGATAGTTTACAGGATGTAGACTCGATACGGATAGCAGGATACAACAGGATGTTGTAACACGGTGAATAAGGATTATTTATCGTATCAGGATGATGAAAGGAAACTTCAAGGATTGGAGTGAGATAAAACGGATGTTTATCGTTATGGAAAAGCAAGGACGACATTACAGGATGTAATAGGGACACCTTCCAGGGAAAGGGAGCTGTTAATAAACAGGATGTTTATTAAATAAGGATGTATCAAGGATGAAACCAGTAGGATACTGGATTGATAAACCGGATGTTTATCGTATATGGATATAAGCAAGGAAGAAACCAAAGGATTTGGGAAGTGGACGCCTAGTATGGCAGTAGTCAAAGGGATGTATTGCATGGAGCAATTTCTATCACGGATTTGATAGTGTGACTAAAATTAGGGCAGCTTAGGCTGCCCTTTCCTGTTTTTAGATCCTGTCAAATAAACCCTGTTAATCTTTATATATCAGTAATTTACAAGCGCTAAAAAGCCTCTTTTTCTTCTTGTTAACTTTAACCTTTCATCGTGATTAACTTTATACTCATTCCTATTTTTAGATGATCCATGCATTGTTTGCCGCCTCTATTAGCTATTTCCTGAATCATTTTTTCCATTGATTAATAGCCATTCTAAACGTACTCTAAGTCATTTTTGAGAGATCTTAATATGAGCACTTTTGCCGCGGTAGAAATTCCTTTTAATTTTCGAAATACTTGTTGGTTTTGCGGCGAGCCAAGTGATAAAAAAATTAAGTTTCCTAAGCATGATTATGAAATTAATATTTTAGACCATCAGCCTCTCAGTCTGCCAAGTTGTAAAGAGTGTGCAAACATTGTTAAACGTTCGGCTTTCCCTTCCATTTACAGCTATCGCGATGCAATAAAACAAGCGCTTACTAGCAAACACCAAAAAGTATTAAGTATTGGGTCGAATTGGACAAAAAAAGAGCTTGAAGAGTCTGAATTAGAGGGAAGTGCGTTCGAAGGCTTTAAACGCAGTGCATGGCCAATGTTTGAAATGATGCAAGCTCGTATTAATTACCAAGGTTGGCCGCTGATCATTAATAACACGCCATTAGAAGTGAATAGTGATAACGATAGTTTTGAGTTTGACGGAGTTATTTATGTTTCATTAGATGATGCAGTAAATCATGCCGTTAAAACATTCTTTCTAGATGAAACATTATTCACACGAGTACTTAGTGTGTTAGGAAAAAATAAATTCAGCCAAGCCATTCGCTTGTGTCGGCTGTACCCCAACTTAACCGCTAAAACGCGAGAAGATGTATTTTTGGAAATATTAGATAGTATCGGCATTTGAATATCTTATTGTTCATTCAACTTAAAAGGTAATGCGCACATGAGTGATAAAAAGAAACCTACTGAAGAAGAGCTACAACAATGGTTAGAGGCTGTGCATTTGAGTAGTTGTTGCAGTGACCCATTAACTAACGATGATATCGATGAAAAAGACAAAACTGAATCGAAAGCCTGTTCATTAGATAAAAAGAAAAATGACTGCCCGTGATGGTAAGCAAGTAGAAGAAATATTGTTAAGTGATTGCTTAATAAGTAATGACTTAGCAAGCAATTATTCATTAATTGATTATTTTAATAAAATAGATCTTTATTTAACTCAGTTTATGCAATATTGGCAATACAATTTTGTTTGTTTTGAGTGAATACCTCACCTTCAATGGCACTACAGAGCTCACTGAGTTGTTACAAAGTCTTGATGACGGCCAATTAGCTGCTTACCAAAAATAACTACTCTACTGTACTCGCACTCCTGAGTTATTGAATTTAGAAGCTAGTTTGTTTGAATTAAACAAGCTAAGCGATCATTTTGATGACGATATTCCATGTTGGTTTAAGCAAGGCATTAAAGGTAAAAATTGGACGCAGGTAGATTGCTTTCCTAACATTATAAAATGCTCATTACCGATTTTGGAGAGGTGTGCGGGAAAAGGTCATTTAGGGCTACTAATTCACCATAAAACAGGAGCAAAAGTAAGTTTTGTGACACCAAAATTACGCCACGTAATTTACTGATCCAAGCATCACGTAAATAACCCAATGCCGTTCAATAGCTGATCATGCTCGTCTAATTTTATTCATTAATAATACTAACATTCCACCCAATAGCCCCCAAATAACCGAACTTAAACCCCACAATGAAATAGGGGATGCGGTGATTAATAACGTAAAAGTGGCGGCTTCATTAATGTATTTGTGCTCGCTATTGATACTTTGTTGCAAGCTATGTGTGATGGTGCCAAATAAAGCGATGCCAGCTAAAGCAAGGATCAGTGAGTTCGGCAATAATGCAAACCACGCCATAATATAAGCTGCAAATAAGCCTAACACTATATAAAAAATACCAGCCCAGAAGCTTGCCCAATAGCGTTTTTGTGGATCTTGATTAACTTCTTCAACCATACATAGTGAAGCACTAATTGCTGCTAAGTTAAGCGCATAGCCACCAAAAGGAGCGGCAATGATATTAATTAATCCGCTAATAGACAAAATAGATTTGAGCGGAGGTCGATATCCAAAACTATGTAACATTGCAATGCCTGGTAAATTTTGAGCCGCCGTTGTAACAATAAATAATGGCAAACTAATAGCAACCACTACTGACCATGAAAAATCAGGTTGAATAAATTGCCATTCACTCCACTGCCATTCAATGGTTTTATTTTCAATAAGCTGCAATTGCCAGGCGAGAATAATGGCAACCAAGGTGACGATTAGCAGTGTCCACTGAGGTACAAAGCGCTTAGCTAATAGATAACTAAACAACATGGCAATAATCAAGTTCGGCTGTAAGTTGATTTGCTCAAAAACTGCAAAACCAAAAGACAGTAAAATACCGGCCAACATAGCGGAAGCTAGTTGTGAGGGTAACCATTTAAACAATTTATCTAAAGGAACCAATAACGGGAAAAGACAGAGCAAAACAGCACTAACGATAAAGCCTGCAATAGCTTGATTAAGTGTAAACCCTTGTACATTAGCAATTAACAAGGCCGCTCCAGGTGTCGACCAAGCAATTAAAATAGGAGCTCGGTAATGCCATGATAGGAGCATACTCAAGCTCCCCATACTGACACCAAGTGCTAAAAACCAGCTCGCGACTAAGTTAGCATCTCCCCCTAAATTAATCACCGATTGATATATCAATGCCACTGAGCTAGAAAACCCAACAATCACGGCCATTAAACCTGCACTCATCGCTGCAATTATTGTATTGATGGGTTGCCAAACTATTTTCATAATATACCCTGTGCGTTATAACGTATTAATCTTCAAGTTAACATTGACCGTTATAACGCACAAGGAAAATATGTCGAACATAATTAATAAAACAGTAGCTGCACAATTAAAAAAAATTCGTGCAGAAAAAGCGTGGAGCTTAGAAAAAACAAGCCAAGTCTGCGGAGTCTCTAAAGCGATGTTAGGACAAATTGAGCGAGGAGAATCTAGCCCAACAGTGGCTAAACTATGGAAGATCGCAACAGGGTTTTCTTTGCCATTATCTTACTTCTTGCAACAGGAAAGCTTAGTCGCTGTTAACCATGATATTGATGCACAAGACAGTTATGAGTATATCGGAAATGCTAAGCAATTAAATAAGCCTATTAATACATTGGTTGAAAACTTTACCCAAGATAAAAGTATTAGTATTAATACTGTATTTACTTATGATATGGATACTGGAATAGAAGTTTTTGAATTAACTTTTGCTGTCGGTCACCAACAACAATCTGCCCCACATCAGCTAGGTGTTATCGAACACATTATTGTGACAACCGGTACCATGCAGTATTTTGTGGATCAGAAATGGACAACATTGAAAGTCGGTGATAAAGCGAAGTTTTGTGCGGATAAAGTACATATATATCGTAATATTGGTGATATTCCGCTGCGTTTTCTTAATATTATTCATTATCCTAAGTGACTTAGTGTTAAATTTATAATCGGTGTTGACAGGTTTTTCAATATCAAAAATGGGTTGTCTATTTTGTAAAAAATCAGGAATTAATTGGCAATGAATATAGTAAAACAATTATTGATTATTTGTATCGGGCTAAGTATGTGCATCGTTGTGCAGGCTGACCAAGCGCAACGCGTGAGCCAAAAAGAAGCAACGCTAGCGTTACAGTTTTTAAAAGACGAGAATATTCATCTTATTAAAAAGTTCTGTAAACCCTGTGGTGACCAATTACCGCAGAACGTGTTGATCGACACAGTAGCAATACAGGATGCGCATTATAAAGGTTTATGGGAATTAGTGGTTAATGGCCAAGCCATTGATCTTGCTTATTATTATTTGCCAACACAAGACCGTTGGAAAAATTTTGCAAGGGTTGTCGATATTTATGTCGATGATATGCCAAAATATTTAGAAAGCAGTGAACAGCAGCTAAAAACTGAGGGTGCTGAAGGTTGGTACATTGATAAAGAGAGAAAGATAATCAGTAATAAAGAGCTAACAGTCGGTTCGCTTATGGCGTTGTTAGGTCGAGGGCAGCATAAGAAGCTCAGTGTCTTTTTTCAAGCTACGGATAAGCTAGCTTGCGAAGATGAATCGTTAAAAGATAATAAAAGTTTTCCGATGTACCTTAATGGGACCTTGGTAAAGTTCAAACAACAGTGTAACGGTGATGTATTAACTTTTTTTGCAGAGACTGAAGCGGGTAACGATTTTGTGCTAGAACAGTTTATCCAAGAGTCTGAAATAAAGTTAAGCCCTTATGCTACACAGGATGCTTTTGTTTTTACTAATAAAGGTTTCGAAAAGTTATATAAACGCGCGCTTTTAATCGCACGATAAAGATCAACAGACCCTAATACTCTATGAATTTGCAGAAGGTACAGAATGACAAAGGTTAGTATTTATTATTTAGAAATGAAGCAGGCGAAGCAGCTTAAACCCAAACAGCCAATTCCTGGACTAACCATTACCGAAGCAGAAATTAAGAATTATCGTGTTAACCGGTTTTTATATTCATTCGTGGGTGAGCAATGGCAATGGTTCGATAAGCTTAATGATACAGAACAAACTTGGAAAGCTTATGCTGAACGTGAGGAATTACGTACTTGGGTCGCTTATTATCAAGGTAGTATTGTTGGATATTTTGAGCTTGAAATAGGCGAACAGCAAGCAGTAGAGATTAAATATTTTGGGTTGGCACCTGAATTTATCGGCCAAGGTTTTGGTGGATATTTATTAACTTATGCTATTCAGCAGGCTTGGACAGTATGCCATGCAAAGCGTGTTTGGGTTCATACCTGTAGTTTAGATCATCCAAGTGCACTGGCTAATTATAAGGCAAGAGGATTAGCTTTATATCAACAAAAACAGGAGTAGGTGCCGTGATAGAAAGTCATTAATAGACTTTAATTTTTGATCGCTTCATTATGCCTATAAAAATTACTATAGTAGCTGAAATACACTGGTGGTAGGATGCCTACTTTTTAGAGGCGAACTATGCCAGCGGGTTTATGCTTTTTAATCGCTACCTTTTTATGGGGTAGCTCATTTGTAGCTTTGAAAGCGGCAATTGATATTTATCCACCTTCCTTTGTTATATTTTTGCGGATGTTAATTACTCTCCTCATTTGCTTTTGTTTAAAGCCTTGGATTAAACGCTTTAAGTATCAACAAGGTGACTGGAAGTGGTTATTAATGATGTCTTTAGCAGAACCTTGCTTATATTTTTTATTTGAAGGTTATGCCATGCAATATACCTCTGCCTCGCAAGCCGGTATTATCGTTTCATGCTTACCTTTAATGGTCGCTTTTTTTGCTTTTTTTCTGATCCAAGAAAAGCTCAGTAAGCAAATTATCATCGGATTTGGGTTGTGTATTACGGGCAGTATTTTATTGAGCCTCGTTTCGCCTAATACAGATCATGCCCCTAATCCTTTATTAGGTAATACCTTAGAATTTATTGCGATGGTGTGTGCTGCATTTTATGTTGTTAGCATGAAACACTTATTGAATCGATATTCAGCGTTGTCTTTAATCGCTTTACAAGGTTTATCTGGTACGCTGTTCTTCGCTCCGTTTTTATTATTCATAGAGTTGCCGGTAAAACATGATGTTAATGCGTTATTAAATATTCTTTATTTAGGCTCTGCAGTGACTTTAGGCGCCTATGGCATGTATAACTATGCATTGGCACGATCTTCGGTATTAACCGCTGCTGCTTATTCTAATTTAGTTCCTATTTTTGCATTGTTATTGTCTGCACTATTATTGAATGAAATATTAACTGTTTGGCAGTGGGCGAGTATTGCTGTTGTCTTTATTGGCATTCTAATCAGCAAACGCCATGCTTACGTATAACATGTTAACCTAACGTTATATGCTAGTGAGTAAATATTCTGTTCGCATGTAAATGGTAGTTGGTGTTTACATCTTTTTAAGGGATAGATTTCTATGAATTATCTGGCTCATCTGCATATCGCAGAGGTTACGAATACCAGTTTTAGTGGTAATTTCCTAGGAGATTTTGTCAAAGGAAATCCTGAAGGCTTGTTCCCTAAAGAGATTGTTGAGGGGATTAGATTGCATCGTTATGTTGATAGTTTTACAGACAAACATACCCAAGTACTTGCTGCCAAATTGTTATTTCCTCAATCATTGCGTCGATATGCCCCCATTGCATTAGATATGTTTTGGGACCATTTCCTGGCTCGATATTGGTCGACTTTCCATGCTTTATCTTTAGCTGAATTTTGCCAATTGGCAGAGCAAAATATTATTAAAGAAACAAATATTAAAGACGTATCGCTACCGGAACGGTTTTGCCGTGTTAATAATTGGGTTTGGCAAGATAAATGGCTTGAGTCGTATCAAAAAATTTCTAATATTGACTATGCCTTACAACGTATGGCAACACGCAGTGAACGAATGGCTCCTTTAGCTGAGACGGGAAAAATTTTAAATGAACATTACAACCAACTCAGTGATATTTTCTTTGAGTTATATGCACATGTTTTGCAAGCGAGTGATGAGTTTGTGGCTGATTATCGAAATTAACAGCGTTGAGGATCTTACAATAGAGCTTGGAATAAACACAAAAGGAGACTAAATAGTCTCCTTTTGTTCATTTATTAACTAATAAAGTTATTTTATTTTTCAGTAAATAAATGCTTAATATTTTGGAAGTCGCCTTTACCTTCAGTGATCTCTTCAATTGATAAACCCGATACTTCATGTGGAAAAACTAACCATTCTTCAGACTCATGAATATAATAATCCGGCACCATGTCAACGGCTTTATTTTTAGGCTTGTAATAAGGTGTTGCAATACGTACATCACGTGGCATGTTTAAACGCATCACCTCATTTAATTTTTCTGTCAATGCAACAACACTGCGGCCAGAGTCAAAAACATCATCAACGATTAATAAACCATCGTCAGCATTGGCATTTTCAATGATGTAATGTAAACCATGTACTTTAATGGTTTTGCTTTGCTTACCAATACCATAATAAGAAGAAGTACGTACTGCGATATGATCTGTTTCTACTTTTTTGTAGTCAAAGAATTCTTGAACTGCAATACCAATTGGGGCACCACCACGCCAAATACCAACAATAAACTGCGGGCGAAAGCCGCTATCGTATACTTGTGCAGCAAGACGAAATGAGTCTTCAAGTAATTGTTGTGCAGTGATAAAGACTTTGTCAGACATATCATTTTCCTCTGGAATTAATTTAGTCGCGCAGTTTAAACTAAAAAAGGCTTCCGTGCACAATTTGCTCAATAAAAATAATGATCGAAAGTAACTTTAAAGTAGATTCTAGGATTTAACGCGATACTTACAATAAATTATGCCATTTGGTGGAAGGTTGTTTATTGATCTTAGCTCAAGTAATGCCGATTGTACTGATATTTGATGCTCTACTAAGTCCGCTAAATAGCCGGTCCATCTTATTGGTTAAAATCTATCACTTGTACATGAAACTGATTTATTTTTCCTGTCCCATATTTGATTTCATCTTTAATGGAATTACTCTTAATCAGTAAAAAGTGCAGATAAATGAACGAGATTGAATAATTAACTATTTTCAGCGTAGCGTTTATCTGCAGTTGTATTTTTTATTCGTTAACTTGGTTAACACTGGTAATATCAGAAGCAAGATCTCTTAAATTATCGAGCGTGGTTTGAGCGATACTAGTGAGTGCTTCTTTTGTTAAAAATGCTTGGTGTCCGGTAAAAATAACATTATGGCAAGCAGACAGACGTCGGAATATATCATCGGTAATGATTTCACTAGAATGATCATTAAAGAATAAATGTTCTTCTTCTTCATATACATCTAAGCCTAAACCACCAATACGACCTGATTTTAAAGCTTCAATAGCATCATGGGCATTTAACAATCCACCGCGACTGGTATTGATAATCGTCACCCCATCTTTCATCAACGCAAAAGTATCTTTATTTAATAAATGTTTATTGTCACTGGTTAATGGGCAATGCAAGCTGATCACATCGCTATTTGAAAATAGAGTCTTTAGGTCAACGTACTCTGCACCTAATGCTGTTGCATGTTCTGATGGGTAAGGGTCTGAAGCTAATATACGACAACCAAAACCTTTAAAGATCGCCATGGTCGCGACCCCTATTTTACCCGTGCCGATAATACCGATTGTTTTACCATGTAAATTAAAGCCTACTAGCCCCTCTAAAGAGAAATTAGCATCACGCGTACGTTGGTAAGCTTTGTGTGTTCGGCGGTTAAGTGTCATTAATAAAGCGATAGCATGTTCTGCAACAGCTTCTGGAGAATATGCTGGAACACGTACAATCGTGAATCCTAGGGATTTAGCACAAAATAAATCGATGTTATTAAAACCTGCGCAGCGCATGGCAATATATTTAATACCTAATGCATGCAATTGCTTTAAAACCGGCTCACTCAAATCATCATTTACAAAAGCACAAATAGCATCAAATCCAGAAGCCAACGCGACGGTTTGCAAGTTGAGCTGAGTATCGAAAAAGTTGATGCTAATCGGAGCTGAAATTAATGGCTTAAAGTGTTGAATATCATAACTGCGAGAACTGAACATGGCGACTTTCATAAAGGTGGCTCCCTATTAAATACTATTGCTGGAATGGCGTTGTTGTTTTCTGCAACCAAGATAGCAATACATAATGTTTTATTGGTGAACTGAGTTCACAAAGAAATATTTGATCATCATCTCATTTTATCACTAAGCTTAAGTAATACCAATCGACCTAACAGCCTGATCATATAAAGAAAGGCTGTATCGATATTAATTAATGATGTTGCCGAGCTTATTAATTTCAATGAATTTAATTATTTGCTAATAAGTGCAATAAATTTAGCGTTATTATGGTCAACTAGGAGCATGGTAGTGAACCTTTTATGCTTAAGTCAGCCATAAACCAATATGTAATTTTGCTCGAAATTTTAACTTAATGAATCATTAGGTTGTGTTGTGTATTTTCTCGGAGTATTCATGCCCACTGTTAAACGTTATTTTTTGTTATTATTCTCTCTTTGTATTTTTTCCATTAATGCATTAGCACTGGCACCTGAAACAGGATGGATAAGTAATCTTAATCATCTTCCTGTCAAAGTTAATTTACAGCTCACTGGTCAAGCTCAACAAAATACAGCCAATGCATTGTTAAATGTAAATCTCGATGCAGATTGGAAAACCTATTGGCGATCACCTGGTGAAGGTGGCGTTGCACCTACTTTTGAGTGGGAAGCTGAATCGACTAATATAAAAGCATTCGACTGGTCTTGGCCTACTCCAAAACGCTATCCTGTACTAGGTGTTGAGACTGTGGGGTATAAAGATAAAATTCACTTTCCTCTGCATATTACTGTTAACGATCCCGAACAACCTAGTCGTTTAAAGGGGACGCTGACATTAGCTTCATGTACCACAATTTGTGTATTAACAGATTATAATATAGATCTGCGTTTTGATTTGGCTCAATTGAGCATCAATGAAGACATTGCTTTTGCTTATGCTCAGGCTGTAAGTAGTGTGCCTATCCTCGTAGACCAAAGTGCCATTGATACACAAAAAAATAATGCGAATATTACGCATATCACTAGTTCTTGGGATCAGTTCAATCAACAAGTGGTCGTACAGCTATCTCATCAAATAGGTTGGCAGCAACCCGATCTTTTCATTGATAGTAGCGACGCTGAACTAGACAATGTGTTTTTTTCTAAGCCTACTATCTCAGTGTCTGAGAAACAGGTTACTGCGACCTTTGCCGTAAGCAGTTGGGGAGGAGAAGTTGATTTAAGTAATGCCAATGTGAATATCACGGTGGTAGACGATAGTGTTGCTGTTGAAGTTGCTACCACATTAGGGAAGCAAATTATTTCAACTAATGAAGAGTCCATTGCATCGATTTTCTTGATTGCATTATTGGGTGGGTTAATTCTCAATATCATGCCCTGCGTATTACCGGTATTAGGTATGAAGTTAAGCTCCGTGCTAGGCGTCGAAGCCAGTCAACGAGGAAAAGTGCGTAAACAATTTTTAGCCTCTAGTGCGGGTATTATTAGCTCTTTTTGGCTGCTAGCTGCTTTCTTACTCGTTCTTAAGTTGTCAGGTGAAGCATTAGGTTGGGGTATTCAATTCCAAAGTCCTTACTTTATTATTTTTATGATTATCGTGACGGCCTTGTTTACTGCCAATATGCTAGGTTTATTTGAAATCCAACTACCTTCTTCGATGCAGACTTGGTTAGCGAAAAAAGGTGGAAACTCTTATCTTGGACACTATCTACAAGGTATGTTTGCTACCTTATTAGCGACTCCTTGTTCGGCCCCTTTCTTAGGGACTGCGGTAGCGTTTGCCTTAGGCGCGAGTGCTTGGCAGCTATTTGCAGTCTTTACCGCCTTAGGGATGGGGATGGCATTACCTTGGTTATTAATTGCTTTATTTCCTAGCATCGCATTATTAATGCCTAAACCAGGTAAATGGATGGGAACAGTTAAAAATGTGTTTGGTGTGTTAATTTTAGCCACTTGTTTATGGTTAGTGAGCCTACTAAGTAGCTTTATTAGCGTGTTTTATACTGTTTTAGTTGCATTGTTAGTATTGCTTTTATTGGCTGTCTTGATTATTAAAAAGCATGGTAAACGTATCTTTTTTATTATCTTCAGCATTTTTATGATGGTCGTTTCTGTTGTATTAATTGTTGGGAGCTTAACTGCTAAACATTGGGCCAATCCTTTACAGGATGAAATTAGTTGGGTGCCATTAGATGCACAAGTTATTCAACAGCAGGTTGATCAAGGTAACGTTATTTTTGTGGATGTCACCGCAAAATGGTGTGTCACTTGTAAAGCTAATAAAGTAGGGGTTTTATTACAAGATCCTGTGTATAGCGCATTACAAGAAAGGGGAGTGATCGCAATGAGTGGAGATTGGACTGTGCGATCGGACTCTGTCACTGCGTATTTACAATCATTTGGGCGCTATGGTGTACCTTTTAATATTGTTTATGGACCTGCCGCACCAAACGGTATTGAGTTATCGACCATTTTAAATAGCGAAGATGTCATTAATGCAATGCAACAAGCAAAAGGGCAGTAGGGTGACAGAGAAGAAGCTCAAAAGGACATGGTTGTCACGACTTAAAACCGTGACAATGTATGGGCTTTTTATACTCGCTGTGGGTTGGGGAGCTGACTTCTGGCGAGCTCAGTCAATTGTTTCAGGAAAAGCACCTGAGTTAGTTGCAATGAGTATCCAAGGAAAACAAGTCGACTTAATAGCGATGAGTCAAGACAAGCCAGTATTGGTTTATTTCTGGGCAACTTGGTGTAGTGTTTGTAGCACTGTTTCACCTTCAGTTGATTTTGTGAGTGGCAATATGCAAGTTGTTACCGTTGCATTAAACTCAGGCGACGATATGCGTATTCAGCAATACATGAGTGCAAAAGATTATGACTTTACTGTGCTTAATGACGCTACAGGATTAATTGGACGCGCATGGGGGATTAGTTTGACGCCAACCTTGATGGTGATAGATAAGGGGCAAATTACTTCTGTGACAACCGGGTTTACTAGCCCCTTTGGCATGTGGGCGAGAATGTTATTAAGTTAAGCCTTTCAAATTCAGCCTTTCTTAGATTCAAATAATAAAAAACTAACATTAATCAGTTATTAATTAATGTTAGTTTTAAGTTTTAAGTTTTAAGTTTTAAGTTTTAAGTTTTAATTTAACCGTTACTTCTTAATTTAACAGTTATTTATCAAGCGTAGGGCCGGCAGATAATAATACCTTACCTTCTTCCTTGTCCGTATAACGTGCAAAGTTATCAATGAATAGATGTGCTAGTTTTTCAGCTTTCTCATTCCATTCCGATGCATCGCTATAAGTATCTCTAGGGTCTAAAATATTGCTGTCTACATTAGGTAATGCAGTCGGTACTTCTAAGTTAAATAGTGGAATCGTTTTAGTTTCAGCATGTTCAATTGATCCATCTAGAATCGCATCAATAATCCCGCGTGTATCTTTAATTGAAATACGTTTACCAGAACCATTCCAACCCGTATTTACTAAGTACGCTTCTGCACCACATGCTTCCATTCGTTTTACTAATTGTTGTGCGTATTGAGTTGGATGTAAGCTCAAGAATGCTGCGCCAAAACAAGCAGAAAATGTAGGAGTCGGCTCTGTGATACCACGTTCAGTACCAGCTAACTTGGCAGTGAAACCAGATAAGAAGTGATATTGAGTTTGTGCTTTAGTCAATTTAGAAACCGGTGGTAAAACCCCAAATGCATCTGCTGATAAAAAGATTACTTTTTGCGCGTGTCCACCTTTAGAAATTGGTTTTACTATGTTTACGATATGATCTATCGGATATGAAACACGTCCATTTTCAGTTTTACTTGCATCGTCATAATCAACTTCACCTTGCTCATTAATCATCACATTTTCTAGTAAAGCATTACGTCGAATTGCACCATAAATATCAGGTTCAGCTTCGGCACTTAATCGAATAGTTTTCGCGTAACAACCACCTTCAAAATTAAATACACCATCATCATCCCAGCCATGCTCATCATCACCGATTAATGCACGTTTAGGATCTGTTGAAAGTGTTGTTTTCCCTGTTCCTGACAAACCAAAGAAAATTGCCGTATCGCCAGCTTTGCCTATATTTGCAGAGCAATGCATTGACGCCATACCATTCAGCGGTAATAAATAGTTCATCACAGAGAACAAACCTTTTTTCATCTCTCCGCCATACCAAGTGCCACCAATTACTTGTATTTTTTCTGTTAGATTAAAGGCAACAAAGTTTTCTGAGTTGAGGCCATTTTTTTCCCAATCGGGATTAGTTGTTTTAGAGCCGTTCATTACAACAAAATCGGGTTCAAAATCAATTAGTTCTTCAGCAGTTGGGCGAATAAACATGTTCGTTACAAAGTGTGCCTGCCATGCAACTTCCATTATAAAACGTACTTTTAAACGAGAGTTGGCATTAGCACCACAATAGGCATCAACAACGAACAAGCGCTTACTAGAGAGTTGTTTTGATACAAGGCCTTTTAGGTGTGCCCAAGTATCTTGATCAATTGCTTTGTTGTCATTTTTACCCTGATCACTCCACCAAACGGTATCGCGAGTTGTATCATCTTTTACTATATATTTATCTTTCGGTGAACGACCAGTAAAGATGCCTGTATCAACTGCAACAGTGCCATTATTAGTAATCGTACCTTTTTCATAACCACTTAATGAGTCTGCAGTTTCTTCTGTAAACAAGGTTTCATAACTAGGGTTATAAAGAACTTCTGAAACATCGGTAATACCGTACTGTTGTAACTGTTTGGTCGATAGTGCTATTTGGGTCATAGTTAGCTCCATTATGACGTGTAATTTTATTGTAAAAGAAATGAAAACAAGAGTGTGTAGGGTAGGGGAATTGAAGTTATTTTTGTGGGAGCAGGCTCAAATAATCGATTAAAAAAAAGCCACAATAAAAATTATTATGGCTACTTCGTGATGTGACAACAATAGTTGATCAAATTAGTGTTTTTGATCCGTAGAAGTGAATAAAATCTGTAGATCTTTTTCCTTAAATGAATAAGTGGTTGCGCAATATTCACAACGCATATCAATACTCTCTTGTTCTTCTAAAATTTCTTTTATTTCAGATTCTTGAAGAGATGCTAAAGACGATAAACAGCGTTCTTGAGAGCAGCCACACTTAAAGCTAATGGGTTGTAGCTCAAATAAACGTACTTGTTCTTGATGATACAAACGGAATAATAGTTCTTCATTACTTAAGGTAAAAATTTCTTCTGCTTTAATGGTGCCGGCTAATGCACAAACATGCGCAAAATCTTCTTCATGCGTATCGCTGTGTGCAGGTAACGTTTGTACTAATAATCCCGCTGCTTGTGCTGGTGTTGCTTGACTATCGGCAAATAAACTAATTTTAGTCGCTAATTGCTCTGACTGTACAAAATAATCTTCTAAACACGCCGCTAAACTATCTTTTTCTAATGCCACTATACCTTGATATCGTTCACCGTTCTCTGGTGTGATAGTTATCATCAGGTTGCCTTTTCCAATTAACTGTAAAAAAGATAAACCAGTGGTATCGCCTTGATAACGCGCCGTACCACGCACTTCTAAATCTTGATTTGCATTAATGACAGCCATGCTCAGTGGACCATCACCCTGTATTTGAACGGTGATTTTTCCCTCAAATTTTAACGTTGCCGTTAATAAACTGGTGGCAATTAACAATTCACCGATGGTATTAGCTATTTCAACGGGATAGTCATGGTTATTGATGCATTGTTGAAAAGCTGTGTGTGCTTGTGCAATTTCGCCGCGAATTTCAAAATCATCAAATAGGAAGCGTTGTAGTTGGTCTGTCATAGTTTCTCTCAATATTTATTCTGCAACGATTAATCAAAATTCGCTGTGTTACGTTGTGTTTTTGCGTGTATTAATTCACGGCGTTCTTTTTTATTGGGCTTACGGTCTGGATGTGGTGCATTTTGTAAACTGAGTTTACGTAAAACTTGGTATTGTTCTCGCTTAGCGATACTTTTTTCTGTTTCTTTATAAAGCGTTTGCGCAATTGGCGCACCGCGACGCTGTTCTGAAAGGGCTTCAATGCAGACTTCAAATAAAAGCTCACCCTGTCGAATTGACAATAATGCCCCTAACTCTACATTTTTGCTCGCTTTACAGCGTTGGCCGTTATAATGGACTTTACCACCTTGCACCATTTCACGAGCTAAGCTGCGGGTTTTATAGAATCTCGCAGCCCACAACCATTTGTCTAATCGTACCGTTGTTTCTTTCATATTTTTCACTCAAAAGCGGATTTTAGTTTAGCAAAAATCAACTTTGTTATTAAGTTAAAAGAAAATAATGAATTATTAAGGTAATTAAATTGGGGCAAAATTTGATAAATCAAGGCATAGTTGTGTGATAATGCTATATTCAAAGGGCTATTCTATCGCCAACTAAAGCATAAAGTTCCAGGATAGATCTCATTATTTGAGCTTACCTAGTTATGTTGATTTATAAAGATTGGCGTTGGCATTAGTATGGTAAATAAGAATGGTTAATATTCAGTGTAAATAAATAGGATGTAAAGAGTGGCGATAATATCCCTACTACCGAAAATAATATTGGCAGTTATCTGTGCTTTAATCGCCTATCAGATAGCGTTATTTACTTGGGCTGTTTATCCCATAAAAGACAGCACATATGAGTGGACTCCTCCTTCCATTGACCCAAAGACAAAAGCGGTAGCATTAAACTCTCAAAAAATTCAGCAGCAGCATTTATTCGGAGAATTTCAAGGGCAACGTAAGCAGCCTGTCCAATCTACTCAAACAGATGCGCCTAAAACGCGCTTAAAACTGACTTTAGTAGGCATTGTTGCGGCTTCAGATCCTGAGCTTTCAAGTGTTATCATTGAATATAAAAATGTCCAGGATAGTTATTTTATTGATTCTGAGATTGAAGGGACTGATGCAAGTGTGAGCCAAATATATAGTGATCGAATTATTATTTCGGTAGGTGGTGAGGAACAAACGTTAATATTAGATGGTCTAGAACAATCTAATAAAAGAATGGCCAGAATTGAAAATGAGCAAGCATCTACAAAAGGTCAAACTAGAGCAAGTAATAGAACAGAAATTGCACTTGATAGAAAAGCATTGTTGGAAAACCCTAGCAAGCTGCTCGATTATATTAGAATCTCCCCCGTTAGAGAAGGCAATCAGATTCAAGGGTATCGTGTTAGTCCCGGTAAAGATCCTAGTTTATTTGAAGAAGCAGGATTACAAGAAGGCGATTTAGCAGTGGAACTAAACGGTATTGATTTAACCGATATCAGCCAAGCGATGGGGCTAATGAAAGAGTTCCCCACTATGACAGAAATGAGCTTAACCGTTGACCGCGATGGTGAGTTAAACGAGTTATTTTTTAGTATTCCGTAGTATAAAAATAAGTTTAAGCTGCTGAAACAAGTAAACAATGAGGTTGTTGTAATGATTTTAGGGATAAAGAAAAAATTGGTTGGATTGATCGGAGCCAGTATTTTTGTTTTGTTTTCACAGGCCACTTTGGTACAAGCTGCCGAATATTCAGCGAGCTTTAAAAATGCTGATTTGAATGAATTCATTAATATTGTCGGTAAGAACCTGCAAAAAACGATTGTTCTAGACCCAGCAGTGCGTGGAAAAATCAATGTTCGAAGCTATGACTTACTGAATGAACAACAATACTATCAATTCTTTTTAAATGTTTTGGAAGTGTATGGATTTGCTGTTGTTGAAATGGACAATGGGATCCTTAAAGTTATTAAAGCAAAAGACGCTAAAGTGGCCGCGATTCCCGTCGTAGATGATGGTAGTCGCTTTAAAGGTGATGAAATGGTCACGCGAGTCGTGCCTGTTATTAATGTCTCGGTGCGTGAACTTGCACCGCTTTTACGTCAATTAAACGATAGTGCTGGCGGTGGGAACGTCGTCCATTATGATCCTTCTAACGTTATTATGATCACTGGTCGTGCTGCGGTTGTTAATCGTTTAGTTAAAATTATTCAACGTGTTGATAAAGCTGGTGACCAAGAAGTTGATATTGTTAAGCTAGAGTATGCAAGTGCGCTAGAAATGGTCAATATGATTAATTCCATTCAGCAAACACCAAAAACCTCGAAAAGTAGTACTAGCAGTGTACTTAAACCGAGATTAGTCGCCGATGAGCGGACTAACTCTGTGATTGTTAGTGGTGAGCCTAAAACACGTGCCCGTGTCATTAAATTAGTGAGGTCACTGGATAAAGAACTAAAAAATAATGGTAATACACGTGTTTTTTACCTTAAATATGCCAATGCAAAAGAAGTTGTAGATGTGTTAACGGGTGTTAGTAAAGGTATTGAAGATGTGTCTGGCGGTCAGTCTGGGTCGTCTAAAAACGCATCTTCTTTAAATATTCAAGCGCATGAGGGGACGAATGCAATTGTGATTTCAGCGCAGCCTGCCTTGATGTCATCATTGAGTAGTATTATTCGTCAGCTAGATATTCGTCGAGCACAAGTATTAGTAGAAGCAATTGTGGTTGAAGTGTCAGAAGGGAATGGTATCAACTTAAGTGTGCAATGGGCTTCTACAGCAGGTGCTGGCACGCAGTTTAATGATAATGGCGTGACCGCGAGCGAACTTGCAACCGGCGTTTATGCGATTAACAATGATGAAGACGATTATGAAGATCTCGCTTCATCGCTGGCTTCCATTGCTGGTGGCGTGGCTGGTTATGTGGGTAATGATTGGGGAGTTATTTTACAGGCGCTAAGTACGACGACGGGCTCTAATATTCTTGCTACACCTAGTTTGACTACGCTTGATAATCAAGAAGCTAGTTTTATTGTGGGTGACGAAGTGCCTGTATTGACGGGCTCCACATCAAGTTCATCGAATGATAACCCTTTTCAAACCATTGAACGCAGAGAAATCGGTATAAAACTGAAGGTGACACCTCAAATCAATGAAGGTGATTCGGTACAGATGGTGATTGAACAAGAAGTATCAAATATCAAAGGGCAAACCTCGGTAGATGTTATCTTTGCTACTCGCGCAGTAAAAACGACTGTGTTAGCTAAGTCGGGTGAAACCATTGTTATTGGCGGATTAATTGATGAAACAGTGAATGAAACCGTTGATAAAGTGCCGTTATTAGGTGATATACCTTATTTAGGGCAGCTTTTTCGATCTACTAAAAGTAGCACAGAAAAACGTAATTTAATGATTTTCTTACGTGCAACGATTATTAGAGATGATCAAACTATGATGGAGTTGAGCCAACGTAAATATGGTTTAATTCGTCAAATACAATTAGGCCAAACTGAAGATGGCATTGAATTGATGCCAAATAGTAATGTACCAGTATTACCTGAATGGGGACAACCTGTTGAAATAGACCCTAACATGTTCCGTAAAAACCAAGAATATAATAAAGCGAAGCAAGAGGCTGCACAAAACAAAGAAGATACAGGCCAAGTGAATGAGTAATTTAAGCGATATCGAAGCAATTGAAGAAGCTGAAGTAGTAGAGTTTACTCCTTCAGGTCAGTTGCCTTTTGCTTTTTCTAAAAAGCATGAACTAGTCATGCAACATAGCGGGCAGCAGAGTGAATTGTGCTTTAAAAAAACACCTCATGTTGAACTGTTGATAGAAGTGCGCCGTGTTATTGGTCATTCTTTTACTACTAAACAAGTAGAGAGTGAGGTATTTGATAAGTTAGTGGCTCGTGCTTATCAATCATCTTCCTTAGAAACGCAACAATTGATGGAAGACTTAGGCGCGGACGATTTCTTTACTTTGGCCGAAGAACTACCTGCTAATGATGACTTATTAGAAGCTGAAGATGATGCACCGATCATTAAATTAATTAATGCGATGTTAGGTGAGGCGATTAAAGAAGAAGCGTCTGATATTCATATTGAAACCTTTGAGCAAACATTAATTATTCGTTTCCGTATTGATGGCGTATTACGTGAAATATTAAAACCACATCGCAAATTAGCCGCACTGTTAGTGTCTCGTATTAAAGTCATGGCAAAACTGGATATCGCTGAAAAGCGTATTCCACAGGATGGCCGTATTTCATTACGTATTGGTGGGCGCGCAGTAGATGTGCGTGTTTCAACTATGCCTGCGAGTCATGGAGAACGTGTTGTATTACGTTTATTAGATAAAAATGCAGTTAAGCTAGAGCTTTCTACATTAGGCATGACCAAAGAAAATCACGTATTATTACAAAATCTTATCCATAAACCACATGGCATAGTATTAGTTACTGGACCCACTGGTTCCGGTAAAAGTACTACACTTTATGCTAGCCTATTAGAGATCAATTCTAGAGATAGAAACATCCTCACAGTAGAAGACCCTATTGAGTATGCCATCGATGGTATTGGCCAAACCCAAGTTAATACCAAGGTTGATATGACTTTTGCTCGTGGTTTACGTGCTATCTTACGTCAAGATCCTGATGTTGTGATGATTGGTGAAATTCGTGACCTTGAAACCGCTGAAATCGCAGTACAAGCGAGTTTAACTGGGCACTTAGTATTATCTACATTACACACTAATACTGCAGTAGGTGCGGTGACCCGTTTACGTGATATGGGCGTTGAGCCATTCCTTTTATCTTCTAGTATTTTAGGTGTGCTAGCACAGCGCTTAGTACGCCGTTTATGCCCGCAATGTAAAGCTCCGCATTCAGCAAGCCCTTCCGAAAAAGAAATATTGGGTATTACCGAGCTTGAAGAAGCCACTATTTATCGTCCTGATGGTTGTCGTCAATGTAACCATACGGGATATCGAGGACGTACGGGGATCCATGAATTATTAGTGGTTAATGAGGTGGTAAGGGAGTTAATTCATACCGGTGCTGGCGAGCAAGCTGTAGAACGAGAAATTCGTAAAACCTCTGCGAGCATTCGAGATGATGGACTTAAAAAAGTATTACAAGGTCAAACCACGTTAGAAGAAATTTTACGTGTGACTAGAGAGGATTAGTGGCTACTTTTTCCTATAAAGCGTTAGACGCAAAAGGCAAACAAACCAGAGGAACACAAGAGGCTGACTCTGCTCGTATGTTGCGTCAACAATTGCGTAATGTAGGCTTGATGCCCTTAGAAGTTGAAGCCATTGCCTCAAAACGCAAAAGAGCTGGTAAGGCTTTTATTCAAAGTAAAATAAAAACAGCTGATTTAGCCTTGATCACTCGTCAGCTGTCTACTTTAGTCGCTTCTTCTATTCCCCTTGAAGAGTCATTGCAAGCAGTAGCTGAGCAATGTGATAAGCCTAAAATTAAAAGCATGCTAGCGTCGGTACGTGGTGGAGTGATTGAAGGTTATACACTCGCAGATAGTATGCGCAATTACCCTATGATTTTTGATAATCTATTTTGTGCGATGGTTGCTGCGGGAGAGAAATCAGGGCATTTAGAAAAAGTACTAGATAGGCTTGCTGATTACGCCGAACAACGACAAGAAATGAAAAGTAAGATGATGCAAGCGTTGATTTATCCGATTGTATTAACCTTAGTGGCTATCTCTGTTGTCGCTATTTTATTAACGTCAGTAGTGCCGCAGGTTGTTGGCCAGTTTCAACATATGGGAGCAGACTTACCGGGATCGACACTTTTTCTTATTGCTGTTAGTGACGCAGTGAGTGCCTATGGTTTGTATTTTTTAGGTTTGTGTATTATTGCCTTATTACTATTTAAATATTACTTACGCAAAGCCAGTAATCAACTACGATTTGATCGTTTTTTATTACGTATTCCTGTTGTTGGTAAGGTTGTTAATGAATTAAATACGGCGCGCTTTGCTCGAACATTAAGCATTTTAAATAGTAGTGCGGTGCCGTTGTTAGAGGCAATGGGGATCGCCGGAGATGTTTTAAGTAATCAATATATTCGTTTAAAAGTGAAGGAAGCTGCTGAACGTGTTCGCGAAGGTACAAGTTTGGGGAGAGCATTAGATAGTACTAAGTTGTTCCCTCCGATGATGTTACACATGATCTCCAGTGGAGAAAGAAGTGGTGAATTAGGTAATATGTTGGAACGATCTGCCGATAATCAAGACAAACAGTTCTCGGCACAAGTAACATTAGCATTAGGGATCTTTGAACCTGCACTCGTTATCTCAATGGCGGGGGTGGTTTTGTTTATTGTTACAGCCATTTTACAGCCAATTTTGGCTCTTAATAATATGGTTTCAGGCTAACTGAACTATACAATTTATATATTAAAAAAAGGTGAAAGCGTGAAAGATTTAAAACCAAAAATGAAACAAAAAGGTTTTACATTATTAGAAATCATGGTGGTTATCGTTATTTTAGGTGTATTAGCAGCAATGGTTGTGCCTAACTTAATCGGTAATAAAGATAAAGCAGATGTGCAAAAAGTTAAGTCAGACATTATTGCTTTAGAAAATGCATTAGATATGTATAAATTAGATAACAGTGTTTATCCGACAACGGATCAAGGTTTAGAAGCATTAGTCTCAGAGCCGAGCGCATCGCCTGCACCACGTAATTATCGTGAAGACGGTTACATTAAACGACTCCCTCAAGACCCATGGGGTAATGATTACATTCTAAATAGTCCGGGCGAGAAAAGTAAAATCGATGTACTTTCAGTGGGTCTTGATGGTGAAGAAGGGACTGATGATGATATCGGTACCTGGAACCTCAATGATAAATAATACATAAATGTATTTGTGACCATTCCAATGCGTAATGTGAAAGGTTTCACCTTATTAGAAGTCATGCTGGTATTAGTGTTAATGGGCATGATTTCTGTTGGTGTGGTCATGACATTAACCAGCTCAGGTAACACTGCGCAAAGCAGTCAATGGCATGCGCAACGTTTTAGTACTTTATTGCAGCTAGCACAGGATCAGGCATTAATTTTAAATACTGAATTTGGTATTGAGTTTAATGAGCAAGGTTACACCTTTGCTTTTTATGACTTTAGTAAAAGGCAATGGCAACCTTTAGTAAACTCGCGGATCAATGGTTATATAACATTCCCAGACAATGTTAGTGCTGAATATAATCTAGTGGGTAATGTTTGGGGGGAGTTAGAACAAGCACAAAAAAAAGCTGACTCTGATACTTTTGTAGAGCAATCATATTTAGTTAACATTGACGGTCAAACAAAACAGTCATCTATTAACCCACATGTTTTTATTATGTCTAGTGGTGAAGTGACACCTTTCAGTTATCAATTTTCTAGTACAGAGAATGTATCGCGTAAAATCACAGTTAAAGTGGGCATGAGCGGACAAATTGAATTAATTAATGAGTGATTTATGAGCAAATTATTCACTAATAACGGTATTAAAAAAGAGCAAGGTATGACCTTGCTAGAAGTAATGTTAGCGTTAGTGATTTTAGCTTCGGCTGGTATTGCGGTAATGCAAGCAGCTTCACAATCATTAAGTAATCAAAGTTATTTACAGCAAAAAACATTCGCAATGTGGGTCGCAAGTAATCGGCTTTCTGAACTTAAACTACAACAACAGTGGCCTGAATTACACTGGCGTCGAGAGGAAGTTGAGTTTGCGGATACTAAGTGGTACCTGCGCTTTCAAGGTGTTACCACAGGTAATACAGATTTTAGGGCATTAGATGTTGAAGTGAGTGACCAAAAAGATGGCCAAGCACTGGGGTATATAAGGACTTACATTGCCAAACCATAAGTACCATCAACAGGTTAAACAAAATGGTTTTACCTTAATCGAGATTTTGATTGCCATTGCTATTTTTGCAACATTAAGTCTTGCTGCTTACCAAATATTACAAGGTGTTTTACGCAGTGGAGAAATCAGTCGTGAGCATGATAAGCATTTAGTTGAAATTCAGCGTGGTATGTTATTAATTGAACGCGATTTTGTACAAATGGTGGCGCGTATTTCACGAACAGGTAATGTCGAAGATGAAAATTTACAAGTCTTGTATGCGGGAAAAAAAGTATTGGATTCAGACTCTGAAGGTATAGAGTTTAATCGCTTAGGTTGGACTAACCCACTTAACTTGTTGCCTCGTTCAACTATTTTACGAGTAGGTTATCGCGTTAAAAATAATCAATTACAACGTTTGTATTATTTACACCCAGATACTGTCGCGGGAGAGAAACCGGAGCAACAAGTAATATTAAATGATGTTGATAGTTTAAGTTTTAGATTTTGGGACGATGATTGGATAGATACTTGGAATGCAGATAAAACGATACCTAAAGGTATTGAAATGACTATTAACAGCCAACACTACGGTGAATTAAAGCGAATTTTTATATTACCTGATAGTTCGGTAGAAGATTAATGGCCAGATATCATAAGCAACGAGGTATTGCGTTAATCACTATTTTAATGATTTTAGCGATCATGGTGACCATTGCCGCCACTATGACAGGGCGAATGACCTCTAGCTTGTTGCGGACAGAAGGACTTTCGTATTCAGAAAAAGTATATTGGTATGGGCAAGCCACCGTGGATTTTAGTCGCATGGTATTAGAAGATGATTTTGCCGATAGTGAAGTGATCAGTCTAGATCAAATATGGGCTACGCCAGATATCGTTTTTCCTGTCGACGAAGGATCGATTACCGGTAATATGATCGATTACCGTCGTTGCTTTAATATTAATGCCATTGCCCAAGCTGACCAAGATGAAACTCGTGCTTTACCTATTAGCCAATTTCAAACGTTGCTGATTTCACTAGGTGTTGAAGAGTATGAAGCTGAAATAATTGCTGAGTCTACGCGGGATTGGCTGGATAATAACGATACTGTCGATGTTTCACAGGGTGCTGAAGATAGATATTACGAATCAGTGGGAGTACCACATTTAACCGCTAATCATTTGATGGTTGATGTTTCAGAGTTAAGGGCAATACAAGGGGTTACTGACCAGATTTATGAACGTATAAAACCTTTTTTATGTGCACTACCTGCATCAAATCAGTTGATTAATGTGAATACAGTTAACAAAAAACAAGCGCAAATACTATTTGCTTTATTTCCTCCTGAGTTGCTTATTACGATAGAGGATATTCAATCTATATTAGATGATAGACCAATTAGTGGTTGGGCATCTGTTGATGAATTTTTAGCATCAGAGTTAATTGCCGATAAGTTAATACCTGATGTGATCAGTTCACAGTTAAGTGTAACGAGTGATTTTTTTCAATTATTTGGTTTAGCAGAGTTTGATCAGCGAATAATGGTTTTCAAGCTATTATTTAAAATAGAGAATAAAAAAGCGACTACTATCCGTTTCCAATACGCAGGAGCTGAAGAGGTAGTTGGCATGGAGATGTTCAAGTGAGTGAACAATTAATTATCCGCTTAGCAAGTGAAGCACACCAAACTATCCATTGGTTAGTTTGGTCTGAAAGTGAAAAAGAGATCATTGCGTCGGGTGATTTAGATAATGCGCAGGCGTTGAAATTGTTAACGGAAAAAGCGCAGTCTCGGAAAGTTATTTGTTTAGTACCTGGCGTCGATGTCACATTAAAATCAGTGGTAATTAAAGGAACCTATACGCGTCAAATGCAACAAGCTCTGCCTTATATGTTGGAAGATGACTTGGCTAGTGATGTTGATAAGTTACACTTTTCAGTTTTGGCCAAAGAAACAGATTTAGTTGAAATTGCCATTTGTTTTAAGAGTAAATTAACAATGTGGTTGGGTTGGTTAGCTGATGCAGATATTTTTTGTCAGCGTTTGATTCCAGAAGCATTAACACTACCCCTGCCTCTCGATCAAAAATGGCAAGCATTACAACTTGATCATCAATGGTTAATACGTACTGGTGAATACCAAGCTTGGTGTTGTGAAAATGATATGTTGAATAACATTTTGCAATTACATTTATTAGATAAACCAGAACAGCAGATTGAAAGTTATAGTGCCATACCCAATGATTGTATAGGACAGTGGCAGCAAAAAGCAGTCGTATTACCAATGCAATTGTTAGCAGAAGGTTGCCTTAATAATCCTATCAACCTGTTAACCGGTGAGTTTAAAGTTAAAAAAGAAAGTAACTTGCAACTTGCTAAGTGGAAGCTACCTGCGATTGCCGCTGTTATCTTGTTTATTGTAGTATTAGTAAATGCTGTTATCACCACAAAACAAGCTGACCGAAAAACCTTATTAGTAAAACATCAAGTAGAGACTCTCTACCAAAAAGCTTTTCCTAATCAATCACCTTTACGGTACAGCCGAATTAAGAAAAAATTAAAAGGTTTGTTGGCTGAATCATCAATCAGTACGCAGTCAGATGGTTTTTTGCCTATTTTAAATGATTTGATTCCAGTTTTTCAGGCGGTACCTAGCTTACAAATTTCAACGTTAAAATTTAATCGTGAAAACCAACAAATAAGTTTAGCGGTTAGTGCCGATAGCTTTCAGGCCTTTGAATTACTCGCCACAAAAGTTCCTGCTAAATATACGCTTGGCCAAGGGGCATTGAGTAATAATAAAAATCGTGTCAGCGGTGTATTAACGGTGAGGGTTAACTAATGTTTGAACAAATCAAAGAATGGTGGGACAACATTTCAGAAAGAGAGCAACAACTAACCTTTATATCGCTGGTGGTTGTATTTATTGCAGTTATTTATTTTCTTATTTGGCAACCTATTGCGACTAATTTAGCTGCGAGTCAGCAAAAACTACAACGTAGCGAACAAACGTTACAGTGGGTAGAAAGCAATGCCAATAAACTCGTTGTTGCAGGTGTTGGAAATAAGAAGACAACGGCTAGAAAACAAAATTTATCACAGTTGATTAGTAGCACCGCAAAGCGCAATAAAATTGTTATTTCTCGTATTCAAAACCGTAATGGCAGTGTTGATATTTGGATTAATCAAGTTGAGTTTAACCAGTTCTTAAAATGGATCACAGCATTACAAAATCAATACCAAATACAAGTTAATAGTGCTGATTTAAATCAGGATAAAACACAAGGTATGGTTAAGATTAACCGTTTATCATTAAGTTATTAGCATTGTAAAAGGGTTCAAATGAAAGTCAAAATCGCGATACTTTTTGTATTGGTTTACTGTGGTAGTTTGTTAGTTAACCTACCTGCTGCAGCTGTTGTAGGTTGGATGCCAGCTTCAAATGTTAAAATCAATAATGTTTCTGGTAGTCTATGGAATGGGCAGGCCAAGCAAGTAGTTATCAACCCTAAGGTTACGCTTCATAATGTGAAATGGGATGTTCAACTAAAAACATTATTAAATTTAGCAATAGGAGCCGATGTTTCCTTCTACAATGGCCCTAATAAAATGTCAGGCAAAGGTTTTGTAGAATATGGTTTAACAGGTGCGAGTGCGTCAAATGTTATGGTTGATTTAACCTCAGCAGAATTACTCACATTGATACCAACTAAATTACCGGTAAAAATAGAAGGTAATTTTTCTGCGGTTATTCAGCAAATAAAGCAAGGTGACCCTTATTGTGAACAACTACAGGGCACCGTGGTATGGCATAATGCTTTTGTTTATAGCCAAATGGGTAATGTTGATTTAGCTTCTCCTTCCGTAGACTTAGGATGTGATAATGGCAATATTACTGCTTTTGTCACTCAAGAGTCTGAGCAATTAAACACTAACTTAGATATTAATCTTGGCGAAGGTGGTATATACCAATTAAATGGTGAAATTCAAGGCACAGATAAACTCCCTCCTTCGATAGCACAATCATTAACTTGGATTGGTCCTAAAAACGACAGCGGTGCCACCACTGTTAGTTTTAAAGGTGTTTTATAAGCTGTTTACTTCGTCTGTATTTACCTGTACTTACTCATGATAACTTCAACGTGCCGTCAAAAATCAGCTTGCCATTCAGTTTACTACCTTATGTAAATTGAATGGTGAGAGTCATAAATAAGCTTCATATATAGAGGCTTGTGGCTTTTTAATATTACTTTTAAGAGTACTTCAAATAATACTTCAAATAATACTTCGAACAGTACTTCCTTTAGCAACGTCTGAGTTTTTTAAATAGATTTAAAGTCATTAATCTATTCAAACTAATATTCACCGTATAAATTCCTATAAAAACCACGTGAAAGAGAAAACAGACCCTAGTAATTATCCATGTATAAATATACACTGTGTTTGTTTACAGTTTATTATTGCTTGGAGTTCATAATGAAAGAATTAACCAAACGCCAAGGCGAAGTCTTAGACGTTATTAAAGATCAGATTGCAAAAACTGGCATGCCTCCTACGCGTGTCGAATTAGCGAAAATACTTGGGTTTAAAAGCGCCAATGCAGCAGAAGAACATTTGAAAGCTTTAGCGCGTAAAGGTGCAATTGAAATATTGTCAGGCACCTCTCGTGGTATTCGTGTTGTTAGCGACCATAAAGATAATGAAATAGTGGCCGATGAAGGTTTACCTTTAATCGGAAAAGTCGCTGCTGGTGAACCTATTCTTGCTCAAGAGCATGTAGAAGCACATTACGATGTAGACCCCGCATTATTTCATCCCGCGGCAGATTTTTTACTGCGCGTTGAAGGCGAAAGCATGAAAGATATTGGTATTATGGATGGCGATTTATTAGCGGTGCATAAAACCCAAAATATAAACAATGGCCAAGTTGTTGTTGCGCGTGTTGAAGATAATGTCACCGTAAAACGTTTTTATCGCGACGGTAAGCAGATAACATTAAAAGCAGAGAATGCTTTATTTGACGCCATAAAGGTCGATTTAGAGTATCAATCTTTTGATATTGAAGGGATTGCGGTCGGTGTTATTCGTACTGCAGATTGGATGTAATTAACATTAAAAGCAGAGAATGCTTTATTTGACGCCATAAAGGTCGATTTAGAGTATCAATCTTTTGATATTGAAGGGATTGCGGTCGGTGTTATTCGTACTGCAGATTGGATGTAATTGGCAATTAGTGTTATTAATAACCATCTTCCAAACTTATAGTGTGAATTAAATGAAACGTTTAATAATAATTTTTAGTGCTCTGTTAATGATTTTATTTTTTATTATCGGTAGCACCCAATCTTTTCATTTAGTTCACAGTAAAACTACTACTAAAACTAGCACTAAAAATAGTGCCTTAGTGTTACAACAGACACGCCAGCCACTACCTGAATTTGCCTTTGAAAAAGCTGGGAAAGTCGCTTTTACAAACCAATCCTTAAAAGGTAAGTGGACCTTATTTTTTGTTGGTTATACTTATTGCCCCGACGTTTGTCCAACTACGTTAGCAGACCTAGACCGTATTTATCCAAGCTTAGCCAATGATCAAAATACAACCACACAAGTTGTATTTATTTCCGTTGACCCTAATCGAGATAAAGCAGAACAACTGGCAGATTATGTGCACTATTTTAATAAAGAATTTATTGGCGTAACCAGTACCCATAAACAACTTTGGCCATTTGTCACTCAATTAGGTTTAATTTATAGTTTGGTTGAAGAGGGCGAAACAGATGATTTTTATTTAGTTGACCATAGTGCTTCCATTGTTTTAATTAATCCCGAAGGTGAGTTTCATGCCACGTTTAAATCAACAATTAATGCACAGGGCATTAATCATGTTGATATGGATTTAATGGTTGAAGACATTAAAGCAATACAGGCTAACTACCAAAAGCGCTAATGTATTTAGTCAGCTTTTTGATCGCGACTAAATCAGTAGGGCTGTTTACCGTTTAGTTGATCAATCAGCTAAACAGTAGGTAACAGCAATTCCACTTAATAGCTGATCTATCTTGTTGATTAAACTGTATCACTTCTGCGTTAGACACTTTGCAAAGTGCTCAACCATATGATCCGTAACTAGATTGATTCATTTTTCTGTTCAATATCAGATCATATATTGAATGTAATTAACGCTATAAAAGCTATCTTTAGATGAGAGCCGTTTATAATTTTTTTGTCCAAAATAATGCACTACCAAACTCAGGATCAAGCTGATAATCAGAAAAGCCAAGACGCTGATAAGCTTTACAAGCAATGGCATTACCACTTAATACTTCTAACGTTATTTTGCAGCAATCTTGCTGTTTTGCGACTTCTTCAATTTTTTCAAATAAATGTTTAGTAAGGCCTTGGCCTCTAAAATCATTGTGTACGACAACATCATGAATATTAAATAATGGTTTACAGGCAAAAGTAGAGAAGCCTTCTATCGCTGTTAATAATGCAGCTGGATGGTTACCACTAAAAATTAAAACAATAAAAACATCATTTCTAGCAAGCAAGTTTGTGATTAAATTCTCTTTAGCAAAGTCACTCAAGTCTTCACCTCCACCCATTGGATCACAAGCATAATGCGACATTAAGCTTAAATAAGCCTGTGCATGTTGTGCATTATTTAAGTCCGCTACAACCGTTTGAATATTAAGCATTACTATTCCTTTTGTTTTTAATTATTGGTGTTTTTTTAGTCTAACTAATGTATCGAACTTATTCTACATAAAGTGAAGATAAGGTCGTGGAAGCATTAGCCGCACTAAAAATCGTGAAGGATCAACATAGAGAATAGTTAACTTTTGATAAGAAATAAGGTACTAAAAGTACAGGTGAAAAATAAATACAGGTGCTAAATTAGATTTAAGTATTTAAAAAAGTTATTTTAATGTTAGACTTCTAGATGTCTAAAAGGCCATTTTAAGGAAGTAATTATGCCAATTCGTATTCCAGATGATTTACCTGCATCAAGTATTTTAAAATCTGAAAATATTTTTACGATGTCAGAAACACGAGCTAGCCACCAGAACATTCGTCCTCTACGCGTTCTGATCCTTAATTTAATGCCTAAAAAAATTGAAACTGAAACGCAACTCATGCGTTTATTGTCTAATACACCCTTACAAGTTGATATTGAACTGTTACGAGTGGATGCCAGAGCAACACGAAATACGCCGCAAAAGCATTTAGATAAGTTCTACGGTGATTTTGAGCGGATCAAAAATCAAAAATGGGATGGCTTTATTATTACTGGTGCGCCACTAGGCACCATTCCATTTGAAAATGTATATTACTGGGAAAAGTTCACGGAAATAGTTAACTGGTCTCGCCATAACGTTACCTCAACGCTATTTTTATGTTGGGCTGCACAAGCCGCATTAAACATACTTTATGGGTTAGAGAAAGAGACCCGTGATGATAAGCTCTCTGGTATCTATTCACATCGAACGTCATATCATCATCACCCATTAGTAAGAGGGTTTGACGATGAATTTTGGGCTCCATTATCTCGTTATGCTGAATTTAATAGTCGCACCATTAAAGACAAAACAGATTTAACAGTATTTGCAGATGCACCTGATGCGGGAGTCTATCTTGCGGCAAGTCCTGATTGTCGTCAGGTTTATATCACTGGGCACCCTGAATACGATGCAAATACATTAAATAATGAATATTTACGAGACCTCGAAGAAGAGTTAGATCCGGTCATGCCGATTAACTATTATCCGAATGATGATGAGAATGAAATTCCACATGCAATTTGGCGTAGCCATGGAAATCTCTTATATAGCAATTGGTTAAATTACTGTGTTTATCAGGTAACGCCATACGATCTCAGTGACTTAATATAAATTTTGTAAATAATTTATAAAGATGAAAAGTAGTACTGGAAAAGGTAAAAAGCTCTCCTATAATTATTAGTAGCTAAGAGAGCTTAAGAGGAGTAAAGTCAAAGATAGGCAATGCTTCTGCGCAGTTAGCAGGTTGGTTATTCAGGAAGCCTAGTTGTTAAAAGCAGCTTCACAATTGCATTAAATGCACTTGACCAATTTAAGCATTTTCACGTTAACAAACATAAAACGGAGGTATAAGATTATTTTAAATTTTACTCGTACCAGTGTACTAAAACCGTATCAAAAACTGAGTTATTAATTTAAACACTCACCTACCCAACGGGGTAACTAGATACAGTTTTAGAAGTTAATACTGGTTGTATTCATTAATACAGGAGGATTAATTATTTTTACGTTTTATCATTTTATTGAAAGTGGGTGTCAGAGTTAGGAGTTTACATTAGTTAACTCATTGCCAACGGGCGTTTCTAACATTCACTTTTATCAAATTAGATAGTGGATTATTTGTAAAGTTTTACTAATATCAAGTGAGTTTTTATTATCGATATTAGTACCCCTTTTAATAGTCACAACTCAATTGTTCTTTATATTTTAAAGCGAGCTAAGCAGCTCGCTTTTTTTATATACAATTTTTACGGTTCGATTGAAATCTTCCGCTTTAAGCTAATCCGTTTTTTCTGCACAGCATAGATCACTCACCTAATATAATTGCTATTACTTTAGTGAATATATGACCTGTTTCAACCATCAAAAAATTCATAATTTATAACAGAATATTTCAAGATAGAAATGGCTTTGAAAGGTTATGAGTACAAGTTTTATGCTATTATTCACCCTCATTTTTTACTCAGAAAAAAGTAGCAGGGAACTCTATGTCGATAAGTGATCGTAGTGCATTAATTAAAGCACAGTTAGAAAAGCACATTCTTCTGATCGATGGTGGTATGGGAACCATGATCCAGGACCATAAATTTGAAGAAGCTGACTTTCGTGGCGAACGTTTTAAAGACTGGAAAAGCGACTTAAAAGGCAATAACGATCTATTAGTTTTAACGCAGCCAGAAGTAATTGCTAATATTCACCGTGAATATTTAGATGCGGGTGCAGACATTCTTGAAACCAATACATTTAACGCAACAACCATTGCTATGGCTGATTATGCGATGGAATCTATTTCTGCTGAAATCAATTATGAAGCCGCACGTATTGCGCGTCGTGTTGCCGATGAAAAAACCGATGAAACACCTGACCGTCCTCGTTTTGTCGCGGGTGTATTAGGTCCAACAAACCGCACTTGTTCAATCTCTCCTGATGTTAATGATCCTGCTTTTCGTAACGTTACTTTTGACGAACTGGTTGTTGCTTACATTGAATCGACTAAAGCCTTAATTAAAGGTGGTAGTGACTTAATTCTGATTGAAACTATCTTTGATACTTTAAACGCAAAAGCCGCTGTTTTTGCAGTTGAAACGGTATTCGAAGAGCTCGGTTATAAAATTCCTGTGATGATTTCCGGTACGATCACCGATGCATCGGGTCGTACATTATCAGGTCAAACAACAGAGGCCTTCTACAATTCATTGCGTCATGCTGAACCCCTAACATTCGGTTTAAACTGTGCTTTGGGCCCCGATGAGTTACGCCAATATGTGCAAGAAATGTCGCGTATCTCAGAAACTTATGTTTCTGCACATCCTAATGCCGGTTTGCCAAATGCCTTTGGTGAATATGACTTAGAAGCCGATGAAATGTCGGTGCATATTAAAGAGTGGGCTGAAAGTGGCTTTTTAAATTTAGTGGGCGGTTGTTGTGGTACAACGCCTGCGCATATTAAGGCGATGGCTGATGCCGTTGCGGGTATCAAACCGCGTGAATTACCAGAGATTGAAGTTGCTTGTCGTTTAAGTGGTTTAGAGGCATTAACTATTCGCTCTAGCTCACTTTTTCAAAATGTTGGTGAGCGAACAAACGTAACGGGTTCTGCCCGTTTTAAACGTTTAATTAAAGATGAATTATACGATGAAGCGCTTGAAGTCGCCTTGCATCAAGTAGAAGCAGGCGCAGATATTATCGATATTAATATGGATGAAGCGATGCTTGATTCATTATTTGCGATGAAGCGTTTCTTAAACCTATGTGCTTCTGAACCTGATATTTCACGTGTGCCAATCATGGTCGATTCTTCTAAATGGGAAATTTTAGAGGAAGGCCTTAAGTGTGTTCAAGGTAAAGGTATCGTTAACTCAATCAGTATGAAAGAGGGCGTTGATAACTTTATTCACCAAGCCAAATTGATTCGTCGTTATGGTTTTGCCGTAATTGTGATGGCCTTTGATGAAGATGGACAGGCAGATACACGCGAGCGTAAATATGAAATTTGTAAGCGTTCTTATGACATTTTAGTTAACCAAGTTGGCTTTCCACCGGAAGATATCATTTTTGACCCTAATATTTTTGCTATTGCCACGGGGATCGAAGAGCATAATAACTATGCTGTAGACTTTATTGAAGCAGTGAAAGATATTAAAGATAACTTACCTCATGCAATGATTTCTGGCGGTGTTTCAAACGTATCTTTCTCATTCCGTGGTAACAATCCTGTACGTGAAGCGATTCACGCTGTATTTCTTTATTACTGTATTCAAAACGGAATGGATATGGGGATCGTAAACGCTGCACAGCTTGCGATTTATGATGATATTCCCAAAGAATTAAAAGATGCCGTTGAAGATGTGGTGTTAAATAAACATGCTAATGGCACAGATGCTTTATTAGAACTTGCAGAAAAATATCGTGGTGATGGCGCTGAAAAAGCAGACGAGACCAAAGTATTAGAATGGCGTAGCCTGCCCGTTAATGAACGTATTGCACATGCATTAGTTAAAGGCATTACAGAATTTATTGAAGAAGATACTGAAATAGCACGTCAAAATGCCGATATGCCAATCGAAGTGATTGAAGGGCCATTGATGGATGGTATGAATATCGTTGGAGACCTGTTCGGCGAAGGTAAAATGTTCTTACCGCAAGTGGTTAAATCTGCGCGAGTAATGAAGCAAGCTGTTGCTTATTTAAATCCATTTATTGAAGAAACTAAAGCAGTGGGTGCGACCAACGGTAAAGTAGTGATGGCAACCGTAAAAGGAGATGTACACGATATTGGTAAAAATATCGTAGGTGTTATTTTACAATGTAATAACTATGAAATTATCGACTTAGGTGTAATGGTACCCACTGAGAAAATCATTAAAACTGCGTTAGCACATAATGCGGATCTGATCGGGTTATCTGGTTTAATCACTCCATCATTAGATGAAATGGTGTACGTAGCAAAAGAGATGCAACGCCAAGGATTAACGATTCCATTATTGATCGGCGGCGCAACCACGTCGAAGGCACATACGGCAGTTAAAATTGAACAAAATTACGATCAACCCGTGGTCTATGTATCGAATGCTTCTCGTGCAGTAGGTGTATGTCAAAAATTATTGAATCCAAAGCATAAACCTGAATTTGTTGAAAAATTGAATTTAGATTATGACCGCGTTCGATTACAGCATGCCAATAAACGCCCACGCAGTGCACCGATTGGTTTAACACAAGCACGTGCTAATGGTGCTAAATTAGATTGGGTAAATTACAAACCTACTGTGCCTAATCAATTGGGTGTGCAAGTAGTAAAAAATATGTCGATTAATGTATTACGTGACTATATCGATTGGACACCATTCTTCATGACGTGGGGATTGGCAGGTAAATATCCACGCATCTTAAAAGATGAAGTCGTAGGTGAAGAAGCGACACGCCTGTTTGCAGATGCACTCGCTATGTTAGACACGGTTGAAGCTGCCGGTGAAATTAGTGCATCGGGTATTGTGGGCATTTTCCCTGCAAATCGTGTTGACGATAATATTGAAATTTATAGCGATGAAACACGCACTGAAATCTTGCAAGTGAGTCATCAATTACGTCAACAAACAGAGAAAAAGCCACCCTTTGTGAATCACTCTTTAGCTGATTACATTGCACCTAAGTCATCAGGTGTCGCGGATTATATTGCAGCTTTTGCTGTAACAGGCGGGATTGGTGAGCGTGAAGTTGCTGAACGATATAAAGCAGATAATGACGATTATAATGCTATTTTAGTGCAAGCTGTTTGTGACCGTTTAGCTGAAGCTTTCGCTGAATATTTACATCAAAAAACGCGTAAAGAGTATTGGGGGTTTGCCGCAGATGAGACCTTAGACAACGACGATTTAATTCGTGAAAAATACCAAGGTATTCGTCCTGCTCCAGGTTATCCTGCATGCCCAGAACACAGTGAAAAAGCAGTGATTTGGGATTTAATGAATGTTGAGCAAGAAATTGGTATGGAATTAACATCAAGTTACGCCATGTACCCAGGTGCAGCTGTTTCGGGATGGATTTTCTCTCATCCTGAAAGTCGTTATTTTGCGATTGCTGGTATTCAACAGGATCAAGTAGAAGACTATGCACAACGCAAAGGGTGGGATTTACAAACCGCTGAGCGTTGGTTAGGGCCTAATATCGGTTAATATTTATAGATAGTGAACAATACCGGCAGTAATAGGCCGTATTGTTCATTATTGCTAAGTTAACATTAACCAAACTCCAACGCCGATCATTAAACTGCCTGATATACGGTTAATTAAACGTACATTTTCGGCACTAGCTAATAAATATTTCAACCCTTTACCACCTGCTGCATAGAGTGACATACAAATAAATTCAAAGGTCAAAATAATGGCCACAAGAATGACCATTTGTTGTGCTAAAGGCTGCTCATTATTGATAAATGGTGGCAACAGTGAAATCATAAAAGCCCAACCTTTTGGGTTGGCAATCGCAGTAATAAAACCTTGCATAAAAAGGGCTTTGTTATGCTGCTTTTTTGTGGAGTTATTTTCCGTACCAATTGCTAATTTCCCCTTTGATTGCAACATCATCACACCTAAGTACAAAAGATAGGTTGCTCCGATAAATTTAAAAATAGTAAATAGCCACGGATAGCTGCTAATTACCGAAGCCACTCCGATAATAGTCGCAGTAGCAACCAGCCCAATACCAATGATCTCACCTAACATCATCCATAAAGTACGTTTATAACCAATGCTCATCCCTAAACTTAAGGCTAATGTCATACACATTCCAGGGGTGATAGACACAAAAAAGAAGGTTGGAATAAAGACACCTAAAATCGCTAAACTCATCATTTTTCCTTTGTAATATAAATAGTAATAACAGGTATAAATGTAACGTGATAGCGATAAGAGTTTCCTAGCAAAATAACCTTGCTGGAATACGTTTAATGCAACTATAATTGCACTAAAATCCATAAAAGGCTGTAAATCATGCATGATGTACCATTAGATGGATATGATATTCGCATTCTGAACTTTTTATTAGAGGATAGCCAAATCCCTCGTTTGGAGCTGGCAGAGAAAGTGGGTTTATCTTCCTCACAGTGTTTTCGCCGCTTAAAAAGATTGGAAGAAGTTGGTATTATTGAGCGCTACGCAGCTGTTTTAAATAAAGAAAAAGCAGGCTTGGGGATCACCGCTTCTATTATGGTTCAATATAGAAAGAGTGAAGTAAACGCGCGAGAGAAAACCATTGAGTTAATTCAAGATACGTCGGAAATCTACGAATGTTATTCGATCACGGGTGAATATGACTTTATGTTGCGAGTACATTGTAAAAGAATGAATGAATTTAATGTTTTAGTGAATAAAACTTTCCAAACCAGTTTTATTTCAGGTTTGCACTCTTACATGTTGTTGTCTTGTTTTAAGAGCAAACAAAACCTAACGTTGTAAATAATTTTAACGCGGAATACGTAAGGTCATATAAAACCACCTCAAAAGGAAAAATTTGAACCACCAGTAAGGGGTTCTAAGGCATATCGTTTTATTGTAAAACTCGACAGCTTTATCCATATCGCCAATCATCAAGGCTGAACTGTAGTGATACAGTTATTTAGCGTAGCTAGTATCGGTTAGCAGTTTTGCTAGCGTCAAAATACCGGATTCTAAAGGGCTATCTTTACGATAAACAATCGACAACTGCACATATGATGGACCATGGCTGACCGGTGTCATGACAAGTGATTTTTCATAGCGACTGCCAACCACCATGTTTTTGCCAATAATGGTGTAACCTAACCCCGCTGCGACACAACCTAAAATACCGTCTGCACTGCTCATTAACATTAGCTCATCGTTATCTCGTTCTGCCTCCAATCGCCACATAATTGCGTGTTTTCTATAACCGCAGCCTGGATCACGAACAAATAGCACTGGGTCATATTCACTATCTAGTGGGGTCACCATTATTAGTTCTTCCTTCACAACAGGAATCACAACAAGCTTCTCATGTTGAGGTGCATTACCAATAGCGGCACAATCAACTTTATTATTAAGCACAGAAAAAACCAGTTTATCGCTGGTATCAGTATAAATTTTAGTTCTGATTTGAGGGTGATTTTGCTTCAGCTTTTTAAGGGCCAGCGGCATATGAACAGCTGCGAAGGTTTCTGGCATACCGACCCTTAATTCGTAATTTTCTTTATTACGTAAAATGACGGTGGTGGCTTCATATTCTAGCTGTAGAATTTGATCTGCATAGTTGTAAAGTGCTTGACCGCTTAGTGTTAAATGTAGTTTCCGACCAATGATATTAAACAGTTTTGTATCTAACTCTGTTTCAAGTTTTTTAATTCTATTAGTAATATTGGACTGAACCGTATGTAGTTTATCAGCGGCACCTTTAATTCCTTCTTCATCAACAACTGCTTTAAAGGTTCTTAGGGTCAAAATTTCCATATTAGTCCTCATACTTAAATAATAAATAGTTCTTATAATAAGAAGTATTTATTCTAAATAATTCAATTTTTAAGATTAACAGGTTGGCGTATGCTGTGTTGATAATTTTCACAATAAAGAGTCATGACAATGTTAATGGAGTTAACAAAAGTTCGTGTATATTTCGCTGGTATCTGTAGTTTAATTGTTACCGTTGGCGTGGCTCGATTTTCATATAGTCTTTTATTACCGATAATGCAGGATGGTGCAGGCTTAACTGAGATTGGTGGAAGCTGGTTAGCGACGACTAATTTTATGGGCTACATGTTCGGTGTTTTATTGGCTGCTAACCTGCATAATCTCCACTACAAATATAATTTACATCGAATTTATCTGATATTAAGTGTTGTTACTTCTGCTTTGATGGTGATCACAACCGACATCGTTATTTGGTCTGTATTACGTTTTATTGCTGGTGTCTGTGCTTCAGGCGGTTTTATTATTGCATCTGGTTTGATATTAAAATGGTTAGTTAAAAATAATCATCGTGCTGAGTTAGGTGTTCACTTTTCTGGTGCTGGAGTCAGTATTATTGTGACATCGTTATTGGTGGAAATGATGGTTGTTATGTCTGCTGACTGGCAGCAGCAATGGCTCGCATTAACTGTGATGGCGGTAATATTCTCTATTCCAGCTTGGTTATGGATACCCCATCCCTTTGTCGATGGTCAAATAGACAGTGACATTAAAGATAACCCTCCTACTAAAACCTTCAAATCACTAATGATGTTGGCTTATTTTTGTGCCGGGTACGGTTATGTTGTTAGCTCTACTTTCATTGTTGATATTGTCGAGGATATTGAAGGTTTACAAGGGCTGGGGGGATTTGCTTTTCTATTGGTTGGCGTTGCCGCCATGCCTGCCCCTTTTATATGGGATCGAATTGCACGCGGTACTGGTTATCTTAAAGCATTAATTGCGGCATATATTCTACAGGCGATAGGGATCCTGCTTCCTGTATTTAGTGATAGTGCTGCTGTTATTATATTAAGCGTTCTGTTGTTCGGAGGTACTTTTATCGCTTGTGTTAGCCTCGTGCTGACCATGGCTGGTAAGTTTTATCCAAGTAATCCTGCTAAGTTCATGGGGACAATGACCTTAGCTTATGGTGCTGCACAAATTATTGCACCTATCTCTACTGGATACCTTACCGAAGCTTTTGGTAGCTATGATATTGGACTATCTGTATCTGCTGCTGTAGTGATAGTTGGGGCACTATTTTTGTATAGGTTGTTAAATAATAAAATTAATGTCGAAGCGAGGGTGCTTGTTAATTAATATATTTATTAATTAAGGCATTTGTTAATTAGCTCGCTGTTTATTACTTCAATCCTTTTTTGATCAGATAGCGGTAAGGCAGTGTTTCAATTTGCGCTTCTACTAATTGATGCTCCATAAAGCGACAAAAACTTGGGATGTCACGGGTTGTTGCTGGATCATCGGCAATAATTTCTAATAAATCACCCGCTTCTAATTTACGGACCGTTTTCCTGATCACCATAACCGGTTCAGGGCAGCGTAAACCTAATGCATCAAGTTGTTGTATAACTGTATTTTCTGTCATCTTGTTACCGAATACTAATCAAAACGTAATATTAACATATCCACTATTACCTAAACCACTATAAAAATCGATGTCATCAGTGGGCTATAAACATAAGACGATGAAGATGAAACTAATAGGAAAGAACGTTATTTTAGAGATCGAGTAACTAAGGTTAGTATTTAATGGATATCTAATTGACGTAAAATGACATGTAATTGGCATCTAATCGGTAGTTAAAGCCAAAGTTACAGCCAATAAAAACGCAGAGCATCAAAGTTACAGTTAACCTAAATGCTCCCGTTGTCGTTTATACATAAATAAACTAAGTGAGCGTTTTCTTATTGCTGCTTACTCAATAAAGTAAATTATTGAGTAACGCTGGTTCTTAGTAAAATTTTATTATCTAAACTTAAATTTGAAGACCAAATGAATTGAGCATCATTCATCTTGCTATTAAGAGTGTCATCAAAAATATCAGTGAAATTTGTGTATGATTTTTTATTGTCTACGCCCACTGTCTCGTTACTAAATACAGTCGCTGATGGCCACTGACTATCATCATAACCTTGTTTTTCCCAACCCGTTGGCATAGCCCAATGTACGCCATAAAGTATTGAAGCATCGTCAGTGCCTTCAATAGTACAACCAGTCGATAAGCGGGAATGACCTGATTCAGATAAACAGCTTAAATCTGAAATAGGAGCCGTATAGTAAGTTTGTGCTTTCCAGTTGTTGTCAGTAATTGCTACAACCTTATCATTGTTATCTTTAAATACTGCGACAAAACCACCATCACCTGGGTGCGCCTTACGACCACGATTATCTTCGGTACCTGTTCCTAAATTTTCCTCCCAATCAACCGCTAATATTGCAATATCGAAAGGTTTATTCACTCTAAACTGAACAATATTCGAGTTAAATTGCGTAAAAGGGACTGGGTCTTTGCCGACAGCAACACCATTTATATACATTTCAAAGTAGTTATCTGCAAAGATGTAAGCGGTGATCACTTCGCCATCAGCGTCAACTTCTATAATGTCTGTGTCATTTAATGCTGCGGTAGCGGCTTTACCATTAGGGTATTGATCGCCATAGTCATTATATAAATCAGCAGCAAAGGGCATTGCATCATTTGTATAGTTTACAACGGCAGGTACTGTCCACGTTGTTGCACCATCAATGCTCTTAATCGATCCGATAGCAGCCACTCGGCCACCTTGTGTAAAAAGATTCGTGACGGTGGACTCTGCTATACCATAGGTAAGGGAGCCAGAGCCTTTGTAATCACTTGCTTTTGTGGTAACTGAGTTGCTCTCAGCGTGGCTATTACAGCCCTGTAAAAATAAAGTTAAATATACAAAAGTGCATGCTAAAGGGTATTTCATAACTTAAACCTTTCTAATATTAGTACATCTCATGAGTAAAC
>NZ_JALAAC010000030.1:0-54875 GCF_037546855.1 Vibrio sp. 1-Bac 57 | reverse complement strand
GTGGCTAATACGGGGCCAATTGATGGTTTGATCATCTTAACTGTGGCGCCTGAGAATGATGACCCAACCTTAGAGAGTAGCATTCCTGATCAATCGGCTAGTGAAGATACTTTGTTTAATTTCATCTTGCCTGAACACAGTTTTAAGGACATTGATAACGCCGATACTATTACCTATAGCGCTCAATTACTAGGTGGGGGCACATTACCAAGTTGGCTGAACTTTAATGCGAGCACGGGTACTTTTAGTGGTATACCCCTCAATCAAGATGTAGGAACTATTTCCATTGAAGTGATTGCAGATGATGGCAATGGTGGTATACCTGCATCAGATAGTTTTGAACTTGTTATAGCAAATAGTAATGATGATCCCACTCTTGAGCATGACATTAATGATCAAACTGCGACTGAAGATTCGCTATTCACTTTCACTTTTGCAGCAAATACTTTTAGTGATATTGATAGTGGCGATAATATTAGTTACTCCACGCAACTAGTTGGTGGCGCTTTAATTCCGGCTTGGTTAAATTTCGATTCAAATACACGAACTTTTAGTGGAACGCCTACAAATGATGATATAGGAACGCTTTCGATTGAAGTGATTGCCAACGATAACAATGGTGGAATCGCAGCAACAGATAGTTTTAATCTCATTATTTCTAACAGTAATGACTTACCAAATGGTACTGCCACGATCACCGGTTCAGTGATAGAAAACCAAATTTTAACTGCAAATACCTCTACTCTAGCTGACGATGATGGATTAGGCTCGTTTAATTATCAATGGTTGCGAGATGGTGTTGCTATCAGTGGTGCGACAACAAGCTCTTATATGCTTGACGATGCCGATGTTGGTTCGGTTATTTCATATCAAGTGAGTTATACCGATGCTCAAGGGACATTAGAAACCATTACTAGTGAACAAACGATTGCTGTTGCGAATATTAATGACCTACCAACAGGCACTATTTCGATAACAGGTACAGCGACCGTCGGTAACACACTTACTGTTAATAATGATTTGCTTGACCAAGATGGCTTAGGTGTCATTAACTATCAATGGCAACGAAATGGTATTGATATAGTCGGTGCAACAGAAAATACCTACACCATTACCGTTAGTGACGATAACCAAACTCTTAAAGTAGTGGCAAGTTATACCGATTTGCATGGTACCTCTGAAGTTGTTGTTAGTGAGACGACAGCCACTGTGACAGGTAGTAATTATATACCTACGGGTAGTGTGTTTATAAATGGTACACCGAAGCAAGGAGAAACCCTTAACGCAGATACCTCGGCATTAAACGATCCCGATGGATTGGGTACTTTTAGTTATCAATGGCAACGCAATGGCATTAATATTTCAGGTGCAAATAGTGCGAGCTATACGCTCGGAAATAATGACGTCGATAAAGCCATCACTGTGGTGATTAGCTACTTAGATAATGGGTTGCCAGTTGGCACTACAGAAAGTGTCGTAAGTGTTGCGACCACTGCCGTCGTTAATATTAATGACGCTGCTAATGCAACAGAAATGAACCAAGTACAAAATTATACAGAAGGCGACATTAATGTGGCTTTAAACGATATCGTTGTGAGTGACGTCGACTCTGGCGATATTATTACTGCCAGTCTGACATTGGCTGATCCTTCTGCTGGTGAACTGACCTCCGGAACCTTTGCAACAGTAACGAGCTCTTATCATTCGGTAACTGGAGTTTGGACGGTAACAGGTACTGTAGATGATGTTAATGCCGCATTAGCTGCGACAGCTTTTGTACCCTCGAGTGATTATGATATTGATACTTATATCACCACTCATATTGAAGATGCATCAGGTGCCGGCCCTGTTGATGGCGTTATTTCCCTGCAAGTCACTGCTGTTAATGATGACCCAACACTTGCGCACTTAATTGCTGACCAGGTTAGTACTGAAAAAAGTGCTTTTAATTTTATGTTTGCCGCGAATACATTTAATGATTTGGATAGCGGAGCATCATTAATTTATTCAGCACAGTTACTTGGTGGTGGTGCTTTACCTGATTGGTTAGTTTTCGATAGTGCGACCCTCACCTTCAGCGGTACGCCACTTAATAATGATGTTGGTAGTATCAATATCACAGTGAGTGCCAATGATGGCCAAGGTGGTGTGGTTGCTAGCGATAGTTTTACTTTGACGACAAGTAATGTCAATGACACTCCTTTAGGCAATGTAACGATCATCGGTGCAACTTTGGAAGGTGATGTATTGTCCGCCGATACTAGCACTATTAGCGATCAAGATGGGTTGGGGGTCTTTAGCTATCAATGGTTAAGAGATGGTTTAAATATCAGTGCTGAAACGAATGAAACGTATACGTTATCAGGTGCCGATGTTGGAAGTAAAATAAGTATTGTGGTCAGTTTTAAGGATGCACAGGGGACAACTGAAATATTAACAAGTGCAGAAACGTCTGAAATAATTAATATGAATGATGTGCCTAGCGCAACTAATCAAACCCAAGTTAAAAATTATATTGAGGGAGATAGCATTGTTTCTTTTGATAATATTGTTGTAATCGATGTTGATAATGCAGAAACTATCACCGCAACACTGGTTTTATCTGACACTACATCAGGCTCATTGAGCTCGGGGGTATTTGGAAGTGCTTCTAGCTCCTATAACAGTACATCTGGCATATGGACGATAAATGGTTCAGTGACCGATGTTAATGCTGCATTGGCAAATGTTGAATTCCTTCCAACAGCAAATAACGAACGTGATGTTAATATCACAACACACATTGAAGACGCTTTAGGAGCAGGTCCTAGTGATGGGGTAATCCACTTACTTGTTAGCGCGGTCAATGACGATCCAACGTTGGATAACCTTTTACTAGACCAAGTCGCGATTGAAGACACTACGTTTAATTTTACCTTCAATGAAAACAGTTTTAATGATGTTGATAATGGGGCAAGCTTAACCTATAGCGCACAGCTAGTTGGAAACATACCGTTACCAACTTGGTTAAGTTTTGATGCGAGTACTCGCACATTTACTGGCACACCTTTGAATAGTGATGTGGGAACGATCAACATTGAAGTCACCGCCGATGATGGTCAAGGTGGTATTCCTGCAACAGACAGTTTTGAGCTGGTGATCACGAACACTAATGATGATCCGACTTTAAATAATGCTATTACAGATCAATCAGCGACGGAAGATACCGTTTTCAACTTTATCTTTGCTGCTAATACCTTTGGCGATGTCGATAGTGGTGATAGCTTTACCTATAGCGCACAGTTGACCAATGGCTCAGCATTACCTTCGTGGTTAAGCTTTGATACAAATACTCGGACATTTGCTGGCACACCGCTAAATAGTGATGTGGGAACGATCAACATTGAAGTCACCGCCGATGATGGTCAAGGTGGTATTCCTGCAACAGACAGTTTTCAACTGGTGATCTCGAACACTAATGATGCTCCGACTTTAAACAATGCGATTACAGACCAATCAGCGACGGAAGATAGCGTATTCAATTTCACCTTGGCTGCTAATGCCTTTGGCGATGTCGATAGTGGTGATAGCTTAACCTATAGCGCACAGCTAGTTGGAAACATACCGTTACCAACTTGGTTAAATTTTGATACAAATACTCGCACATTTACTGGCACACCGCTAAATAGTGATGTGGGAACGATCAACATTGAAGTCACCGCCAATGATGGTCAAGGTGGTATTCCTGCAACAGACAGTTTTGAGCTGGTGATCACGAACACTAATGATGCTCCGACTTTAGACAGTGCGACTGCAGACCAATCAGCGACGGAAGACAGCGCGTTCAATTTCACCTTGGCCGCTAATACTTTTGGCGATGTCGATAGTGGTGATAGCTTGACCTATAGCGCACAGCTAGTTGGAAACATACCGTTACCAACTTGGTTAAGTTTTGATACAAATACTCGCACATTTACTGGCACACCGCTGAATAGTGATGTGGGAACGATCAACATTGAAGTCACCGCCAATGATGGTCAAGGTGGTATTCCTGCAACAGACAGTTTTGAGCTGGTGATCACGAACACTAATGATGATCCGACTTTAGACAGTGCGACTGCAGACCAATCAGCGACGGAAGACAACGCGTTCAATTTCACCTTGGCCGCTAATACTTTTGGCGATGTCGATAGTGGTGATAGCTTGACCTATAGCGCACAGCTAGTTGGAAACATACCGTTACCAACTTGGTTAAGTTTTGATACAAATACTCGCACATTTACTGGCACACCGCTGAATAGTGATGTGGGAACGATCAACATTGAAGTCACAGCCGATGATGGTCAAGGAGGTATTCCTGCAACAGATACTTTTGAGCTGGTGATCACGAATACTAATGATGCTCCCACTTTAAACAACGCCATCGCAGATCAATCAGCGATGGAAGATGCCGTTTTCAACTTCACTTTTGCTGCAGATACTTTTGAAGATGTGGATAGCGGCGATAGTTTAACTTACAGCGTGCAGTTAACTAATGGTTCAGCATTACCGGTTTGGTTAAGTTTTGATAACGCTACTCGAACCTTTACTGGTACACCTTTGAATGCGGATGTGGGTAGCTTAACCATCGAAGTTACAGCCGATGATGGTAATGGTGACTTGAATGCCGTCGATAGCTTTGAACTTGTGATTGCTAACAGCAATAACGATCCCACTTTAAACAACGCCATCGCAGATCAATCAGCGATGGAAGATGCCGTTTTCAACTTCACTTTTGCTGCAGATACTTTTGAAGATGTGGATAGCGGCGATAGTTTAACTTTCAGCGCGCAGTTAACTAATGGTTCAGCATTACCGGTTTGGTTAAGTTTTGATAACGCTACGCGAACCTTTACTGGTACACCTTTGAATGCGGATGTGGGTAGCTTAACCATCGAAGTTACAGCCGATGATGGTAATGGTAGTTTAAAGGCTACTGATAGTTTTAATTTGTTGGTCACTAATGTTAATGACCCTGCACTAGGTAAAGTTGTAGTAACTGGTACTCTAAGTGATGGTGAAATATTGGTCGTAGATACTTCATTAATTTCCGATGACGATGGCCTTGGGGAGTTTACTTTTCAGTGGCTAAAAAATGGTAATGAAATAACTGCCGCGACGACTTCAAGTTATGTGCTTCAACCAACCGATATAGGGACTAACATATCCGTCATAGTGAGCTATATTGATAGTCAAGGAACGCTCGAGAGTATTAGTAGCCAGCCGCAAAAAGTATCTAGTGTAGATATTGAAATGACAGAAACGACTGAAGTTACAGAAATTATTGAAGAAAGAGTGAGTGTAGTTGATACCCCTATTTTTATTCCACTTGACAGTGTTGAGCTAGAACAGGAAGTTTTAGATCTTGAAACAATGTTAGAAGAGGAAGTTGAAGAAGCTCTACAAGAAGAGATAGAAGAAAGCGCTGAAGAAAGTTTAGGAGGTGGAGAGCCTGAACAAATTAATAACTTTGAACAAGATGCATTTCAGGATCAACTGCAAATCATCAACACTGCTGTTACTTCTTTTAATAGTGATGGTGAACAGCAGGTTAGCAATAATAATGTTAATACCGCTACTGTATTGAAAATATTGCAAAAAAATACGATTGAAGAACAACAATCTCAGCTTCAAAATGATATTGATAATTTTTTAATGAAAGATGATCCGCTAATGTTAATACAGACAAATAATTTTATTAGCGGATTGAATGAGATGCGCCAAGAGCTCGACCAAGATATTATTTTTAATAAAACAACCGTTGGCAGTTCATTGGCTGTTTCTGCTGGTGTTTCGGCGGGGTATGTCGCTTGGTTAGCCCGGAGTGGCGTGTTGCTAGGGAGTGTTATGGGAACCTTACCCGTATGGCGCTTTGTAGACCCGCTTCCGGTACTAAATCAAGCCAGAGGCGTGTTAGGCGAAGAAGGGGAGTCTTTAGAATCGATTGTTTCCGATGGCAGCGATGCGAATGAAGAAAATAAATAGTAATGCTATTACTTCACAATAAGGCACCTAAAAAATATCAAAACAGACTTTATTATTGTAAATAAAAGAATGAAAGGAATTCAGGTTGATAAGCAAAATATTTAAAGGACAAAGTGCAAAAACACGAATCGCATTAAGATTAGTGAGCATAGTAGTTTGCGTAAGTATCGCTGCTTCTTTTCTAGGGTTATTTCCGGATAGGTATGGCGCGATATTAGCTGGTAGAGCAGCCATTGCTGAAATTGTGGCTGTTAATAGCTCTGTCTTTATTACACGCCGTGATATACGTCGAATGGAAGCTAACCTTAATATTCTTGTGTCTCGCAATGAGCAAATACTTTCCGCTGCAGTTAAGCCTCTAAAAGGTAAGGCTGCTGCTATTATTGGTGATCACGAATTGCAATGGAAAGCGATGGAAAAAGGAACTTCTACAGAATCGCAGTTGGTGGTGCCAATATGGGAAGGCAATACACAATGGGGTAATATCGAACTTCGATTTGAACCTTTAAAACATCCTGGCTTGTTTGCTTTCTTTTTCGAACCTTTAGCGCAGTTTATTATGTTTGTTTCTTTCTTCAGTTTCATTTTTTTCAAGTTTTACTTAGGAAAAATGCTTAAACAGTTGGACCCCTCTCAAGCCATTCCTGGCCGGGTCCGTTCAGCATTGGATACTATGGCTGAGGGGTTATTAGTCTTAGATGTTAAGCAAAATATAGTGTTAGCGAATGAGGCCTTCTCTGTCTTAGTCGGTGAAAAACCAGAAGATTTAATGGGACGTAGTATTGCAAAGTTTAGCTGGGAGCAAGTCATGGCTCGTAGCGAGAATGAAAGCGTTTCTCCAAACCCTGAGCCAAAATACCCATGGGAAATTGCCCTTGCATCCAGTTCACTGCAAATGAATCATATGTTGTATTTAGAGCTAGATGACAATATTCGTTATACCTTCATGGTTAATTGTTCACCAGTATTAGGTCAAAACGGTAAAGTAGCTGGTATGATGGTCAGTTTTGATGATATTACTAAGTTAGAAGAGAAAGAGATAGAATTACGTCGCTCTAAAGAAGAAGCTGAAATGGCAAACCGTGCAAAAAGTGATTTTTTATCCAATATGAGTCACGAAATACGTACGCCAATGAATGCCATTCTTGGATTTACAGAGGTGCTAATCCGCGGCCATAGTAACGATCCTGTAGAAAGTAAGCGTTATTTAGGTACGATCGCCTCCAGCGGTAAACATCTACTTGGCTTAATTAACGATATACTGGATTTATCAAAGGTTGAAGCTGGAAAAATTGAAATTGAAACCTTACCTTGCCCTGCACATCAAATAGTTCAAGAAGTGGTTAAAGTGATGGGGGTGAAAGCCCAGGAAAAAGGTATTAATCTTGAGTTTGTTGCCATCGATAGCATGCCTGAACTTGTATTAACAGACGCGGGTAAAATAAGACAAATATTAACTAATTTAGTTGGTAACTCTATAAAATTTACTGAAAGTGGAGTGGTTAAACTAAGTACACGTTATAAGTCAGAAAAGCATAAGTCGAGACTGATTATTGAGGTCTCAGATACGGGTATCGGCATGACACAGGAACAAGCTGAAGCGGTTTTTAAACCATTTGTACAAGCAGATAGTTCGATCACACGACGTTTTGGTGGTACTGGTTTGGGTCTTACTATTAGTAAACGTTTTGCTGAAGCGCTGGGAGGCGATATTACGGTTACTAGTGAGCAAGGTAAAGGCAGTTGTTTTATTGTCAATATAGAAGTTGAAGCCGTTCCGCAAGCTAGGTTGCTTTCCTCCACCGAAGTCATGCAAGAAATTACATCTAATACTGCAGAGCAACAAGTCACATGGATTTTCCCCGATGCGAATATTTTAGTGGTAGATGATGGCGATGAAAATAGAGATTTATTAGAGGTCGTCTTAAGTGGGGCTGGGCTGAGTATTGAAACCGCTGTTAATGGTCAACAAGCGGTGAGTATGGCTACAGCTGGAAACTTTGATCTTATTTTAATGGATGTACAGATGCCGATTATGGATGGTTATACAGCGGTACGTTTGATGCGTGAAAAAGGTATTAGCATTCCTATTATCGCTTTAACGGCACATGCAATGAAAGGAGCTGAAAGTGAGTGTCTCTCTGCGGGATATTCAGGCTACATGACGAAACCCATTGATATTGATAAATTGCTTAAATACTTGGCTAATGAGTTGGGAGGTAAGATTGCAACTGCAACAACGTCGCTACAACAAGAAGCAGCTAACACTGCATTGATGATTGAAGACTCGGTTAACGAAAAAATGACAGAAAACACTCCGCTCAAGGCTGCTATCCATTCATCTTTGCCAGGGGCAAAAAATAAGTACCGAAGCTTAATCGGACGTTTTATTACTCGTTTAGATGAACAATTTAGCTTAATAGAACAAGCAGCTGCTACAGCTAATTATGAGCAACTCGCTGACTTAGCACATTGGTTGAAAGGATCTGCAGGATCGGTTGGTTTTCATGATTTCACTGAACCAGCAGAAGCATTAGAGGCCTATGCTATGCAACAAGATCGAGTTGCTGTTAGAGCGCAAATTGCAGAAATTAGTGATTTGATTTCACGTCTAGAGGTGAATGATAACATTGACACTATCGAGCAAGAAATTACTGAGAGTAAGGCCAATGTTGTTACCGAACAGACGATATCTGCAAGTGCTCCAATCAGATCAAGTTTATTGATGAGCACACCTAAATTAAGACCAATGGTTGAGAAATTTGTGTTGAGATTAGATGAGAAAATTAGAGTAATGAATACTGCATTAGAGCAAGGTGATTTTGTAGAGTTAGCCGATTTAGCACACTGGCTTAAAGGGTCGGCTGGCACTATTGGCTTCCATGATTTTACCGAACCAGCAATAAAGCTTGAAACATCAGCAAATGAGAAAGATTCAATTAATGCTATAAATTTACTCAAAACAATTAAACAGATGACAAAAAATATCGATTTATCTAGTGTTTCTGAAAAAGCTAATATGCCTGAAATAGTTGAATATTCTACAGAAAAAGATAAAAAAAGCGTAGGGGAAGTGAGTGAATAATCTGAATATTGATAAACTCGATAAGCCAAGTGCTTGCGTTGATAATCTTCACATACAATTAAAAAATGCTGTGATTATGATGATAGATGATGAACCTATTCTGATGGAAATATTACAAAGCTTTCTAGAAGATGAAGGTTATCAGAATTTCATTAATATTGAAGACTCAACACTGGCGATGGAAAAGTTGAAGCTAAATCCACCGGATATTTTATTACTCGACCTTAAAATGCCGATAGTGAATGGTTTTGAAATTTTAAGAGAAGTACGTTCTCATGAACTATTAAAACGTATCCCTGTGATTGTATTAACTTCCGCATCTGATGCTGCTACTAAACTAAAAGCGCTTGAACTTGGTGCTACAGATTTTCTAGCAAAACCAATCGACGCAAGTGAACTGGCTTTACGCTTACGTAATACCTTAACGGTAAAAGCTTACCAAGACCAATTAGCCTTTTATGATTCTTTAACTGGGCTACCTAATCGCGCTCGATTTATGGACCGCTTAGATTGGGCGTTGATGAACGCCATTAGATACAAAGATTCAGTTGCAGTAATGAACTTAAGTGTGGATAGATTTAAAGAAATTAATGATACTTTAGGCCCCAAGTCAGGGGACTTATTACTGCAACAGATTGCCGATAGGTTATCGGGTGCAGTTAGATTCACGGATGTTATTAGCCATACTGGAAGAGATGATCTATGGCTGAATATTGCGCGACTCAGCGGAGATGAATTTAGCATTTTGTTACCCGGAGGTGCAGCTGCTGAAGATTCAGCTTATATTGCAGAGCGCTTATTAGGGGTAATGAAAGGTGTTTTTGTTATAAATGGTCATGATGTCTTTGTAACGGCGAGTATTGGTATTGCTGTTTACCCTGATGATGCAGAAACGACGGATTCCTTGATGAAAAATACCAGTGCGGCGACAGAGTTTGCTAAGCATAAGGGGCGAGATAACTATCAGTTTTATTCAAAAGATATCAATAATAAAGCCAAAGAGCGTTTACAAATGGAGTCTGAACTTAGGCGTGCAATCGATTTACAAGAGTTCGTTGTGCATTATCAGCCTAAAATCAATACTAAAACAAATCAGGTGATGGGAATGGAGGCACTAGTTCGCTGGCAACATCCTGAAAAAGGATTGTTATCTCCCTTTCATTTTATTGATATTGCAGAAAAATCTGGTCTCATTCCAGGTATCGGAGAGTGGGTCATTCATGAAGCCTGCCGCCAAAATAAAGTATGGCAAGATCAAGGTTTAGGGGATTTAAAAATATCAGTTAATGTCTCGCCGCAACAGTTTATAGCAAAACATATTGATCGAACCATGGCGGCTGCATTATCTTCTGGTATGGACATGAAGTACCTTACTATTGAAATTACTGAAGGTATGTTGATGGGCGATGAAGAACGTGCCATTGATGTAATGAAAGGGATCAGAAAGCAAGGGCCGAAGCTATCAATTGATGACTTTGGAACAGGATACTCTTCATTAAGTTATTTAAAACGCTTCCCGTTAAATGAGTTAAAAATAGACCGAGCATTTATTATTGACGTGCCAACCAAGCGTGAAGATTGTGCCATTGTGCGAGCGATCGTTGCGATGGCGCATAGCCTCGAATTATCAGTGGTAGCTGAAGGGATAGAAAACAGCGAGCAACTCGCATTTCTTGAAGGGATAGGCTGCGATGTGATACAGGGATTTTATTTTAGCAAGCCTTTACCCGCTGACGAATTTGAACAGTATGTGTTGGCTAGAAATAAAGCGAGATGTGTTGGTTAGTAATAAACCGAAGTGATGTTTTACTTTTTATGCACAATTACTTATGTATACAATTATCACATATGCTCTAGGTTACATAAAAATCAGTGACGCATTACAGTTAGACGCATTACAGTTATAAACTTGAAAGTCTAAACAGTAGTAATGCAACGCATCCTATTTAGTCGTTATAATATTGCTATTGATGCTATTGATGCTATTGATGCTATTGATGCTTTTTATGTTAATTGTCATTTTTTAAATCATTAACGACTAAGTCTAGTGCTTGCATCAGTTGTAATGATTGAGTTGCATCGATGCTATCAAACTTACAGCGAATTTCATTTGGTATATGTGCCGCTTTTAGTTTTAATGCTTGTCCTTCATTAGTAAGTTGGATGTGACGTTTACGTTTATCTTGTTCATCTTTAACCACTGCAAGTATCTTTTTATCTGTCATTTTCTTTAAAATTTGCGTCAAAGCACTGCCATCAATTGCTGTTTTTTCAATAAGTTCTGCGATAGTTATCTGATCTTTTTCCCATAGTGCCATCATCACAACATACTGAGGGTAAGTTAAGTTAATTTCAGCTAATGGCGAACGGTAGGCTCGAGCAATGCTGTTGGAAGCCATGTATAAACGGTGGCATAACTGATTTTTTAGCTTTAATTGTTCAAATGGCATCACAATACCCCTGTATGTATTTTTATATTTATTTTTATATTTATTTTTATATTTATACTTATTCTTTATTTTAATTTGCATGCAAAATATTTGCAATTGCTATTTATCTTGGTTAATATTGTTTTGCATGCAAAATAAATTACCTAATTAATATAAACTTTGGAGTTCACTATGAATGTATTACAAGAAATCGCATACACAGCTAAAGCGACAGCAACAGGTGGCCGTGAAGGTGTTGCTAAATCCGATGATGCTCGTTTAGATATTAAATTATCAACACCCAAAAACTTAGGTGGTGATGATGGGCAGGGAACCAACCCAGAACAATTATTTGCGGCGGGTTATGCTGCTTGTTTTATTGGTGCATTAAAACATGTTGCAGCGGCTGAAAAAGTAAAACTTTCAAGTGATATCTACATTAATTCTGAAGTTGCTATTGGTCCCATTGAAGGTGGTTTTGGGATAGCTGTTAAACTTGCTGTATCACTGGGTGATATGGATAAAGCACAGGCACAGGCTTTAGTCGAAAAAGCTGATTTAGTTTGCCCATATTCAAATGCAACACGTGGCAATATTGCTAAAGAACTGACAGTTATTTAATTCCATTAGCTCTGTACTTTAGTGAATTCAGTCTTTCGCGGGTAAGTAAAATACTGAATTATTTACAGAATATAAAATAACTACAATAATAAAAGAGCTGTAATGACATTACAGCTCTTTTATTTTAAAAGCTAAAACTCAGTAATAAGTTATGCTATTACACAAACTTTAGGGCCGGGTCCAAGGGAAAGGGCCTTAACAATCAAAATGTTTTTTATACTTTTTTAGCTTTTACTTGGCAACCGTTAAATTTAAATTACCTTCATCCTATTGGATTAAGATGATCATTACCGTTATTGCAATTTAAACTTTTTCACCAATGCATCTAATTGTGTATTAGCAGATGCCAACGTTTGTGTACTATCCACTGTTGCTTGGCCATTTTTAGTTAGTTCTTGTACCATTTCATTTATGTTGGTCATGTTGCGACTTACTTCTTCAGTAACACTACTTTGTTCTTCAGAAGCCGTTGCAATCTGCGTACTTAAATCGTTAATTTGAATAATAAAATTAGTCATATTATCCAAGCTATCGGTAACTCGAGCTGTGTTTTCTGCTGCACGTTGACAACTTGATCTTGTGGCATCCATTGTAGACACTGCATTGCTTGCATCACTACTTAACGTATTCAATATTTGATTAATTTCCGCGGTGCTGGTTTGGGTACGCGCTGCAAGTGAACGAACTTCATCCGCTACTACAGAAAAGCCTCTACCTTGCTCACCTGCTCGAGCCGCTTCTATTGCCGCATTTAGAGCTAATAAATTAGTTTGGTCTGCTATATCACCAATAACACTCAATGCTTTAATAATTTCTTGCGTATTATTACTCATGGTATTAATGCTTGCGGATGCCGAGTCAACTTCATCTACTAACGCTAAAACACTGTTCGATGCTTCGCTCACAATCGTTTTTGATAAAATGGCTTCATCATTTGCTTGTTGAGTATTAAACGCAGTATCTGCTGCATTTTGAGCAACAGTTTCGGATGTGCTACTCATTTCTGTTATTGCGCTAACAACTTGTTCTGTTTCGCTCGCATGTGCAATTAAAGCGCTATTTGCCTGCATCGATTGTTGATTAAGTTGTTCAGTGCTGGTCGTTATATGCGCTGATGCCTGCGAAATATCAAGCATCATTGATTGTAAGTACATAATAAATTTATTCACTGAATGACTAATATCACCTAACTCATCATCGTTAGTAATAGTCAGGCGTGATGTTAAGTCTGCTTCGCCAGTAGATAGAGTGTCAATACGTTCTTTCAAAGAGTGTAGGTTTTTAACAATTGCAGTAATGATTAAAATAATGAGTAAAAGTGACACTATGATTAATACTGCTGAAGAAGTGAACATTGAGGCTACTTGGTCATCAAAAATATGTCGAGTGGCGTTTGTTAAATTGTCTTGAACAGCAATAATATCGTTCTCATAAGCTCCCGTAGAAAGTATCCAGCCCCACTCTGGGAATATTTTTCGGCTATAAGCTATTTTGTTTTCACTTTTTTTAGTGACCGGGTTTTCATAAACGATGTCAACCGTTGACTCTTGTTTTCCTTGAATGTGTTTGGCTATCAATTGAGTACTGTCGGTTTTAGTGCCAATAATATCCGTTTTAGGATGAGCAATAATGGTTCCATCTTCATCTTGGATCCAAAAATAGCCATTAAGCCCATATTTAGCGACATTAACTGCATTTATAGCGGCTTCAATATTTTCTTTTCTCAGTGTGCTAACGTATTCTCCACTGGCTATCACTAAATTTAATGGTTTGAAATAAAATGAAGCGGTCATTTTCTCTTCGATGGTTTGTGTGGTTGGATTTAAAAAAGAGTACTCACTAAACCCTATATCTTCTTTTTGCGCTGCAGCAATAACATCTCTTACAAAAAATTTACCTTTAGCATCGACTTTTTCGTAACCACTTTTTCCGACTTCACTAATATCGCTACCATAAGCTTTGCTGATCACAGTGTTCGCATCATAGGCAAATAAATAGCGTCCATTATTCCAGCGATGCTGTTGTAGAAAAGCATAAATACTCATTTCAGCTTCCCAATATGAACCACTCTTTTCATAAATATTTGTGATAGTACTTCTAAACTCAGACATTTCAGTGGCCAAGTTTTTCTTTATATTTTCAATTTTAGAAGATTCATAATAATCAGAAATCGCGAACGCGATGGTATCAACTTGACCTCTGAGGTTTTGATCAAGTATTTCATCTAGTTGTACTTGAACATTTTCTTTTTCTTTTTCAAGGACAATATTTTCAGTTTCTATTAGTGAATAGATAAAAAAGGAAGCCATGATGAGCAGAGGTACGCATAAAGTGGTGACCAGTTTTGCTTTGATAGTAAATTTAATTGCCATTGGTACTTCCTAGGATCTGTTGGTTGAAGTAAAAGTTAATTAATTATAGATAGGAAATTAACCTGTGCTTTGCCTGACTACCTCTTTATTGTTATATATCAATAAAACAGTGAGTATTTTAAAAATGTGTGACTTTTAAAATCCTTGGATTCAGATCATAAGTGCAGTGAAAAGTTGATTAAAAATTTAAGGGCTTTTGTAAATGAAAGGCTAATTAGTTTTAACTAATAAAAATGTAATAAGCTTCGCTTTAGAAGTAGGGGATTTGTAAGTGGGACTTGTATAAAATTAGCGCAAAAAAATAGGACTCAATGAGTCCTATTTTAGTTTTTCATTGCGTTATTACTTTAATAAACGCGCTCGAATAGTACCTTCAATCTCTTTTAACTTGTCTAAGGCTGTATCTGCATCTTCACTGTTTACATCAATAACAACATAACCAATGTTTTCATTTGTTTGTAAGTATTGTGCCGCAATGTTGATATTGTTATCAGCAAATGCCAAGTTTATCTTAGTAAGAATACCTGGTTGGTTACGGTGAATGTGTAACAGACGACTTGCATCTTTATGAAGCGGTAAAGATACTTCAGGGAAGTTTTTAGATGACAGTGTAGAACCGTTATCAGAGTACTTCACTAATTTACCTGCTACTTCGTAGCCAATGTTTTCCTGTGCTTCTTGTGTGCTGCCACCAACATGTGGAGTCAAAATAACATTGTCAAATTCACGTAATGGAGATTCAAATTCTTCATTGTTTGATTTTGGCTCAGTAGGGAATACATCCACTGCTGCACCCGATAATTTTTTGCTACGTAATGCATCACATAAAGCAGGGATATCAACCACCGTACCTCGTGCTGCATTCATAAAGATGGCACCATCTTTCATTTGAGCAAATTCATCTGCTCCCATCATGTTTTTAGTTGAATCAACTTCTGGTACGTGCAAGCTAATTACATCAGACTTTTCTAATAGCTCTTTTAAAGTAGCAACTTGAGTTGCATTACCTAATGTTAGTTTGCTTTCAATATCATAGAAAGAAACGTTAAAGCCTAGGCCTTCAGCAAGAATACCAAACTGTGTACCGATATGGCCGTAACCAATAATACCTAAGTTTTTGCCACGTGCTTCGTATGAAGCCGTTGCTGATTTATCCCATTCACCGCGGTGCGCTTTAGCATTACGCTCAGGTACGCCACGTAATAATAATAAAGCTTGTCCAAGTACTAACTCAGCTACACTGCGAGTGTTTGAGAAAGGTGCATTAAAAACTGCGATCCCTTTTGCTTGTGCTGCATTTAAATCAACTTGGTTTGTACCAATACAAAAACAACCAATAGCTACTAATTTTTCTGCTGCGTCTAATACTTTTGCAGATAGGTTAGAGCGAGAACGAATACCGATAAAATGTGCATCTTTTATTTTCTCGATTAAGTCTTCTTCACTTAATGACGTTTTAATACTTTCGATGTTGTTGTAACCAGCTTGAGTAAAAGTATCAACTGAACTTTGGTGTAAACCTTCTAGAAGAAGAATTTTAATTTTATCTTTGTTGAGTGAAAACTTGGTCATTGTATTTCCTTGGGCCTTATGGAGGTATGTGGAACAGCAATTTAAAGAATAATTTTAGTGCTCGTAAAATAGCAAAAATAGTTGTAATTGTGAATCTGAGACTGTTATTTCGTATATGAAAAATTGAAACAACTTATTACTATTTAGGTCATTACTGCTCTCTGTGTTTATTTATCAGTCAAAGAGAGCAATATATTTAACTATTTTATCGTTTTAACGCCATCTTCTGCGCCCACTAAAACAACATTAGCTGCGCGGTTTGCAAATAGACCATTTGTCACTACACCAACGATTGCGTTAATTTGGTTTTCTAATTTCAATGGTTCAGCAATTTTAAGATTATGTACATCTAGAATAACGTTACCGTTATCAGTTACCACGCCTTCACGGTATACAGGATCTCCGCCTAATTTAACTAACTCACGGGCTACATAGCTACGAGCCATTGGAATCACTTCAACCGGTAGCGGGAAAGCACCTAAAATATCAACATTTTTAGTATCATCAACAATACAAATAAACTTTTTAGCAACAGCTGATACAATCTTTTCACGAGTTAGTGCAGCACCGCCACCTTTGATCATGTGATTGTAGGCATTAATTTCATCGGCGCCGTCAACATAGACACTTAACTCAGAGACTTCATTCAAATCAAAAACTTCAATGCCGTAACCTTTTAACTTAGCTGTTGATGCATCTGAGCTAGAGACTGCACCTATGATGTCATTTTTTATGGTTGCTAATGCATCGATAAAATGATTAACCGTTGAACCTGTACCAACACCAATAATGGTATCTTTTTCTACGTATTCTAAGGCAGCATAAGCGGCAGCTTTTTTCTTCTCGTCTTGAGTCATGACTTGTATCCTATTGAGTGAGCAATGTCGTTAAAGTGGCGCGATTATACCCTTAACCGTGCTTTTAATTTAAGCTAAATTTATGAAAAATCATTAAATACTTAAGGGGAGTTGATCTTTGTTGTTGAAATTTTATTCATTACATGGTGTTTTGATGGAGGCGGGCATAATCAACCCTAGTGATATAAGTGTATTTTTCAACAAAGTACATAGCGTCTTACGGTCACCTTGGCTCACTGTAAATACTGTGCTTTCGCTTAGTTATGGGAACATGACATTCCCTAATCACAGTACATAAGCTTAGATTACATTACATAGAGTCTGTCTTGGCTAAAACCTGCAGATCATCGCGATAATAAATTTAAAAGATCAACCATCCTTTGGGTTATTCAAAATAGAAGTGTTGACTCGGTGTGATCACCTCGGGCAAAGGGACATCCCATTCTTGAATTGGTAGGGCATTTATATATTGGCAATCATGAGCCAACCCAATGGGGTAGGGGCCGGTTTTTTGAGTAAACCAAGGCGCTAATAACCTGTCGTAATAACCTCCTCCCATACCTATTCTGTTACCTTGTTGATCAAACGCAACTAACGGCGTTAGCACCAAGTCTAAGGATTGTGCTGGGCATGTCTGTTCAATGTTTTTTGTCGTATGCGTGAATTTAGGTTCGGCAATCCCATAGCGGTTGATGCTCATTTCAGTATTTTTATGATACGCGAGAAATAATAGCTGCCCAGTTTTAGTTGGATGCACAACAGGTAAATACACTTGTTTTTGTTGCTGCCAACACCAGTCAATAAAAGGATTAAGATCTATTTCACCGTCATAGGCTAAAGTCACTGATACATGTTGTGCCTGTTGTACTTTGGGGTGTTGTTTTAAGGTTTGTAACAATTGACAAGATGCTTGTTGTTGTTCATTGCAGGACAAAGCCTTACGTGCACTTCGTACTTGTTGTCGAATGGTATTGCGCTGTGTAGAAATAGTATTAGCCATTATTTTATTTCTGCTTAGTTATAACGATGATTTTAAAAGTATATCTTAAGATTAACTTAAAATAAGCAGGTTAAACAAAATAAGAGAAGACAAAGGAGTGGTTGAAACTAAACTGGTTAACTCTAGGAATAGATTTAAGGGATAGAAATAACGGGATGTAACATAAATGATAATAAGAAATTGAAGTTAACCCAAGGATACCGCTTTTGACTGTGACCTTGAACCCGAAGGTCAAGGTTGGTGTACTCGTGTCTACCGCAGGTTTCTCGATACAAGTCGAGCTTACACAATAGTATCCAAACAAATTCACCAGGGTAATGCTTATCGGCTCAGGGACTTAGTCAAGATTAACGGGTACCCGAGGGTTAAATAAACTGTACATACATTTAATCGTTTTTAAAAGGGTTTTTGGCAAAAAATAAGAACTTTTGCATTGAATGATGAATTTTTAATCGTAATTGCAAAGTCAATCAAAGACAGTATGAGTGATTGCAATTAGTAATATTAAAGGGATATAAAAATATAAGGTTGTTCAATAAATAAAGCAGAAAATAAAATGTTAGTCTTTTAATAAAGCAGTGTTATCTAATGCACCGTTAATGGCATCTTGTAATTGTTGAATACGTTTATTTAATTGCTCGGTCTGCGCTTGATTTTCTTCTTTTAATGTATTCAGTTGATGGCGATAATTTAATGCTGCCATTACAACCAGTTGATCGCTTCTTAAAGTGCGTGCCGAGGTTCTCATTTCTTTTAAATGTTCATTAACTTGTGCAACAGAGCCTAATAAACTTTCTTGCTCACCTTCTGGGCAGCTGATTTTGTATTGTTGGCCTAAAATAGTAATATCAAGATGTGCCATAAAAGCCCCCGTTAGTGTTGCAAATTAAGGGAACAGTGAACCTCCCTAAAAAAATGTCATATAATGGGCGAACTATATCGACCTAGCTATCAAGTTTCAAGTACTTAGTGGCGACGAGATCCTGTGGATGATAGAATATAGCAATTATCTTTTATTGATTAAGAGTGTCCTTATGAATTCAGCTGTACTACCAAGTTTTGAAAAAATTTCGCAAGCCCTTGAAGGTGCTGAGTTATTCACCAATGCTGCCGAAACTCACGGAGTCTTATCTGGCTTTGTTTGCGGTGGTATTGCCCTTGATGATAAAAGTTGGCAACCATTATTTAATGATGTTGTTAATGAGGGAATGGCGTTGCCACAACCAATAAAAAAACTTGTTGCTGATATTTATGCAGAGGTGGTGAAGCAATGTGCTGACGATGGTTTAGGCTTTAACTTATTATTACCTGATGATGAAAAACCTTTAGATGAAAGAGCTGAAGCGATGGCGCAATGGGCACAGGGTTTTTTAGTCGGTTTTGGTATGGTGCAACAGGCACTAAATCAAGCATCGGAAGATGTACAAGAAGTGATTCGAGATATTCGTGATATCTCACAACTATCTTTAGATTTTGAACAAGAAGATGAAGAGTCTGAAATTGCTTTTGCTGAAATTGTTGAGTACCTTCGCGTTAGCGCTATGTTATGTTTTAATACATTTTCCCGTAACATGGCAACGCCTATTTCTAATACCCTTCACTAAACTGAGAGCACATGACTGAATTTAATACTCGCCGACATTTATTCTCTAATAGTATGCTGGACAACAGTATGGCTATTTTCCCTGCTAATGAAGAATTGATCCGAAGTAACGATACCGAATTTCGTTTTCGTCAAAATAGTGATTTTTATTACCTGACTGGATTTAATGAGCCGGAAGCATGCTTGTTATTGATCAAAAGAAAAGGGTTAATTAGCAGTGTGTTATTTAACCGCAGAAAAGATAAAACGGCAGAAATTTGGCATGGTTATCGATTAGGTCAAGCGGCTGCCGTTACTGAATTGTCGATGGATCAAGCCTTTGCTATTGATGAGTTAGAAGTGATTCTAGCGGATTTATTAACCGGCATCGAGACAGTATATTATCCGGTATTAAGTGGTTTAAGTTTAGATACTCGCTTGCAAACTATTCTCAATAAGTTACGTAATAAAACACGTAGTGGTTTAATTGCAACCAATCAGTTTTTAAATTGGCAACCGCAGTTACATGAAATGCGCTTATTCAAAAGTGATGCTGAAAAAGAGTTAATGCGTAAAGCAGGGGAGATCTCTGCACTTGGCCACGTACGAGCAATGCAACAGTGTAAACCGGGTATGTGGGAATTCCAATTGCAATTAGAAGTTGAATATGAATTCGCAAGGCAGGGGACGCGTGATATTGCCTATAACAGTATTGTTGCTGGTGGTAATAATGCCTGTATTTTGCATTACACCGAAAATGATAAGCAACTAAAGGATGGTGACTTAGTGCTGATTGATGCGGGTGCTGAATATCAAGGTTATGCTGGCGATATTACACGTACTTTTCCTGTTAATGGTCGCTTTACTGAAGAGCAAGCGACTATTTACCAATTAGTCCTAGATTGTCAGTTATTTGCACTTGAGCAAGTGAAACCGAATATCAGTGTTTTAGCGATCAATAAATTGGTTGTACGTAAAATGTGTGAAGGTTTATTAGCTTTGGGTATTTTGCAAGGTGACCTTGAAACTCTGATCCAGGAAGAAAAATATAAAGACTTTTATATGCATGGTTTAGGCCACTTTATTGGTTTAGATGTGCACGATGTCGGGAATTCTGGCAGTATCGAAATACCGCGCCTCTTAGAAAAAGGCATGGCGATCACCATTGAACCTGGGCTTTATATTAGTAATGATGCAGATGTTGAAGATCGTTGGAAAGGTATTGGTGTTCGTATTGAAGATGATGTCATTGTTACCGACACTGGATGCGAAATTTTGACTTCGGCAGTGCCAAAAAGCATTCAAGATATTGAAGCATTGATGCATGGTTAAAAACAACATTACTACGGTTGACACTGTTTCAGATGAGCGATGTGATAACGTTAGTTATGACATCGTCATTGTAGGTGCTGGTCTATCTGGCTCATTATTAGCGTTATCTTTGTTGAAGCAAAATGATCAACTTAAGGTGTTATTGTTAGATGAAAACGAGCAGCGTGTTGAAAGGGACCTGTCTCTAGCGACTAAAACATTATCTGACAAGCAACGTAACCCTAGCTTCGATGCGCGTTGTATTGCTTTGAACGCTGGGTCGGTTGATATTTTAGACTCGCTAGCATTATGGTCTGATATTAAAATTAATGCACAAGCCATCGACAAAATCCAAGTATCAGATAAAGGCTACTTTGGAGCCTTAGGTTTAATGCCGAATAATAAAGGCGAAACTTTTGGCTATGTTGTTGAGCTGCAACATGTTGGGAAAGTTCTGGCAAGAGCATTAGGCGCTTTTCCATCGCTAACGACACGATATAATGTAAAGCTCAAACATTTTCAACAAGGTATTGATGCAATTAGTTGTGAACTCAGTGATGGTCAGCATATTGATGCAAGATTATGTGTGGGCGCCGATGGCAGTGAAAGCCAAGTCAGGGAACTAGCTAAAATAGACACACAGCGCTATAGCTATGACCGTAGTGCCATTATCTGTAATGTTCGTTGTTCTAAACCACATCAAAATATTGCCTATGAGCGATTTTGTAAAAGCGGTCCTATTGCTTTATTACCGTTAACTGCAGGCCGCTATTCATTAGTGTATTGCGTTGAGCATCAGCAAGCCGCGCAAATTGCAGAATTACCGGATCACTTGTTTCTTGCTCAATTACAGCAACATTTCGGTTTTCGTGCAGGTATATTTGAAGAAACAGGAAAGCGAGATATTTATCCGTTAAGCTTAGTAAAAACAACTAAGCCGGTTGCTCATCGCGTTTTATGTATTGGTAATGCGGCGCATAGTCTACACCCTGTTGCAGGGCAAGGCTTCAATTTGGGGTTACGTGATTTATTTGTTTTAGCGAAGGTGATCACTCAATCTGAAGTACAACATATTGGCTCATTTTCAATGTTAAATACTTATTGGCAATGTCGCGCTAAAGATCATCATCGCACAATTTTGATGACAGATAGTTTAGTGAGAATATTCAGTAATCAATATCCATTATTGAGCATTCCTCGTAATATTGGTTTGCAAGCAATGAGCTGTTTCCCTTTTTTATCAGAACCCATTATCGAACAAGCTAAAGGCCAGTTTGATTTGTTCAACAGTGAGAATTTATCATGATGCAGTCTTACGATGTCACCATTGTCGGTGGCGGAATGGTTGGATTAACATTAGCCAAATGTTTAGCTAAAAGTCATTTATCTATTGCTATCATTGAAGCTAATGAAACAGTGGCGTTAAGTGATGCCCCTGAAAGTAGGGTCAGTGCGATTAGCTTTGCTAGCAAAACCCTGTTTGATAATTTAGGCATTTGGCCATTACTAAAAGCGCAACGCATTACGCCGTACCATACGATGCAAGTATGGGAAAAAGATAGCTTTGGTAAAATTGACTTTGATGCCAAACAAGTCGACCAAAAAGACTTAGGGTACATTGTAGAGAATAAAAATTTACAGCAAGCTTTACAACAGAGTGTACAACAACAGCAAAATGTCACTTTTTTCTGTCCCGATTCACTACAAAGTATGGCTATCGGAGAGGGGGAAGCTTGGTTAACATTAAACAGTGGCAAACAACTGACATCAAAGTTAGTGGTAGCTGCCGATGGTGCTAATTCATGGGTAAGAACACAGCTTAATATTCCTTTAACACAATGGGATTATGAGCATCATGCTATTGTTGCTACGATAAAAACCGTTGAAAATCACCAAGCTTGTGCTCGTCAAATATTTACCCCGGAAGGACCACTCGCCTTTTTGCCTTTATACCAACAACATCTTAGTTCTATCGTATGGTCTTTGCCGCCTGAAAAAGCAAAAGCTTTACTGGCTTTAGATGATCAAACCTTCAATCAACATCTAAGTCGTACCTTTGACAATTGCCTAGGTCCCTGTGAAGTACAAGGCCAACGTCAAAGCATTGCTTTAAGCATGCGTTATGCTCGAGATTTTGCAAAACATCGTGTCGCTTTAATTGGCGATGCTGCGCATACTATTCATCCTTTAGCTGGTCAGGGCGTGAACCTAGGTTTACTTGATGCCGCGTGTTTAGGGCAGGAATTAATCAAACATACGGCATTAGGTAATGATATTGGTTTATACCCTCATTTGCGTCATTTTGAACGTTGGCGTAAAGCCGAAGCGATCCAAATGATTGCTTCCATGGAAGGTTTGAAACAATTATTTAATGGTGCAAATCCTGTGCAAAAATTGGTGAGAGACGTCGCACTATTAATGGCCAGTAATATAGCACCATTGAAAAAACAATTTATAAAACAAGCGATGGGATTAAATGGCGATAGACCTGATTTGTGTTTAATAAAAACAGGTGTCTAATAAGTTAACCCGATAGAGGTTTTAATTAGCCTTAGCTGTTTTTTGGCATTTTCCCAGAGAACAGGTATATTAGCGATAATTTTACTTACGCCTTTAATGCGAGTGCGGTGATTTTCTATCATTACTACCCTTATTAAAGGTTTCAAATACCATAAGAGCGAAAAAATATGATCATTAAACCTAAGATTCGTGGCTTTATTTGTACTACTACACACCCAACCGGTTGTGAAAAAAACATCCAAGCACAAATTGAATACACAAAAGCACAAGGCAAAATTGAAAAAGGTCCTAAACGTGTATTAGTGATTGGTTCTTCTGCTGGTTACGGCATGTCTTCTCGTATTGCAGCTGCATATGGAAGTGATGCTTCAACAATTGGTGTGTTTTTTGAAAAACCTGCAACTGATCGTAAAACGGGTTCTGCAGGTTGGTACAACAGTGCTGCATTTGAAAAACAAGCTAAAGAAGATGGTCTATACGCTAAAAGCGTTAATGGCGATGCATTCTCTAACGAAACAAAGCAACTTGTTATCGATACAATCAAAGCTGACTTAGGTCAAATTGATGCAATCATCTATTCTGTTGCTGCGCCTGTGCGTAAATTACCTGATACGGGCGAAGTTATTCGTTCAAGCCTAAAACCAATTGGTGAAACTTACACTTCAACTGCTATTGATACTAACAAAGACGTGATCATTGAAGCATCAGTAGAGCCTGCAACTGAAGAAGAAGTTGCTAATACTGTTACCGTTATGGGTGGACAAGATTGGGAGCTTTGGATCAATGCACTAGCAGATGCGGGTGTGTTAGCTGAAGGTGTTAAAACCGTTGCTTACTCTTACATCGGCACTGAATTAACATGGCCTATCTACTGGAATGGCGCATTAGGTAAAGCGAAATTAGATTTAGATCGTGCATCTACCGCTATTCAATCTCAATTAGCTGCTTTAAATGGTGAAGCTTATGTTTCAGTACAAAAAAGTGTTGTGACACAAGCAAGCTCAGCTATCCCTGTTATGCCTTTATACCTTTCAATGGTCTTTAGAATCATGAAAGAAAAAGGTTTACACGAAGGTTGTATGGAACAAATTCACCGTCTGTTTACTACACAGTTATTTAAAGCTGATGGCTCAGCTCCTACAACAGATGAAGCACGTCGTTTACGTCTTGATGATTGGGAGTTACGTGATGATGTTCAACAAGCCTGTACAGAACTATGGCCTCAAATTACCACTGAAAATCTGTTTGAACTAACAGACTACCAAGATTATAAAGATGAATTTTTACAATTATTTGGTTTTGGTATCGACGGTGTTGATTATGATGCTGAAGTTGAACCTTTAGTTGAGTTTGATTGTTTATAATTTCTTATTCATTTGAATGAGTGTATTTAAGTAGTCTACTATACCCGCCGAGAGCGGGTATTTTTTTGCCTCAACTTTTGCCTCAATCTTTGTCACAATATGTCAATCCGTTTCAATTACGTTACTTTTTCTTTATTGTTTACGCTTAGACTTGCTTTTTTTGTTGCAACTTCATGATAAATAATTAGACTTACATAAATCGGTATGTAGCGCAGTTTGGTAGCGCACTGGCATGGGGTGTCAGGGGTCGGAGGTTCGAATCCTCCCATACCGACCATTTCTTCATTTATTATTTCTCCTCCTATACTAAGGAATTTTCATGTCCCGTTTTGCATTGCCAGAGTCTCAATTGTTAAAAGAACTCAAAAACGTATTTGAAGTACAAAGTGCGGCAATTACTACACATAGTAAACAGGTCGGCGAAGCGTATCTTCAAGCGTTGGCTTTAATGAAAAACTGTACTGGGCGTGTGATTGTTTCTGGAATGGGAAAATCAGGCCATATCGGTACTAAAATAGCAGCTACACTGGCCTCTGTTGGAACGCCTTCTTTTTTTATGCATCCCGGTGAAGCTTTTCACGGTGATTTAGGCATGGTAACAAAAGAAGATGTATTACTATTAATTTCATATAGTGGCGAAACAGATGAGATACTAAAAATAATTCCATCGCTGCAACACTTTGGTAATAAAATCATCTCAATTACCGGTGGCACAACATCGACACTTGCTAAAAACTCTCATGTTGTACTCGATGCAAGCGTAGAAAAAGAAACCTGCCCTAATAACCTAGCACCAAGCACTTCTACTACCTTGACCTTAGTGATCGGTGACGCACTTGCGAATACGCTCACGTTAGAAAAAGACTTTAGTCCAATGGATTTTGCTCGCTTTCATCCTGGCGGTAGCTTAGGTAAGCGTTTATTAACTTTTGTTCGCGATGAAATGCGCAGTGATAACTTACCGGTTGTAAGTGCTGATACGTCAGTGACTGATGTGTTAATGGTGATGACTGAAACTCGTACCGGTTTAGCTTTGGTGTTAGAAGATGGCAATTTACAGGGTGTGATCACTGATGGTGATGTTCGTCGTTTCTTAATTGCAGGTGAAAGTATTGTTGATAGCCAAGCTGAACATTTAATGAATCCTACACCACGTTTAATTTCTGCTTCAGCGCGTCTAACTGAAGCTGAAGAATTAATGCGCGAAAAACATATAAAATGGTTAGTGGTAAGTGAAGATGGTAAAAAAGTAGATGGCATTATCGAGTGGGGACAATAACCAAAGATATTGCCTAAGCAAAAAGCTTAACTTATTAAAATATGCTCCATTAAAAGTCACTACGGTGACTTTTTTATTATTGGCTGCGGCTTATTCTGCACAGAGATAAACTTACCCTAAGAGATCAACCATCCTAGATACTGTTATTTGCCTTATTTAAGAAAGTAATCTCTCTCCCTATCTTATTAATTTTATTTAACATGCTGAAAAATAAACTCTTTTTAAACTTTTATCTATGTTGTTTGGGCTGTTTAGAAACTATTTTCTATTTCATGTAATAACTAATTGCGAATAATTTCTTATACTTAGCAGCAAGTAAAGGAAGTAGCATCGTTGCAGTGGAACTGTTTACAGGGATAAGGAACCGCCAAAGGATTGGCAAGGGGAGTTGCTTAGGAAAGCATTGTCATGGAGCCACAAGGATGCGGTCAATCTCAACGGAATGAAGTGAAGACGACAAAAAAGGGTGAGCATTTATAATGCTCACCCTTTTTTATTCGCCATTTTTTAAAAATGTGCAGTGATAGAAAGCGTGTTTATAAAAGGCGTGCTTTTAATTGCCACATTTTAAATACACCAAAAAAGAAAATTTCAAAAGCTTCTTTTTTGGTTAACTTTAGCTTTTCAGCAAATGCTCCATAAATAACTAACAATTGGATCGCATGCATTACAATCACAAAGGCTAATAAAAAGTAAAAGGCCATTGCAGCTTTTCCAGGGAATGGAAAAAATAAATTAGCAAGCAACAAGGTCCAAATAATGATCATTAAAAACTTTGCAAAGGGAATAAAGTAAGCCATTTTTTAACCTCTTGAAAATAATTGATAACGAACCTGGCCCGATGTTTTTTCTTTCAATAGTTGCCAGTTATCAGGAGTTTGTAACGTGTTTAAGCTACTTTCAACTTCCACATAAATAAGACATCCATTGGCTAAATATCCATTTGCTTCTAATTGTTCTATACAAGGTTGAGCTAAGCCTAGATTAAATGGAGGATCGATAAAAACCACATCGTAGTTTTGAGTCGCCGTTTGGTGCAGGTATTTTAATGAATCACCTTGAATAATTTGCGCATTTTCCACGTTTAATGAAGTTAAGTTAATTTGTAGCTGCTTAGCTACTTGTTTATCAAGCTCTAAGAAAGTACAGAATTGACAATAACGAGACAACGCTTCGAAACCTAGACTGCCACTTCCACTAAAACAATCTAAACAATTTGCAGCTCGAATATCATGCATTAACCAATTGAAAAGAGTTTCTTTTGTGCGATCCGTTGTTGGTCGTAATCCTTGTTTATCTTTAACGGGAAGCTTTTTTCCTCGCCATTGACCAGAGATTAAGCGGATAAATCCGTCACTCATTGATTTTCTATTGTTTTCTTTGGTTAAAGTACGATGATTTTTACTCATATAATTTTTAGTCCGGCAAGCATAGTGTTAATATAGCATTTCAATACGATTGCTATTTTAGCAGGGTAAACAGGTTGTTAGTAAGGTTTTTAATCAATGTCTATAAAGAAAGGATTGTTTTCATGGTTTTCAAAAAAACCAGCTAAGAAAACAGAGCAAGAAGAAAAAGAGCAAGCTGAGCTATTAGCACGTGAACAAGCTGAACTTGAAGCACAAGAGATCGCCGCTGCTGAAGAAGCAAAACGTCAAGCCGAACTAATAGAAAGAGAGCTAGCTGAAAAAGAGCAAGCCGAGCTATTAGCACGCAAACAGGCTGAACTTGAAGCACAAGAGATCGCCGCTGCTGAAGAGACAAAACGTCAAGCTGAACTAATAGAAAGAGAGCGAGCTGAAAAAGAGCAAGCCGAGCTATTAGCACGCAAACAGGCTGAACTTGAAGCACAAGAGATCGCCGCTGCTGAAGAAGCAAAACGTCAAGCTGAACTAATAGAAAGAGAGCGAGCTGAAAAAGAGCAAGCCGAGCTATTAGCACGCGAGCAGGCTGAACTTGAAGCACAAGAGATCGCCGCTGCTGAAGAAGCAAAACGTCAAGCCGAATTAATAGAAAGAGAATTAGCTGAAAAAGAGCAAGCCGAGCTAGTAGAAAAAGAGCTAGCCGAAAAAGAGCAAGCTGAGCTAATAGAAAAAGAGTTAGCAGTCAAACGCGCAGAGCTGTTAGCACGTAAGCAAGCTGAACTTGAAGCAAAAGAAAAAGCGGCAGCGGAAGAAGCACAACGTCAGTTAGAAATAGTAGCTCAACAAGAGGCAGCTGCTAAAGCAAGATTGGCATATCAAGAAGCACAAAAAAATGCTGAATTAGCACGTCAACAGGTAGAAAGTGAGGCAAATGAAGAAGCAGCACAAGAAGCTGAGATAGAGGCAAAGTTAGTTGCTGAAAAAGAAGTTGAAGCAGAGAAACAAAAAAATACATTAGGTTTCTTTGCTCGTTTTGCTGCTGGATTAAAGAAAACACGGCTTAATATTGGTAGTGGTTTATTATCGTTATTTAAAGGCAAAAAAATTGATGATGAGCTATTTGAAGAACTAGAAGAGCAACTTATTGTCGCGGATATCGGTGTTGAGACGACATTGCGTATCATTGATAATTTAACGGAGCATGCAGACCGTAAACAGTTAAAAGATGCAGAAGTTCTTTATGAGTTATTGAAAAAAGACTTATCAGATATACTGCATGAAGTTGAAAAGCCATTAGTGATTGATGAAACTAAAAAACCTTATGTTATTTTAATGGTTGGAGTAAATGGTGTTGGTAAAACAACCACTATCGGTAAATTAGCGAAAAAATTCCAACAGGAAGGTAAGTCAGTGATGCTTGCTGCCGGTGATACGTTCCGTGCCGCTGCTGTTGAGCAGTTGCAAGTTTGGGGGGAGCGTAATGACATTCCTGTGATTGCTCAGCAAACGGGGGCAGATAGTGCATCGGTTTTATTTGATGCAATGGATGCAGCGCAAGCTCGCGGTATCGATGTGTTAATTGCAGATACAGCTGGCCGTTTACAAAATAAAGATCACTTGATGGACGAGTTGGCAAAAGTAGTACGAATCATGCGTAAAAAAGATCCAACTGCCCCTCATGAAATCATGTTAACAATTGATGCGGGTACTGGTCAGAATGCGATTAGCCAAGTTAAATTATTTAACCAAGCCGTAGGATTGACAGGCGTGACCTTTACTAAGCTTGATGGTACGGCAAAAGGGGGGATTATTTTCTCTATTGCGGACCAATTTAAACTGCCTATCCGTTATATCGGAGTGGGAGAGGGCATTGATGATTTAAGGGAGTTTAACGCCAAAGAGTTTATCGATGCTCTTTTCTCTAAAGAAGATGAGTCATAAGGTAAAATAGATAATGATATTATTCGAAGAAGTCAGCAAAATTTATGCCGATGAGCAAATCGCTTTAAATAAAGTAGACTTTCATTTAAAACAAGGCGAAATGGCTTTTATTACCGGCCACTCTGGTTCTGGTAAAAGTACTTTATTAAAGCTGGTGAGCCTGATGGAGCGCCCTACTACGGGGCGTATTGTTTTAAATGGCAATGATATCAGTCATATTAAAGGCAATGATATTCCCTATTTACGTCGTCATATTGGTATGATCTTTCAAGATCATCGTTTATTGATGAATCGTACCGTACTTGAAAATGTTGGCTTGCCTTTATTAATTGAAGGTTACAGCCGTTATGAAATTAAACGGCGTAGTTTAGCGGCTTTAGATAAAGTGGGATTAACGGGGAAAGAAAGCAGTTTTCCCATCAACTTATCAGGTGGTGAGCAACAACGAGTAGGTATAGCGCGAGCAATTATTAATCAACCTCCTTTATTATTAGCAGATGAACCCACTGGTAACTTAGATCCTAAATTATCATTAGAAATTTTAACCTTGTTTGAATCTTTAAATCAATTTGGTATGTCCGTGTTGATTGCCACACATGATTTAGGGCTAATTGCTAAGATGCGTTACCGTACACTGACATTACGTGATGGTGATATGATCAATGACGGCTTATTAAGGGAACGTAATGAGTAACAAGATGGGCGCAAAAAGAAAGCTATCTGGCTCTCCTAAAATTAATAAAGTGTCTTTTATTGGTCGTGTTAAAGCAACGCTCGTACAGCATGTACATCAGGTTATCCATAGTTTTTTTGAATTATGGAAAACGCCGTTTGCAACCTTGATGACAATTCTAGTATTAGGTGTCGCACTATCTTTACCCACTGTTTTCCATGTAGTTTATAAAAATGTAGAGCGCGTTAGCGGACAATGGGACAGCGCCTCAGAGGTAAGCCTTTTTTTAAAAAAGAATATTTCTGAAGAACGGGTACAAGTACTGATTAATAAGTTAGGTTTGTATGAAGATATTGAAGCCGTTACTTATATTTCGCGCCATCAAGCATTGTTAGAGTTTAAAGAGATGTCTGGTTTTTCAAAGGCATTAAGTTATTTAGATGAAAATCCATTGCCTGCAGTGCTGGTGGTTGTACCTGTTAAATCGGCGATGAATGCAGCAGGCAGTAAATTACTAGTGGCTAAACTTGAACGAGAGCAAGATATTGACTTGGTAAGTGTTGATATTGATTGGATAGAAAAGTTACAGGCTATTTTCTATCTTGTGGTTGATATGGTCATTGGTATTGCAACATTATTATTATTATCTGTGTTATTAATTGTTAGTAATACGATCCGGCTTAACATACTTAATCAACGTGATGAAATAGAAGTACTAAAATTAGTCGGAGCAACCAACAGTTTTATCCAATTACCTTATATTTATATCGGAGCTTGGTATGGATTTTTGGGTGGTGTGATTGCTTGGTTCTTTTCTTGGATACTGGTTATCTGGTTGGAATCTGGGGTGATGAATTTAACCGGCCTTTATCAGGCTCAATTTCAAATAATATCATTGAATTTTGATGAATCTATTACACTACTTATTGTTGGTGCTCTATTAGGTTTTATTGCTTCATTTATATCTGTAAAACAATACCTTGTGAAGATTGAACCGAAGTAATTTTAATCACTATAATTGCTGCTTTTAGACGCTTATGGAATAACTTAATACCAATTTTTTATAAAAATAAATCAAAAACAACTGCTTGATCTCTTTTGTTTTGCCTGTAATATGTGATCTACTTCACGGGTTTGCTAAGGGAATTTGATTTCAGGTGTTTTATGAAAAAAAATGTTGATATTCAGTTGTTACCCATTTCGTCACCTACATGCCAAGTGCTCATTCAAGAACAAATGGCCTTCCATAAAGGCATGACGCTGATTGATTTGATTGCTAATTGTAAAGAAATTCTTGTTATTCGTATTGATGGGCGGTTGGTTGCTTACGGAACTTTTGATCTATTTGATGGTCAGATTATGCGTATCAATTCATTACATTTTCGAGATGTTTTTCAACATCATAGTATCGGACAATATTGGTTATCCCGTTTTGTAAAACGCAAGTTAGATAAAAGATGTTACTTCAATTTTTTGATAGCCAGTTAGGGTTATTAGGTAAGTAAAATATTTTATTTTCAATTTGATACTGTATAATATAGAGTGTTTGATTAGTATCGAAACACTTATTATTAAAACTTCAAGTATTAAGGTAAAACATGAGTGAAACAATAAATTCAATGAGTCTAGTTCCTCAAGGAAGTATTGGAGCCTATGTTCAATCTGTAAACTCATTTGCTAAGCTAAGCGCTGAAGAAGAGCAAGAGTTAGCAGAGCGTCTATATTACAAAGGTGATTTAGAAGCCGCAAAAAAATTAGTCATGTCGCATCTTCGATTTGTTGCTTACATTGCTAAAAGTTATGCTGGTTACGGCTTAGCGCAAGCGGATCTAATTCAAGAAGGTAATGTAGGACTAATGAAAGCGGTTAAACGCTTTGACCCAACTGTGGGTGTGCGTCTTGTTTCTTTTGCTGTGCATTGGATTAAAGCAGAGATTCATGAGTACGTGATCCGTAATTGGCGTGTTGTAAAAATTGCAACGACAAAAGCACAACGAAAATTATTCTTCAATTTACGTAAATCTAAAAAACGTTTAGGTTGGTTCAAAAAAGAAGAAGTAGAAGCGGTTGCTGAAGAGTTAAATGTAAGTACTAAAGATGTACTTGAAATGGAGTCTCGTTTAAATGCTCAAGATCAATCTTTTGATTTAAGTGTTAATGACGATGATGACAATACCTTTGCACCGATGCACTATCTTGAAGATAAAAGTGCAAGCGTTGAAACTCAAATTGAGCAAGAAAATACTGAGTCTCATACAAAGAATAAATTGTATTCAGCGTTATCAACGTTAGATGCACGTAGCCAAGATATTTTAAATTCTCGTTGGTTGAGTGAGCCAAAAGCCACTTTACACGATTTAGCTGCACGTTATGATATTTCTGCGGAGCGTGTTCGTCAGTTAGAAGCGAATGCCCTTAAGAAATTAAAAACTAACATGGACTTCTAAATAGTTAGAATATTATCAGGTGAGCTCAGGCTCACCTTTTTATTTACCCTCTCTAAGATCAACTCGGTATTCTATGCTTACTATCGCGACACTTGGCCCTAAAGATACATTCTCAGATCTCGCTACTAAGCAGTATATTCAAGCTATTCAAGATAAAGATCCCGTCCCCAATACTGATATTAAATATTACTCTACGCTATCACAAACCTTTCAAGCCGTTGGCAAAGACTGTCAATTAGGTGTTTTACCCATTGAAAACTTATCCGAAGGTTATGTGCAGGTAGTTTTAGACCAATTATTGGATACTAAGCTGTTTGTTATCTCTGAACTGCTATTGCCGATTCAATTCTCATTTGTTGGATTCTGTGAGCAATTCTCTGATCTACGTGATTTGTATGTGCAGTTTGTTGCTCATGGGCAATGCTCTGAATTCATCAATGGATTGGAAGGTGTTAGAATACACAACACGCAAAGCAATATTGAATCCTTGGTGTTAGCGCAACAAAAAGGTAAATCGGCTGGTGCAATTATTCCGCAACATGCTTTATCACAAGCGACTGAAGCAAGCATAGTTGATAATGACGTAACCAACTATGCTAATAATCAAACACGTTTTTTAGTACTTTCTGAAACACCTCAAGCACGGATTCAGGATAAAGAATATAAAACCACTTTGGTTGTTAATAATAAACAAGATTGTCCGGGTGTTTTAGGTAGTATTGTCAGTGCTTTTGCAATGCAAAAAGTAAATTTAACCTCTATCATGTCTCGTCCTACTCGTTCACAAATAGGTAATTATCACTTTTTTATTGATATAGATGGACATCAAGAAGATCAACATATCGCTTCTGCGTTAGCTGAGATACAAGCTCAATATGCAGTAACAGTGATTGGCTCTTATATTAAAGCCGTCAATTAAAACTATTTAAATCGTTTTCACTGCACTAAGTTATTATTCACTTTATCGATTATTAGATCGTTACATCCTTGCAAAAATAATAAAGATATGAAAAATGACGCTAGGAATAGGTTGATGATCACTGATGATTAAGAATAAATTTTACACTAGGTTTTAAATTGGTTATTGTTTGAACGATCGTTTTTAAATGTAATAATTTATTAATAATGAGAGTGTGAATATGACTAATAAAGCTAATATAACAAATAAAGCTAATATAACTAAAGCACCAGAAAACCAGCCTAGCATGCAGATCCCCCAAGAAGCCTTTGACTGGTATGATGAATATGCTCATGGAGATATAGATAGACGTACATTTTTAAGACGACTAGCTGGTATTGCAGGAGCCGGTATTACCTTAGCAACACTTTCAACGGCATTAACGCCTAATTATGCGCTCGCTGAACAAATTTCATTTAATGATGATGATATAACTGCAACCTACCAAACATTCCCATCACCGAAAGGGCACGGTGAAGGCAGAGGCTATTTTGTTACACCAAAAGTTGTAGACGGTAAATTACCTGTGGTGTTGGTTATTCATGAAAATCGCGGCTTAAATCCTTACATAAAAGATGTTGCTCGTCGTTTGGCAAAAGCAGGGTTTATTGCTTTTGCCCCTGATGTCTTACATTCACTTGGTGGCTACCCAGGTAATGATGACCAAGGTAAAAAGATGCAAAGTTCGTTAGATAAAAATAAAATTGAAGAAGACTTTATTGCAGCAGCTAATTATTTAAAAACACATCCACAGAGTAATGGAAAACTAGGTGCAGTAGGTTTTTGTTTTGGTGGCTATATTGTCAATATGCTGGCAGCAACTATCCCTGAAACGCTGGATGCGGGTGTGCCGTTCTACGGAACCCCTGCTAAAGCAGAATTAAGAAAAAATATTAAAGCACCTTTATTAATTCAATTAGCTGAACTTGATAAAAGGGTGAATGCGTATTGGCCAGAATATGAAGCGGACTTAAAAAAATATAATGTGGATTATGAAATGCATATGTATGAAAAAGCCAATCATGGTTTTCATAATGACTCAACAGCTCGCTACGTTCCAACCATGGCCGACCTTGCTTGGGATAGAAGTATCAACTTTTTTAATAAGCATCTAGCCACGACTTGATTTTAGTTAGCTAATAAGCGCGTAAGTTAAGTGTAAAAATAAAAAGCTACATACTTAGGTATGTAGCTTTTTTGTATTTATCGACCCGTTTTTGATTTTTAGTAACGACTCAATCTCCCATTCATCGTTTAAATAAAAAAAATAAGGTTAGATAACAAATAGTCTTCTGAATAGTTAATGCTTTTTAACTAAAAACACACCCGCTTCGGTATGGTGTGTATAAGGGAACTGATCAAATAGAGAGAATTTTTTAATCTCATGTGTCTGAGTAAATACATCAAGATTCGCTTTTAATGTTTCAGGATTGCAGCTGATGTACATGATGTTGTCATATTTTTGTACCATTTCAACGGTATCATCATCAAGGCCAGCCCGTGGTGGATCAACGAAAATGGTATTACATTGATAACTAGATAAATCGACATTTTTTTCTTTTAAACGATTAAACTCTCGCTCGCCATTAATCGCTTGAGTAAATTCTTCAGCAGACATTCTAACAATTTTCACGTTATCAATATTATTTGCGGCAATATTATATTGTGCAGAATTAACCGATGGAGTAGAGACTTCTGTCGCTAATACTCGGTTGAAGTTCTTTGCCAATGCTAAAGAGAAATTACCATTACCACAGTACAGTTCTAATAAATCACCTTCACTATCTCGTGTACATTCGATAGCCCACTCAAGCATTTTAATCGAAACTTCTGTATTAGGTTGGGTAAAGCTATTTTCAACTTGTTGATATATTAATTGTTGCCCATCTACATTTAGTTTTTCTACTACATAGTCATGATCGACAATCAGTTTTTGTTTGCGTGCTCGACCAATAAAGTTAATCTTAAACTCTTTAGATAAGCGGGCTTTTAATGTTTTAATCGCCGTTAACCATTCATCATCTAAAACTTTATGGTAAAGAAAGCTCACCATAATTTCGCCACTCATGCTTGATAAAAAATTAGCTTGAAATAATTTATAGCGAAGAATGGGTGATACTTTTAATTCCTCTACTAGGCGAGGCATTAATCGATTAATTAATTCACTCGCAGGGACAAATTGTTCTACACGTATACGCTGGCGCGTTTCTTGGTCGGTCATGTAAAAATACAGGTCCATATCTTCATGCCAAACTCGAAATTGGCTGCGCATACGGTAATGTGTTTTTGGTGAATCGAAACATTCTAATTCAGGGAGTTCAAAGGTTGAAAAGAGAGCTGTAAATTGCTCTTTTTTAGCGTCTAATTGTGATTCATAATTATCCGGATCAACAAATTCTAAGCTCATAATAACCTCTGTTTTTTATATCTATCACTGACTATTTTTCAATAGCATTTAAATGGAGGGGCATTCTAAAACAGCGAGTAGCTGTTGGCTAGCTAAAACCGACCATCATTATTATCAGGTTAATGATCATTTTATTTCTTTATGCTTTGATTACAGGCTAAAATACTTTTTTTGCCAAGGAAGTAGAAAATGTCAGCCAAACGAGTACTTATATTTGATTCTGGAGTCGGTGGTTTATCTGTTTACGAACAGATAGTTAAATATAATCCTACTATCAAGTGTCAATATTTGTTTGATAATGCTTACTTCCCCTATGGTGAACTGCCAAGAGAACAATTAATTCATCGGCTAACACAATTATTAACTGAATTTATGCAGTTGCACTCGGTTGATTTAATTGTCATCGCGTGTAACTCCGCGAGTACAGTCGCGCTTGATGCATTACGTCAGCACTTTACTATACCAATTGTTGGGGTTGTCCCGGCCATCAAGCCTGCTACTTTAATCACTGCTAATAATGTGATTGGATTATTAGCAACGCCGGGTACTATAGAGCGTGCTTATACCGATACGTTAATTAATGAGTTTGCCGCTGATAAAACGGTACTGCGTATTGGCTCTACTCAATTGGTTAAATTAGCTGAAGATAAGTTGATAGGGAAAGTACTTGATGTAGATAGTTTTAGAGCAATATTAGCACCTTGGTTAAAGAATGAAGATAACATGCCTGATACATTAGTATTAGGATGTACTCATTTCCCTCTACTCAAAGAAGAAATCAGTGCCTGTTTCGCTCGGTCGGTTCATTTAGTTGACTCTGGGCAAGCGATTGCGTTGCGTGTAAAGCAGTTATTAAATCCTCTATCATTGGGCGATCAGTTATTAGATGAACAGTTATCAAGTTCTCAGCGATTAAACAATTACCCATTAAACAAGTCCCCATTAAATCATCAGGCTTTTTATACCCGCCAGTTTGAAAGCAAAGCACATTTAACAGCTTTAACAATGAGTTTTAAAGAGCGGGGCTTTTTAGATATTAATTTTTGTGGGCTTTAGGTCACTTGTAGTAATAAATCGATAAAGCCCGAATCCATTCAGAGTTGGTTCTGAGTAAATTTATGTTTCGGGCTTTTTACTGTTAAAACTCTGATTGCTTGTTAAATAGCTGATTGCTTTTTAAAGTACTTTGAAAGTCCCGTTATCAAGCCCTTTAATGGTCCATTCGCCAATGGAGTAACGAATCAAACGTAATGTCGGAAAGCCTATATTAGCAGTCATTCGGCGTACTTGTCGGTTGCGCCCTTCAGAAATGGTAATGCTTAACCACGTAGTAGGAATGTTCGCTCGTTCGCGTATCGGAGGGTATCGCTCCCAAATATTAGGGTTGTCCATTATTTTTACTTTTGCAGGTAAGGTCATACCATCTTTTAATTTCACACCTTGACGTAATTTGTCTAAGTCAGCTTCCTTTGGCGCACCTTCAACTTGTACCCAATAGGTTTTTTCCGTCTTTTTACCTGGCTGCGTGATGTCCGCTTGCAATTGCCCGTCATTAGTTAGTACCAATAAACCTTCACTATCTCTATCTAAACGACCCGCAGCATAGATATTAGGGATCGTAATGTAGTCTTTTAAGGTTTCTCGAAAGCTGTCAGCGTTGCCTTCATCGGTAAATTGGCTTAACACATCAAAAGGTTTGTTAAATAAAACGATTTTTTGCATTGCTTTAGGTAGTGCTTTTTTCGGAACAAAGGTTTTATGCGCTGCTTTTTTAACATTAAAATGCGAAGGTTTTTTGGTTTTTCGTGGACTGCTCTTTGCGTCTGCTTTAAATGTGCTATTGGTTTTTTTTATTGGAGGTTGGTTCATTTGTTGCCCTTAAAAGCAGTCAAAAAAAAACATTGTAGCAGAATAAAATATTAAGGCAGAGTTGCTTATGAAATGTTATGTTTATCAGTATCAAATAGCGCTATCTGACATTATTTAATTACTTGATGGTAACAAGCACAAGTTCACAAATAATGATCTTGATCTCGTTTTAATCGATGACTTAAGGGTCTGAAACTAGATAATTTTGTTTTTTCCGATATGATATGCGCGTAATTATTATGCGTAACAATTTGATAACATTTTTAACGCTAACAATTCACTTCATAAATTTTTGTTAAAGGAAATAAAATGACAGATAAATCAGCAAAGATCATCTATACACAAACAGATGAAGCACCTGCGCTTGCAACTCACTCTCTATTACCAATCGTTAATGCATTTACTAAAGCTGCAAACATCGTTGTAGAAACGCGTGACATCTCTCTAGCTGCTCGAATTATTGCTAACTTTTCTGATAAATTACCTCCTGCACAACAGCAAGCTGACGCCCTAGCCGAACTAGGCGACTTAGCGAAAACGCCCGAAGCAAATATCATAAAATTACCCAATGTAAGCGCATCAATTCCACAATTGCATGCCGCTATCAAAGAATTACAAGCACATGGCTTTGCGTTACCAAATTACCCTGAAGTAGCGACTACTGAAGAAGAAAAAGATGCACAAGCGCGTTACGCAAAAGTATTAGGTAGTGCAGTTAACCCTGTTTTACGTGAAGGTAACTCTGACCGTCGTGTTGCCGATGCGGTTAAACAATACGCACAAGACAACCCACATCGCATGGGTAAATGGTCTAAAGATTCTAAATCTCATGTTGCAGACATGGATGATGGTGATTTCTATAGCTCTGAGCAATCAGTTGTTTTAGGCCAAGATGATGATGTGAAAATAGAATTTACTAATGCTGCTGGTGAAAAAACGGTACTTAAAGCATCAACACCAGTATTAAAAGATGAATTAATTGACGCATCTCGTATGAGTGCAAAAGCATTACGTGCTTTCTATGAAAAAGAGATGACGGAAGCGAAAGAAAACAACATCATGCTTTCTTTACACCTTAAAGCAACCATGATGAAAGTATCTGACCCAATCATGTTTGGTCACGCTGTAACTGTTTACTTTAAAGATGTATTTGCTAAGCATGCAGACTTATTTAAAGAGTTAGGTGTTGATGAGCGTAATGGTCTAGGTGATGTTTACGCAAAAATTGCTAACTTACCTGCAGATCAAAAAGCGGCTATCGAAGCGGATATTGCTGCGGTATATGCAACTCGTCCAAGCTTAGCGATGGTTGATTCTGATAAAGGTATCACTAACTTACACGTGCCAAGTGATGTGATCATCGATGCTTCTATGCCAGCAATGGTGCGTTCTAGTGGTCAAATGTGGAATGCAGAAGGCAAGCTTGAAGATACTAAAGCATTAATTCCAGATCGTTGTTACTCAGGTATCTACGAAGAAACGATTAAATTCTGTCGTGAGAATGGTGCATTTGACCCTGCAACAATGGGTAATGTATCTAACGTAGGTCTAATGGCTCAAAAAGCTGAAGAATACGGATCACACGATAAAACATTCCAAATCAAAGAAGCGGGTACTGTTAACGTCATCGATTCTGCGGGCAACACATTAATGTCTCACGATGTTGAAGCCGGTGATATCTGGCGTATGTGTCAAGCTAAAGACATTCCAATCCGTGATTGGGTTCGTTTAGCTGTAAGTCGTGCACAAGCAACTGGCCAACCTGCAATCTTCTGGTTAGATGAAAATCGTGCACACGATAAAAACTTGATTGCTAAAGTAAATGAATACTTAAAAGACCATGATACAAGTGGCTTAGATATTCAAATATTAACACCTGTTGAGGCATGTAAATTCTCTTTACAACGTGTTAAAGAAGGCAAAAACACTATTTCTGTAACGGGTAACGTATTACGTGATTACCTAACAGATTTATTCCCAATTTTAGAGTTGGGTACGAGTGCTAAAATGCTTTCAATTGTTCCATTGCTTGCTGGTGGTGGTTTATTTGAAACAGGCGCGGGTGGTTCTGCACCTAAGCACGTTCAACAATTTGTTGAAGAGAATCATTTACGTTGGGATTCTTTAGGTGAGTTCTTAGCATTGGCTGTTTCAATCGAAGATATTGCAGCGAAAACAGGTAATGAAAAAGCAGTTATTTTAGCTGAAGCATTACACGCTGCTAACGGTAAATTCTTAAAAGAAGATAAATCTCCTTCTCGTAAAGTAAAAGAATTAGATAACCGTGGTAGCCACTTCTACTTAGCGATGTACTGGGCTGAAGCGTTAGCAACACAAACTAAAGATCTTGAGCTACAAGCACAATTTAAACCATTTGCTGACGTATTATTAAGCAATGAAGCTAAAATTGTACAAGAGCTTAACGATGCACAAGGTGTTGCAGTTGATTTAGGTGGTTATTTCGACACTGACCCAGCTAAAGTATCTGCAGCAATGCGTCCAAGTGCGACATTAAATACAGCGATTGAAAATATCTAATCGTTTTAAACAGTATTTTATGACCTTGTTGTTGAAGTTATAAAATTTAACATACTTTATAGTATGTCATTGGAAAGCCATTAAGTAATTTACTTAGTGGCTTTTTTTTAAGCTAATCTTTGTGACATACATATTTTAAGGCAAGTGATTTATTTAGCCGCAGGAGTATTAATTCTCGCTACGGAATAAATCTCAGTTTATGTTACAGTTAAGTGTTGATAATCAATTTAGATAAAAGGGTGCTAGATGCGTCTAACCTTGTTCAAGAAAATTCTCATTTCCATGTTATTCATTAGCTCTTTAATGGTCATAGGCATGGCATGGTTAATGAACTCTAGCTTCCAAACTGGACTGCGGAATTATCTTAATCACGGTGAAAAGGAAAAATTGCAACTTGTTGCTGAGCATATCGCGCCTTTTTACTCAACGTTAAATGGTTGGCAAGATTTGTCTCCAAAAGTTGTGGGGGATGTTATCGCACAAGTATTTGCTCGACCACGTCATGGAGATAATCAACCGCGACAAGCATCTGCAAGGAATGTTGAAAGTCTAATGAAACGTATTTTTATTTTAGATAAAGACTATCAACCTCTATTAAATCAACCTAAACCCAAAAGTAAAAAAGGCTTGATTAAAGTGATGATTAGCTATCAAGGTAAGACGGTTGGTTGGGTGATCACTAAAAAACGTAATGCTATTTCAGGTGCATTAGAGAGTAGTTTTTATCGCGAGCAGCAACATAACCTAATGTGGATTGTGTTGTGGGTAACCTTATTGTCATTCTCATTATCTTGGTTATTGGTACGACATTTTTTAACGCCACTAAAACGCCTTGAAAGCGCCGCTAATTCCTTACAACAAGGTGATTATTTAACGCAAATAGAAGTACAAGGTGAAGATGAGCTTGCTGCATTATCAACGAGATTTAATGAATTAAGTCAAAGTTTGTTACATCAAAAAAAGACCAGAGAACAGTGGTTAGCAGATATTTCACATGAACTGCGTACGCCTATTTCAGTATTAAAAAGTGAAATCGAAGCATTACAGGACGGTATTCGTCAACCTGAACCAAAGTATATTGACTCTTTACACCATCAAGTTCAGAACTTAAGTCAGCTAGTGAATGATTTATATCAATTATCATTATCCGATGCAGGATTACAATTTAACTTAACGGATTCGGTTGATGTACAACAATTATTGGCCACCAGTTGCAATCAATATCAACTGCGGTGTCAAGAAAAACAGATACAGTTGCACAGTCATTTTGATCTTAAAAAGCCGGTTTATATTAAAGGAGATCAAAAGTCATTAACGCAGCTATTCTCTAATTTATTAGAAAACAGTCTACGCTACACGGATTCGCCTGGCGTATTACAAGTACATATTAAAACAAATAAAAAACAGCTTTCTATTTGTATTGAAGATAGTGCACCTAGTGTCCCTGATGCCGCTTTACCTAAGTTATTTGAACGATTATATCGGGTTGATGAATCACGTAGTCGTTTAAGTGGGGGGGCAGGTTTAGGGTTATCGATTTGTGAAACCATTGTACAAGCACATCAAGGCAGTATGGTTGCGACCCATTCCGCTTTAGGCGGATTAGCCATCACTATTAGTTTGCCAATAATTAGGAAATAGATAATGCCACAGCATATTTTAATCGTGGAAGATGAACATTCATTAGCACAAGTACTTAGTGAGTACCTTAGTCAATCTGGTTTTATTACACACATACTCAATGATGGTTTATCCGTTGTTAGTTGGGTAAAAGAAAACTCAGTTGATTTGATTATATTAGATTTAATGTTGCCGGGCCAAAATGGCTTAGATATCTACCGAGAGCTACGTACTTTCACTGACATACCCGTGGTGATGGCAACGGCAAGAGTGGATGAAATTGACCGTTTAGTAGGGCTTGAACTTGGAGCTGATGATTATATTTGTAAACCCTATAGTCCACGAGAAGTAGTGGTGCGAGTGAAAAATATTTTACGTCGCGCTACAGATGATGTCAAAACAGTAGATAAAGTCTTGAGTATCAACGAAAGTACCATGCAAGTGTTAGTTAAGGGTAAAGAAGTGAGTTTAACCCGTGCGGAGTTTCGTTTATTATCCCATTTTCACCAACATAAAGACCAAGTGTTCAGTCGCGAACAACTAATGTCTCAAATCTATTCTGACAATCGCATTGTTACCGATAGAACGATTGATAGCCATATTAAAAATCTACGTCGTAAAATCCAAAATGTTGATGCTGAGGTCGATTGCATTCAATCAATATATGGAGTGGGTTATAAGTTTGCCCTGTGATCATTAATTATATCTCTGAATTCCAAGTGAATTTAATAAATATCAAATTCATCTAACAACGAACGTTAGCTGTTACATTCTTTATTTACTGCTTACTGTTAAAAATATAATGTGGTTCAATGCTGAATTCGCCACATTTTTAAATAGTAAGCCTTCCTTTTTATCCTATTCAAAGTCAGCAATTAATAAATAATTGTCCTTAAAAATAGCCTAAAACCCTTAACTCCTTTTTTTATCCATATTTCCTGCACAATGTTTACCTATAGTCTTTACATCAGCTCAGAAAGAGCTTTATTTGGTAAATTAGAATAGAGGTTAACATGAAAAAATTATTTATATTAAGCGGTGTTGCGTTAATGGTTTCTAGCGCTTTAACAATGGCAGCAGATGGTAAAAGTAAACGTGACTTTGAAAGCTTTGATGTGAATGCCGATGGTGTAATTACGTTAGCAGAAGCGGGTTCAAGAATGGCTAAGCATTTTGATCGTATTGATAGCGATGGTGATGGCAGTGTTAATAAAGCTGAGTTTGAAGCTATGAAAGCAATGCATAAGGGAAAAGGTCATAAAAAAGCTGCATTCGCTGATTTTGATAGTAATGGCGATGGCGATATTACGGCAGCAGAATTTGATGCAATGAAAAAAATGCATAAAGGAAATCGAAAATTAAACTTCGTTCAGGTAGACGCTAACAGTGACGGTGTTGTTACTAAAGATGAAGCTAAAGGTCGTTTATTGAAAGGCTTTGATAAAATAGATAGCGATGCAAATGGTTCAATCACAACCACTGAATTTGCTGCAATGGAAAATATGCATAAAGGCAAAGGGCATAAAAAAGGTAACGGTAATCATAAATTAGACTTTGCTCAAGTTGATACTAATAACGACGCTAAAATCACTAAAGATGAAGCTAAAGGTCGTTTATTGAAACATTTTGATAAAATAGATAGCGATGCAAATGGTTCAATCACAACCACTGAATTTACTGCAATGGAAAATATGCATAAAGGCAAAGGGCATAAAAAAGGTAACGGTAATCATAAATTAGACTTTGCTCAAGTTGATACTAATAACGACGCTAAAATCACTAAAGATGAAGCCAAAGGTGGTTTACTAAAATACTTTGATAAGATTGATGCAGATGCAGACGGTGCAATTACTAGCGCTGAATTTGATGCCATGAAAGCAATGCACAAAGGAAAAGGTAAAGGCCATAAACAACCTACCTTCGCTAAAGTCGATGCTAACAACGATGGTAAAATCACTAAAAATGAAGCCAAAGGTCGTTTATTGAAAGGCTTTGATAAAATTGATACGGATGCAGACGGTGCAATCACAAGTGCTGAATTTGAATTAGTGAAAAAGATGGGTAAAGGAAAGCGCGATCAAAAACTAACTTTTGCCATGGTTGATGCCAATAATGATGGCTCAATTGCTAAAAGTGAAGCGAAAGGGCGTTTACTTAAGCATTTTGATAGAATAGATGCTGATAATAATGGTCAGTTGTCAGAGCAAGAGTTTAATGCGATGGTTAAAGCTAAAAAAAGTCATAAACGCCCGACTTTTGAAATGTTAGATACTGATGGTAATGGAAAAATTTCACAAGTTGAGTTCGACTCGTTTCACCAACAACATGCAAAAATGAATAAACAAGCTTAATAAATCGTAACTACTCAGCACCCATTAAAACTGAGTGCTTTTTACCAAAATAAAAACGTAAATGCTCAGGGCTAAGCTATTTATTCTTAGTTCAAGGCGAAAAAACGCAGTTTAGTGGTTTAAATGAGCATTTTTGAACGAAGAAATAGGCTTAAATAGCGACGGCCTGAGTAGTTACAATAAATCTTTAATCTTTGTAATGTTATAAAATCCAAGTTTGCTGAGTATACTCAGCAAACTTTTTTTATGTACTTTATAAATTTTCGAACACCAGGTTGTCACAAGACAAATTAACGCAGAAATTCACGGTATTGAGTCGTTTTGCTTATCCCGAACTGAGGTTAAATACCTAACTCATCAAACAAATCAGAGTCTGAGGTCGATGTATTTTGAGCCGTTGCGTTTGCCTGCAATGTTTTATTGTTCTCTTCTTCAATTAGAGAGTCGGGATCAAATGCTTCTCGCTCTTCAAAATTAGGTAACTTAATAAACTCAGTTTTATCCATCGCTAATTCAAGATAAAAAATATTATTTTTTTCTGTTGTAAAACTCACTCGTCGAGCTTGTGGGCGATCTAGGTTTGTATCAATAGAGAGTACAACTTGCTTGTTGATAGTCAGCATTTTAGGTTGGTTTTGATTGATAGATGTATGTAATTCATGACCAATAACCCCCGTAAAATCACCAACGGCTTGATTCATTAATTCACCCATTACATCACTTACATCATCAGCAGTATGCGATGTGGCTAAGTCTTCTTCCGACAAACCCATATTGGTCATGTATGTGGTGTATAGCTCCATTGCAGCAGCGGCACTAAAATTCAAAATAACTAATCCAGAAAAACCACCGTCAAATAACACAAAACAGCCAATATCGGGCTTAAGGCAGGTTTTATTGATTTTTTGAACCATAGATGAATAGTTAACCGTTCGCCCCGTTGCACTACTTAAAACAGACTTTACCGAATTACATAATACTAATAATACATCGTCTGTAGAGGTGGTTTTGCTTCTAGCCATATTCTTTTCTCGCCTTTTAAAATGCACATAATGAAGCGTTTAGAATAGGCTATTATTTAAATATAGGTAGTTTTATGGTGTGTTATTTAATGAAAATGATAGTAAGTCGCTGTTTTTTTATGTTTATTCCAGTACTAATTTTGTTTGATTTTAAAATGTTGAGATTATTATTGAATTCAAGAACTATATTAGTGAAGTCTGTTATTTAAATAATATGCCTAAGAAGTTAAGGTAACTATCTTTCGAATTAAGCGTTTAAGGTCCATTGCTGACAAAAAATAATAAACTCTTTCAATATTGGGCTCTGATATTTTTCTTTATGCCATACCAAATATAAGTCTCGTGACATATCGATATTAATGGGCAGGGTTGCCAAACGTTTATCCTGCAGGGCATGCCGAGCAGCAGTACTAGACATGCAAGATAATCCTAACCCTGCAGCGCAGCAGTTAATGATTGCCTCCGTAGAGCTTAATTCAAAGGTAATATCGAGGTTTGTTAAATACTGTCCAATGTGTGTAATAAAAAACTCGCGCGTACCTGAGCCTTGTTCTCGTAAAATCCAATGCTGGTGGTTTAAATCTTCTATCGTGACTTGTTCTTGATTCATTAGCGGGTGAGCAGGACTAGCGACTATCACCATCTCATCTTTTATCCATCGCTCGATATGCAATTGTTTATCAATCACTAAAGCTTCAACTAAGGCAATATCTAGCTCGTATTCTTTAAGTTTTTTGCCGATACAAGTGCTGTTATCAACGTATATGGATTGAGCTTGATGATGTTTAATATCCCTAAACTCAGCTAATAAATTGGGCAACAAATGGTTTCCGACGGTATTACTCGAGCCAATTCTTAGTTTTCCTTGGAAATTGTTTTTATCAAATAAACTAGTAATAGCTTTAATGCGTTCTATTTGTTCATCGGCTAATGGTAATAACGCCTTGCCCATTTCATTGATTAATAATCGATTATTAGTGCGCTCAAAGAGTTTATGCCCTAACTGTTTTTCAAGTTCAGCTAAAGCCATGCTCACTGCTGGTTTGCTCAGGAATAATTTCTCAGCCGCAGTGGTTAAGGTTTTTTCTTGAGTAATAGTTACAAATACATGCAATTGTTTGAGCGTAATATTCATCGTTAGCCAGTGTTTTAATTTAATTAACAAGTTGAATAATATTGTAAGTTATTCTTAATTGAAATGCTGTGGTTGAGAAGTCATTAGTGACAAAATAAAAAAGAAAGATATTAACCACGAAGCGCTGCGCTACCGGCTACACGAAGAGCACGAAGAAAGAAAAACTGGGTTTAAGTGGAAAGTTTAGTGCTACCTACCTTCATATAAGGTTTTGACCTAACCTTCTTTTAACTTCGTGCCTTCGTGGTTAAGCGCTTTTGATCTTACCTTTTTAGCTTTGTGGTTAATTGCTTTTATTTCAACAGGCTTATGGCGTAGCAGTTTGTATCTGTTTTAACAACGCTGCTGCAGCAGCTTTAGGATCATCGGCATGGCAAATAGCAGAGACTAGCGCTACACCGTCAACACCCGTGCTAATGATTTGATCAAGATTACTGTGATTAATACCACCAATAGCCACAATCGGAAATTGAGAAACATTAATCGCTTTTTGTAAACCGGCAATACCCCATTGTTTAAGCGTATCGGTTTTTGTTGGGGTAGCAAATATTGCACTTAAACCAATGTAATCCAGTGGTAGTGTATTTGCATCCATTAATTGTTGTTCATTCTCTATCGATAAACCTAACAACTTATTTGGACCAATTAATGTTCTTGCCATTTGTGCTGGCATATCCGATTGACCTAAATGCACACCATCGGCATCTACCGCTAAAGCGACATCAACTCGATCATTAATAATTAGCGGAACGCCAGTGCCTTGAAGTATGGTTTTAACCACTTGAGCGCGAGTAATAAAAGATTGTATATCGTTACTTTTTTCGCGTACTTGCACCATGGAAACACCGCCAGCGACAGCTTCTTTGACTACATTAATTAAAGTATAAAGATCCTGTTGATCATCGGTGACTAGATATAAACGGTATGGATTCATGGTGCTTACCTGTATTGGATACAATAAAAAAGTGGCTTATGTAAATAGCATTGCTAATTGTCAAAGCTAAGTTGAAATGCTAAGCAGCAAAGTTAATCAATAGTACTAAGCAGCAATAGCAAAGAATATAACTAAGTAGAGTGAAAGCAATAAGGTCACTTTCACTTACTGATCCAGCAACGACTGTATTATTTATTAATAGTCATCTTTAAGTGTGCCACAATCGCTTTATCATCTAATTGATATAGCACGTCTAATAAGTTCATTTGTAAACTTCCTGGTCCCGCGGATTGCTTAGCCGCAACTTCCCCTGCGATGCCAAGTATGGCAGCAGCTGCTAAACCAGTATTTTCACCAATCGCTGCAAAAGCACCGGTTAATGCACTTAAACTACAACCCATTCCTGTGATGTTAGGCATCATTGCATCACCATTATGCAGTGATATCTCACTCTCTGCATTGATGATGTAATCGACTTCGCCAGAAATGACGACATTACATTGATAAGTTTCAACTAAGTAACGGGCTGCACCAACTGCTGTTTCACTGCTATCAAGTGAATCGACACCTTTGCCTTGTGCTTTTTCTCCTGCTAGAGCAATAATTTCAGAAGCATTAGCTCTAATAATTAACTGCTTTGCAAGTGCTGCTATTTGGCGTGATGTTTCAGTACGTAAAGTGCTTGCACCACAACCCACAGGGTCTAATACTACCACTTTATTATTGAGGTTCGCTTGTTCAACTGCGAAGATCATGCGTGGTATCCACTGGCTATCTAAGGTGCCAATGTTAATGACTAACGCACCACTAAATGACATCATTTCAGCCATTTCTTGGCATGAATGCGCCATAATAGGTGAAGCGCCAATTGCTAACAATGCATTAGCTGTATTGTTCATCACCACATAGTTAGTGATGTTTACTACTAATGGTTTTTGTTCGCGCAATACTTGTAAGGCATTAGTGATCACTTGTCGCTTTTCTGTTGCTATTACTGACATATTTGCTCCTCTACTTCTGTTTTTATTTAGCACTGCGTCTATTTAAATAGCGGCGTTTAAACCTTGTTGCCAGAAGGCAACTTCCATTCTGGTTGCTGTTTTAAATACTTTTACCAAGTGTTGACCACGTTTGCTGTTAATGTCTACTTCAGCAAGTAACTGGTCAAAATGTTGCACACCATCGGTAACACTTTGTTGAAACTCTTCACCGCTGTATAAATCAATCCAACTAGCAAACTCATTACCCTCAACGATGGTATTTTTATCATTTGCTAATAAACGTCCAATCACTGCATAACCAATAGAGCAGGGGGCTAATGCTGCGTATAAATCAACTAGGTCACCGGTCATGCCTGCATCTAACACGTAACGCGTGTAAGCGACGGTACCAAAATCTTCATCCTCTGCTTCTAAGTCTGCTTCCGTTAATCCCCAATTTGCGCAATAAGTGACATGGTGACTAATCTCAGAATCTAATAACGCATGTACACTAGGTAACGCCTTGCGCATGTCTGCTAGGGTATTGGCTTTATAAATGGCTAATGCATAAGCACGCGCATATTGCTTTAAGAACAAAAAATCTTGCTTTAGGTAATGTAAAAAGCACGGCTGCGCTAAACTGCCGTTTCCTAATTGCATCACAAATGGATGCTGTGTGTAGGCATCCCAGTCAGACTGGCAAGCACTAATTAAATCTTGATGGTTCATGATTCTCTCGCTGTTTTTTTAGTTGTCTATTTAAACTTGATATGAGTGTGCTAACTACTCGAATATTGGCATGTAATCTTTTGCTTTTGGCAGACTTTTAATCAGTTTGTTATCAAACATAAATTGCGCATAATCATCGTAACGTTTTAAATCAATAGCAGCAGGGCGTAATGAGAAACGAGTCAACGTATCGCGCCATGCTCGTTTATTTAACTCATTATTTAACGTATCAGGTGCGTAACTAACAAACTCATTCCATGCTTGCTGTGGGTGGTTAACGATATAAATAGTGGCTTGCTCTATGGCTTTATTAAAGGCTTTAATCATTTTCGCATCGTACTTATTTGCATTTGCAACAAATACCAATTCATCGTAAACCGGAACACCATGCTCTTCAGGGAAATAAGCTTTAGCTTTAAACCCTTCCAGTTCTAACTGGTTAGTTTCAAAGTTACGTAACCCGCCCCAAATGGCATCGACTTTGCCCGATGCTAAAGAAGCAGAGAGAGCCCAACCGACGTTAATGATCGCTACATCTTGATAATTAAGTTGTACTGATTCTAACATTTTGCCAATGATGGCTTCTTCACTACCTGAAATAGCAATGCCGACTTTTTTTCCTTTTAGGTCACTCAATGAATTTATTTTGCCATCATCTAAGACCATTAATGTATTTAACGGTGTTGCTATTAAGGTCGCTGAGCGTACTAAAGGTAATTTTTCAGATACATCAATGATCAAGTTAGGCTGATAAGTAATAGCCAAGTCAATATTACCCGCGGCAACTAATTTAGGTGGCATGCTTGGGTCTGCAGGTTCTTGAATATCGACAGACAAACCTTGCTGTTTAAAATAACCAAGCTGTTGTGCAATCACAATTGGGCCGTGGTTAGGGTTAACAAACCAATCTAGCATTAGCGTGACTTTTTTATCTTCAGCCTGTGCGGAGAATGATAATAATGCAGCCGTTAGAGACAAGGCGGTTAAAATGAAACTCTTTTTCATGTGTTTTATTTCCTTATAGTATTTTTGGTATTAATCGTTTTAGTTTTAGTTTTAGTTTTAGTTTTAGGCTTAGTTTAGGGTTATTAAAAATGGTGCATTTAGACTTCCCATGGGATAAGCTTTTTTAGTAACTTATCGGTGATAAAATATAAACTTACAGAGAGCGCAGATAGAATAAATAAGGCCGCAAACATTTCATCAATTAACATTCGCGCATTAGCTTGTAGCATCAAATAACCCAACCCTTCGCTTGAACCTACCCATTCACCGGCAACCGCACCAATCGGCGCAATAACCACAGCAACACGAATACCAGACGCTAAAGTAGGTAAAGCAGCAGGCAATTGAATATGACGTAACATCTTCCATTTAGTCGCGCCCATGGTTTTAGCTAAATCAAGGTAACCGGTAGGAGTGTTTTTTAACCCGTCGTAGCAACAGGTGGTCACTGGGAAAAAGATGATCATCGCCGCCATCACTATTTTTGAGGAAATACCGTAACCTAACCAGATCATTAAAATAGGCGCAATCGCAAAAACAGGAATTGCTTGGCTGGTGATCAGGATCGGTAATAACCAGCGTTTAATGGGTTTAAACAGTAACATTTGTAGTGCAAAACATAGGCCCATGGAAAGCCCTAGTAATAACCCTAAAAGTATCTCTTGTGTGGTTACCCAACTATGTTTTAACAACACTTCATAGCGTGTGATCAGGCGTTCAAATACCGCTAACGGCTCAGGTAAAATAAAAGAGGGTAGATCAAAGAGCACCACAATCGCTTGCCAAATTGCAATTATAATCATAAAAGTGAACAGGATACGTAATACTGGCGGTAATGTTTTATCACTGCTTTTAAACGATTTAGTTAAACCTGACATGGAAACAAAATTACGCATAATCTTGCTCCAAACGGTCAAGAATAGTCTGCTGTAGCTCAGCGCATTGTGCATCAAATTGTCTTGGTGCTGGGGTACTAGGTACATCTAATGATTCTGCAGATGCAGGTTGACCTTGCATAATATAAAGCTGGTTTGCTAAACGAATAGCTTCCTGTGGATCATGTGTAATTAATACTACGGTTTTATTTTTTAATAATTCATGGGCTAAGTTTTGCAAGCGGTAGCGTGTTACTGCATCTAATGCCGAGAAAGGTTCATCCATTAATACTACAGGCTTGTTTTGCATTAAGGTTCTCGCTAATGCAACACGCTGTCGCATTCCACCAGATAATTGCTGTGGTAGATAATGAGCTTGTTGCTCAAGGCCAACCTGCTGTAATAGTTGTTGTGCTTTATCACGTTGTGATGGCTGTGGATTAGGTGTAAATTTATCGCTGAGCAGTACGTTATCTAATACCGATAACCAGGGCATTAATAAATCTTGCTGTGCCATATAGGCAATTTGACCTTGCAATGCAATATTGGTGCTGGTGGATAGCTGCCCAGACCATTGTACTTTATCGCTTAATAAGTTCGCCAAATAACGTAACAAAGAACTTTTACCGCAGCCACTACGGCCTAAAATACAGGTCCATTGTGCTGCTGGAATATGCATATCAAGCGATGACAATACACACTGCTCACTGTCGTTATAACGCAAGCTGGCATTGTGAATATCAATGCTTGGAGCGCTTTGATTTATTGATTTTTTTGGCTGTGGCGATAAGTTATTTGTCATGGTTAGCACTATCGATTCAATGCATAAAAATGATCAACAGGGCCTCGGCCTTGACCAATATTAAGTTGGTCAGCATGTTGTAATGCTTGCGTAATGTAATCTTTACCAAGCTGTACTGCTGTTGATAATTCATGGCCTTGAGCCAGATAAGAAGCAATCGCTGAAGATAAGGTACAACCTGTGCCGTGGTTATTTTTTGTGTTAATACGTTTTGCAGTGAGTTGCTGTACTGAGTCCGCTAAAATTAACAAATCATTACTGTTTTCATCTTGCTCTAAATGCCCGCCCTTTAATAATACGGCTTTAGCACCTAACTGACGTAAAGCATCAATCATTGCCTGCATTTCTTGTTCGCTGGTGGGAATGTGACTGTCAATTAACGCCGCGCCTTCAGGCAAGTTAGGGGTGATTAAATCAGCCATTGGCAGTAGTTCAGTTTTTAGCGTTTGAATGGCGACTTTTTCTAATAATAAATCACCGTTGGTGGTGACCATCACAGGGTCGATTACTAAAAAGGACGGTTTGTACTGTTTTAGTTTTTTAGCCACCACTTTGATGATCTCGCAGTCGGCTAACATGCCTACTTTAACCGCGACAATATTGAGGTCACTAAAAACAGCATCTAATTGCTTTTCAACATGTTCAAGGGGGATCGGGAAGATAGCAGACACACCAAGCGTATTTTGTGCGGTAATAGCAGTGATCGCAGAGCAAGCATAACTGCCGGTGGCTGAAATCGCTTTAATATCGGCTTGAATACCAGCACCGCCACTGCTGTCAGAGCCAGCAATAGTTAATACTATTGGTGTGCGAATAGGTGTACAAATAGCGTTAGGTGTAAGGTCAGACATAATGGCTCCGTTCACAACGCGATCGGAACTGATATCCACCAATACAAAGCAAAGGAATGCCACAGGAATGGTTTCTACATAGTTCCCTGCGTCAGTGTTAACTGTATCAGGTTCAACGGGTATCGACGTTTTATCAATTAATATTGATATCACATCGCTCTCAGCCAATGGCCCCCCGACTATAATCGCCGCAAATCATAACAAGTTCTATTAAAAGCGCAATCAAACATATTGGTAAAGGAGAGTTTGTTAAGTTAATTGTGGTTAATCGCCTATATTAATAATTCGTGTTAAACAACGACTGCGTATAAAACTGCATCACTTAAATTTATATTTCATTCTAAGATGTGATTACGCAATCTCGACAATCCCAAGTGTTACTTGTTGATACGTTTTATTACCGCTTTATATCTCGCATAGTAAAAATTAATAGTCGCTAATAACTGAGTTTTGTTTCAAACAAATAATTTCATGATGAGTCGCAATGTTATCAACAAAACAACTAACTTTTATATAATAAAAGAGGTATGTTTGCCTTTGTGTATTAACTAATAAATTATGAGTAGATGACAACTCTTTTAGATAAAATAAAACCATCCCGTATTTCCACTAAATTATCTTTCTATGTTGCGGTGTTTATCATCGTTGCTTTTACGCCGCTTCAAATTTACAATTTTTTAATGCTTAAGGCTGAAATAAAAAACCAAATCAATAAAGAGCAATATACACAAGCTAAATATATCGCAAAAGACATTCAAAAAAAAATAGCAATGCGTACGAATTTTTTGGTTGCTTTAGCGGATAAAATTCCTCCTCAAAAAATACAATCAGAAGCCTTTATAAAGGAAATATTTAAAAATAATATTGTTTTTACTGATTTTTTTCCACAGGGCTTTGCAGTTATAAGCCCAAATGGACAGGGCGCGATAGCTGAATATCCGGTTATTCCAGGTAGAAAAAACTTAGTAATGACTGATTACGAATGGTTGAGAAAGGCGAATAATAGCCAAGGCGTTATTATTAGTTCACCTTTTCGTTCTGAAGTTATGGGTGAAGTACTGGTTGTGATCGCAAAAGCGTTAAGAGATGAAAATGGGCAGGTATTAGGCATATTAGAAGCACCAATCTTCTTGAATCGCCCCGGTTTTATGGAGTATATATTTGATAAAGACTTTAGTGAAAGAAGCGATATCTTAGTCATTTCAAGAACGAATCAAATATTCTTAGCATCGAGCGATCCAAACCTAGTGTTAAAAGCAACTCCTAAAGAAGGGATGGATGCATTTCTTGACGAGGTAATGAGAGGCTTTAACGGATATGGACATACAGTGACTTTAGTTGAAGGTGAAATGTTAGCCGCTACGGCTGATATTAACTCCTCGGATTGGTTTGTTATGGTAAGAACTCCTGTGGCCAAGGTTTATCAGATAATAAATGAAAGTTTACGGGCTGCCATTATTAATGGGATCATTGTTAGTTTTTCTGTATTTTTGGTGATTATGTTTTTTTTATTCTTCTTTTTTAATCCATTAAAAAAGGCTGCTGAATCTGTTAGGGAAATGGTATTACAGAAAAAATCCCTGACACATATTAAAGGTTATAAAAAAGATGAAATAGGTGATTTGATTATTGGTTTCAATGCCGCTATCGATATGGTTAATGAGAGAAATGATAAACTTGAAAAATCGAATGCGGTATTAGAGTCGTTGTCACAAGTCGATGGGTTAACTGATATATTTAATAGGAGGTGGTTAGATAAAACGCTTAATTATTTATGGTTGGTAAAAACCCGTAGCCAACAACCGTTAACTTTATTACTCGTTGATATAGATGAGTTTAAAAAATTTAATGACACTTACGGACATATAGCGGGTGATGATTGTTTAAAAAAAGTGGCCCAAACTATCCAAGAAACCATTAATAGACCTACTGATTTTTTGGCTCGTTATGGTGGTGAGGAGTTTGTTATATTGCTAGAAAGTGATATTAAAGAAGGCGCTTTAGTAGCAGAAAAGGTAAGGCTTGCTGTTAGTAATTTAAACATTTCCCATAGTAAAACGTCATACAAGCATGTCACCATTAGTTTAGGTATCGCATCAATGACCCCTCAACTAAACATTAAATCTGTGGAGTTAATTAAACAAGCAGATCTTGCCCTATACCAAAGTAAGGAACATGGTAGGAATCGCTGCGAGTGTTATAAAAATTAGTCATAAATGAAGTGGTGATGTTCAAATGGGAATGTACCCTCAGAATTATTTACAAGGTCTATTTACAAGGTCTATTTAAAGGGTCGAATACATTTTACCCTGCTCAGACATCATTCATTACAAGGTCTTATTTACTGGCTCAAACAAAGTGATATAACACTGTTATTTC
>NZ_JALAAC010000029.1:0-55759 GCF_037546855.1 Vibrio sp. 1-Bac 57 | reverse complement strand
CCAACTAATTATGCGGAATGGTATTAGGCGTTTAGACTGCACTGACTACTTTGCAGAAGATAAATAAAGCGCCACGCAGTGGCTATCCTTGAGTGCGATAGATAGTGGTGAATGATGCGACAGCATCGTTTTATGAGCGGGCTAGGCTTTGTCTACTTTGGCGGTTCCAACAGCAATAGTTCGCGAATGGTGGAATGCTGCGGTATCTTTGCATCGACAATATCCCCTACAAATCTGCTAGATGTCTAATACAATCATTAGCCTTAAACAATATTGTTAAATCTTCAGTGGATAATATCTATAAATACATCCAATTTAATAATAATGAGAGGGTTATCCACATTAATACGACTAAGGGAATACCAATACGTAAAAAATCAGAAAATTGATAACCACCTGCGTTCATCACTAATAGGTTAGTTTTGTAAGCCATTGGAGTTGCATAGCTTAAGTTAGCCCCAAATAATACAGCAAGTATAAATGGTTCTGGTGAAAGATTAAGCTGAGTAGCAACAGAAATGGCAATGGGGGTTCCAATAACTGCCGCAGCGTTATTAGAAACAATATTAGTTAAGATAGCTAGCAGTAGCATCAAAGCCGATAAAACTCCGCCTGGTGGAAGATCAGAGGATACTGCGACAAAGACTTGTGCAATATACTCTGCTCCTCCTGTAGACATCATCGCAGCACCAAGTGCTAAAGAGGCGGCGACTATTAAAATGACTTGGGTACTTAAGGCGGAAGAAGCTTCTTCCCAGTTTAAACATTTAGTTATTAATAATACTAGTACGCCACATACTGAGCTAATTTCAATTGGTAATAAATCGAATGCTGAAGAGAGCACGACAGCAAGTAATGTGCCTAACGCTAATGGCGCTTTACTAGTTTGTGGTAATTGCTCTGCACCATCTATGATTAATAAACCTTGTTGAGATTTTAGTCGTTCTATTTGTGTTGTTTTACCCTGTACTAATAACACATCAGCAATTCTCAAAGAGGTATTTGGAATACCACTACGAGCAGTTTCCATGGGTTTTCCTGCTCGATGTAATGCAATTACTGATATATCGTTTCTATTAAGAAAATTCGTTTGTTGTAAAGTTCTTCCTTCTAGCCCAGATCCTGCAATGATCACAATTTCAGCTAGTGTTTGATCTCCTGCTTTCAAAGCAGGTAGCTGATCAGTCTTATCCGAATCAGAAAATAAAGTCGCCCCCAATACAGATTCATACTCTTTAATATTATCAGGATAATCGTGTATTTTTAAACGGTCACCAGCAATAAGCACTGTATCTGGTAAAGGGATGATATTTTGCTGGTTTTGATTACGTTGGATTCCTCCAATTTTGATCACGCCATCGGTCAGTTTAATTATTTCTGTAATGGTTTTACCATTAGCAGTGCTGTCTTCATTGATATTTAAATACGCCGTAAATAATCGTGGTGAAGTATCTGGCATTGAAGGTGTACGAGTAGGTAATAATTTAGGGGCTATAAGTCCTAAATAAAAAACTGCGACAACGGCAGCGATCAATGCTGGTTGAATAAAATCAAATAACTCAAATTCAATAACCCCCACATTTTTTGCAATACTAACGACTAATAAGTTTGTTGACGTTCCTATGGTTGTTGCCATACCCCCAACTAACGTAGCTAATCCCATTGGTAAAAGTAATGGTGATGAATCTGTTTTAGTACGTAACGAGACACTGATTAAAATGGGCAGTAATAGAACAACAACAGGTGTGTTATTAATAAATGCACTTAGCGCACCCGCTAAGATTAACGTTAATAATAAAGATAATTTTGGGCTTATTCTCCATAGTTTGGCTATGTATCTACCGATAGGCTCTAATGCGCCAGTTCGGACAATACCATGGCCAATAATCATTAATGCGCAAACCGTGACTAAAGCTTCGTGCCCAAATCCTAAAAATAATGAACTTGGCTCAAAGTAATGGGCGACTTTCTCGTCGTAGAAAGGGAAGAAAACAAATAATAGAGAGAGGGCCGCTATGATTGAAAGGGAGGATGTTTCTAGAGGGATATCTTCACGACGAAATAAATATAATGCGAGTACGGTGATCAATAACACTGCAAGTGCATGATTATTAGGTAGATCTGGAATATTCAAATGCCATCTCCTTAATAATGTATTGTTACTATTTTATATATTAGATGTATGCAGGTTGTGATGTTTGGGTGGCATTGATATGAAATACACATCTCGACTAGAGTAAAAACGATATCATCAATATTTTAACATAATGCTTTTGTTTTTTTGCGGTGTGAATCATGATTGTGAAATATCGCTATTTTATTGTTCTTTATTGTTAGAAATAAAAAATATGGATATAAAAAAACCGCAATTAAGCGGTTTTTTATTGTTGTATTGTTATACGATTAACGCGTACCAAATACTACGATTGTTTTACCATGTGCAGAGATAAGGCCTTGTTCTTCTAACATTTTCAAAATACGTCCAACAGTCTCACGTGAACAACCCACGATTTGACCAATTTCTTGTCGTGTAATTTTGATTTGCATACCATCTGGATGTGTCATTGCATCAGGTTGCTTAGCTAAATCTAATAATGTGTTTGCGATACGACCTGTTACATCTAAAAATGCTAAGTTACCTACTTTTTGACTAGTAACTTGTAGCCTGTTCGCCATTTGACGAGAAAGACGCATTAGAATTTCAGGGTTTACTGTAATTAGCTGAGTAAATTTTTTGTAAGAAATTTCAGCTACTTCACATGCTGATTTGGCTTTTACAGAAGCACTACGAATTGGTTCTTCTTCTTTGTCGAATAAACCTAATTCACCGATGAAATCACCTTGGTTTAGATAAGATAGGATCATTTCTTTTCCATCTTCATCTTTAATTACAACAGCAACAGATCCTTTAACAATAAAGTACAGCGTGTCAGCTTTTTCACCTGCATGAATTAACATACTTTTTGCCGGATATTTGTGCGTATGACAATGTGATAAAAACCATTCTAAAGTAGGATCGGTTTGAGGTTTGGTAATGATCATAAACTTCCCTTTATCTGTATTGAATAGCTAATGGCTATTTCTTTTCATTTGTTGCACGAATAGACTTGTATATGAATTGTATCGCTTTTTTTTCAAACTCTATAATGTTTCTCAACATTAGTTGTGCAATAAATTAGATCTTGGTCATAAACAAGATTTATTTATTATGGTTTTGATTAATTCTGCACTTATGCTCTCGGAATTAACCAAAGATCTATGATTTATTTATTTATTTTGAGTCTGTTTGAACTCTTGCTTACTAATCAAAGTGACACTCTCATTTAGCTCTGAATACATGATAAATATTTCTTCATTTTTTATTTGCGCTAAAATTTGTTGCGTTTTTTGTTGTAATGAAAACTCTACTTCTCCGTAATCAGTACCCTCACGTAAAATATATTGTTCAATTAAATTGTTTAATGTCATTGCATCAAGTTGTTGGTAAGGTATTAACATAAAAGGACTCATCTAGGCTTTTGTTTAACAATACAGTAATTTAAAGGTGAAGTATGAGTTTGTTAAATGATTTACTCAAAAATAATAATCAATGGGCTGAGGATATCTTGAAAGAAGATCCTGAGTTTTTTACACATTTAGCTGAACAACAATCACCAGAGTCTTTATGGATTGGTTGTTCCTATAGTCGAGTTCCTGCCAATCAATTATTAGGTCTGATGCCCGGTGATGTTTTTGTACATCGTAATATTGCTAATTTAGTGATTCATACCGACTTGAACTGTATGTCTGTGATTAAATATGCTGTTGATGTATTAAAGGTAAAGCATATCATAGTAACTGGTCATTATGACTGTGGTGGGATACGCGCAGCGATGGAAAAACAATCTTTTGAATTGATAGATGGCTAGTTAAGAAACATTAAAGATGTGTATGTAAATCATCGTCATGAATTTTTAGAGTCAATGACTGATAAGCAGAAATTAGATCACCTTACTGAGCTTAATATTATTGAACAAGTCAAAAACGTTTGCCATACCACCTGTGTCCAAAACGCATGGCTTAAAGGTCAAGATCTAACGGTGCACGGATTGATTTATTCTGTAAAAAACCGACGCTTAAAAGATTTACAAGTGAATTTTGATAATATCGACAGTATTAATGATTTATATCATATTAATTAATAGCCCTGTAGTAATAGGCTAGTTGTACAAAAATAAATAGTGAAATTCAAATGGAGTGGAATATGAACAAAAAGTTAATTGGTTTGTTGTTAGTTGGGCTGCCTTTTTTTGCAAGTGCTGCGGATATTGAAGCTGGTAAAGCAAAATCGGCAGTTTGTGTAGCTTGTCATGGTGCGGAAGGTATTTCTGCTGTACCTATTTACCCTAACCTTAAAGGGCAAAAAGAAGTGTATTTAGCTTCTTCTTTAAAAGCGTATAAAGCTTCACAACGACAAGGGGGGATGTCTGCATTGATGATACCGCAGGCTGCAGCTTTAAGTGATACTGATATCGCTAACCTAGCCGCTTATTATTCTTCGTTGAAATAAATATACTCATATTACAACGCGATCAAAAATGGCCTCAACGAGGCCATTTTTATTCATAATAAAAGATAGTTAAATATCAATATTATAGGTCGTCAGAGTGACCTGATAAGTATTTTGCTACGCCTTCTGGAGTCGCTTCCATACCTGCTTTGTCTTTAGCCCATTGTGCAGGACAAACTTCACCGTGCTCTTCGTGGAATTGTAATGCATCAACCATACGTAACATTTCATCAATATTACGACCTAAAGGTAGATCGTTAACTACTTGATGACGAACAACGCCGTTTTTGTCAATTAAGAAAGAACCACGTAATGCAACGCCAGCTTCTTCTAATTCAACATCGTATGCTTTACAAATTTCGTGCTTAACGTCTGCTACTAGTGGATATTGAACTGCACCGATACCGCCATCATTGATAGCAGTGTTACGCCATGCGTTGTGAGAGAATTGTGAATCAATTGATACACCAATAACTTCAACACCACGTGCTTGGAAATCACCAAAACGTTTGTCGAAAGCAATTAGTTCTGAAGGACATACAAAAGTGAAATCTAATGGGTAAAAGAAGATAACTGTTTCTTTACCGTTTGCGAATTCTTTTAGGTTAAAACTATCAACAATTTCACCGTTTCCTAATACTGCTGCTGCTGTAAAATCAGGAGCTTGCTTACCTACTAATACCATGAGATTTTCCTTTATATAGATTTAAATGAAGCCATGCACAATTTTTATCAGGCATAACTTCTGTAGAATGCGTTAAATGGAATAAATATGCGAATTGTTTATAGCGATTAATTTGATAGTTTTTAGCTATTGAAATGTTGTTTTTATGTTCTGAATGAATAAACCCGCTTATTAAGGCGGGTTTATTCAGATATTTATTTGTGCTTGTACTAGTTGCTTAGTCTAAGCATTAAGGGTTTCGTCCATATTTACTGAAGTCAGGTTTACGTTTTTCATTAAAGGCATTTCTTCCTTCTTGTCCTTCTTCACTCATATAAAATAACATGGTTGCGTTGCCAGCTAATTCTTGTAATCCAGCTTGACCATCACAATCCGCGTTCAGTGCTGCTTTTAAACAACGTAATGCCATTGGGCTGTTTTGTAATATTTCTCGGCACCATTTCACGGTTTCTTTTTCAAGGTCAATCAATGGAACGACTGTATTCACTAAGCCCATATCAACTGCTTCTTGGGCATCATACATACGACAAAGAAACCAGATTTCACGTGCTTTTTTCTGCCCTACAATACGTGCCATATAACTGGCTCCCCAACCACCATCAAAAGATCCTACTTTCGGGCCTGTTTGACCAAACTTTGCATTATCCGCTGCAATCGTTAAGTCACACATCATGTGTAATACATGACCTCCTCCTACAGCATAACCAGCAACCATTGCGATAACAGGTTTGGGACAAGTCCGGATCTGACGTTGAAAGTCTAAAACATTAAGATGATGGCCGCCTTCTTCATCTTTATAACCTGAATCACCACGGACACTTTGATCACCACCTGAACAAAATGCTAAATCTCCAGCACCAGTCAGAATAATTACGCCAATCTTTTGATCATATCGTGCGTCATGTAAAGCTTGCATCATTTCATTGACCGTTTGAGGACGAAAGGCGTTCCGAACTTGTGGTCGATTGATGGTTATTTTCGCAATACCTTCGGCCTTGTGATAAATAATATCTTCAAATGGTAAAGAACTTTCGTTCCACGTTATCGCTGCATAGAAATCTGCATCAGTCATATTGGCTCCAACTTAATGTTTAAAAATGCTCTGTTAAGAATAGTTGTTTAATATTATTGGCGTAGTTTATGGGATCTTGTTGGTGAGTGTTATGACCTAAACCATTAAAACAGTGGGTTTTTATATTGTTTGTTTGTGGAATAAGTTGAGCTATTTGCGTGAATTTGGTGTCTTTTTGCCCATAAAAATAACTAATCGCTAACGTTGTTTTGCTCAGAAAGTCTTGCGCACAGTGTTGTTGGGATAAACTGGTTGAAAGCAACATGTTCGCTAAGAAAACACCATAATTGTGGCTTCTTTTCTTTATTATTGTTTGTTTTTGTTGCTCACTTAAATCATTAAAAATGGCCTGTGCATACCATTGTTGTAAACTCTCTTCGATAGATTGAGTTGAAAATTTTTCTGCCCAGGCTAGATCAAATTGATAGCGACTTTGCTTGGATGCTTGATCCGTTAATCCGATATGACATGATTCCAAAATCAAATGCTTTAAACGAGGGTCCTGTTGGCTTCGAGCGTAATCTAATGCAATCCGCCCACCCAGTGAGTATCCGACTAGACAAAACGAGTTAATGTTAAGTGATGCCAAGGTGAATTTGATTAATTGATGGCAGTGTTCAAAGCCGCCTTCTAAAGGTGCTACATTAGCAACTGATGAACCATGACCTGGCAAATCGATGGTGACACAATGAAAGTCATTTTTAAGATGTTCAATGGTCCTTTTCCAATCTTTTCTATTGCCTAAAAAGCCATGTAAAAAAACCAAAGTAGGGTGGTCTGGTGAGCCTTGCTGTTCACTATATAATGGCATTTTGTAGTTGCTCCTTGATCTCTTGTAACTGCGTCGGTGTTATCAAATTACTAATACAGATCTCAATCAGTGTCGCTTTATTTTCTGTGTTTATTGAAGCCGCATGTTGGTAATTCTGTTTAAAGTCTGACAACGTTTTAGGCTGTTGATAAGCTATTGCAAATTGCGCACAGGTTTGGGCAAACGTTAAACCATGTGGTAATTGATAAAATGCTTGCTGTTGTGCTTTAGGGACGGGCAATAGATTGAAAATACCCCCACCATCATTATTTAAAAGTACGATCACAAATGGCTGCTTTAATTGTGTTAATAAAGCTAAGGAATTTAAGTCATATAAAAAAGAGGTGTCACCAATTAATAGCGTCGTTGCCCCTTGTCTCTTTTTTGCAATACCCACTGCCGTTGCAATCACTCCATCTATACCACTTGCACCACGATTGCTATAAATCGTTGCATTTGTATTGGCAAACATATCAGCTAAGCGGATCGCGAGGCTGTTTCCTAGCATAATATTATCTTTGCTGTGATTTAATACATGGGCAGTACTATTTGCTTCACTAATCTGATCATCTAGTAAATAGGGATTAATAATGTCTGGTAATCGTTCTTGATATTTTTTTACTTTTTCAAGCCAATTTTTATCTGTTTTTTTATTATTGTAGGTTTGTTTTATGAAGTTTTTTGCGTTGCTTACAAAACGTTGAGTGACACAATGTGCAGGATCTATGCGTTGTGTATATTCAGAAACCACCCAAATAGGTGCGGCCGTTGAGCCGATATATTGTGTTAGCCTTTTGCTTACTAAGTGATCTGAAAATTGTATAATCAGATCTGCTTCATCAATATGGTGCTTAAATGACGGACTGCATAATAATAGATCGTAGCCGGTTATATTATTTACTGTTCCCTGCAACTGAGATTGAACATCTGCGAACATTAAGAGATCAAATTGTTGGCAAAACTGTGCGATTGCCATTGCCTGCTGCTTATCACTGATACGCCCCACAACCACTAAAACTTTCTCTGCATTCAAGTTAATATTTTTATCTACAACTTTATCGTATTGTGTTGAATGGTAAGTTGTGTAAAGACTACTGTGGCTATCCCATCCCTTTAAACTACTGAGATAATTTTTGAAGTTAATGGTTTTGTGTTCGGGATAAAAAGGTTCAGCAATTGCCATATTAAAGTGAATAGGGCCTTTATCTATATGTTGCTGAAATAAACCTTGGTTGAGCGTTGTTAATAAAGAATTACTTTTAATAGATTCCGTCGGCGTTGGGATTTGTGCAAAAAATATTGGGTAATCGGCAAAAATTTTATACTGATCTATTGCTTGATTTGCTGCGCAATTAATTAGTTCAGGAGGCCTATCTGCAGAAATAATGATCAGTGGAATATGGCTTTGTTTTGCTTCTATCACTGCTGGATATAAATTAGCCACTGCGGTGCCTGATGTTGTGATGATTACAACTGGCTTTGATGAAGCTTGGCTCAAACCTAATGCAAGAAACCCTAAGCCTCGTTCGTCAAAATGAACATGTGTTATTGCTTTGGGGTGATTAGCAACAGCCAGCGTCAATGGGGTTGAGCGAGACCCCGGTGCAATACAAAAGTCACTGATACCATATCGAGTTAACTCTTCAATAAACAGGCTAGACCATAATAAATTAATATTATGATGCTGATGGGGAAAGGTATATTGGTGATCTACCTGTGTCATTGCATGCCCTCTAATATGTTCCCAATATGGTTAATATTGTTCGAATCTTATTATCTAACTCTTGCCACTCTTGTTCTGCAATAGAGCCGGTGACAATGCCTGCCCCTGCAAATAATTTAATACAGTTTTGAGTTACCAATGCGCTTCTTATGGCAACACTAAAATCACTTTCATGTTCAGTTATACAACCAACAGCACCTGCGTACCAACCTCGTTGATAGGGCTCATTATCATTAATGAATTGTAATGCTGGTAATTTAGGTGTACCACCCACTGCAGGAGTAGGGTGTAATTTGTATAACAGATCCCTATCTTCGGTTTCATCAAGTAGTTGAGCTGTGATTGGCACACATAAGTGTTGTACATTGTGTAGTTGCATAACCTGAGCAGGTGCGCAACTTACTTGTGCTTTGAGTTGTTTTAAATTAGCAATAATGAATTCTTGGACAATATGATTTTCACGGTCTATTTTTTTATCATTTAATAAACTTTGTAATAACAGATCATCTTCGCGTTTATTTCTGCCTCTATTCACTGTGCCTGCTAAAGCTTCAGTTGTTACCGTTCGCTGCCGACGAGAGAAAAGGCGCTCCGGAGAGCAGCTGATAAAACTCTGCTTATTAGATAGTTTTAAAACATAATGGAAACTATTAGGGTTAGCTTGCTGCCAAAGTGCCATCATATCCCAAGTGTTGATTGGGGTATCAAAGCATAATTCGGTTTCTCTTGATAACACGACTTTGGGTAATAAAGCTTTATATTCTATGGCAAGATCAACTAATTTAGCCCATTGTTGTTGATTAGGGCTATCTTGACGTTTCAGAAATTGTGAATTAAATGCGACTAATGGTACTGCAGGTTGCAACAAGTTAACGCTATCAATTGTTTTTTTAATGTTATGGACACCATTAAAATGGAAAGTGACTTGTGTTTGTTCTTTGCCTTCATCAGAGTCTTTTAACTGTTCAAAGACCATTAATGGTCTGATGAAAAGAATCGCCGGAAAGTCAGGCCATTGTTCACCTTGCTGTTGGAAAGCTAAGCCGCCTATATAAAATGCTTGTTCAGTAGCTTTGGGGATATGATGTAACGTTTCAATAGCGCCGAAACACGCAATAGTTGTACTTTTTTCTTTATTTTGCCAATAGATATGCGGTAATAAAGGTAAGTTTTCTTGGCCAGCCAATCTTTGTCCTTTTAATAAAGGTAATAAACTGATTGCTTCAATAGTTACTGTTAAATTGGTACTCGGAAAGTGTCCGTGAATAAGACTAAATGATTGTAATTGCTGTGTTAATGTTTTTTGTAGTTGTTGAAGTTGGTTCATATCTTCGACTATAACCCAGTGCTATATTTATCTATTCATGTTTGCTAATGTAGCGCGATATTAACCTTATTCCTAGTGCCGTTATCAATTATCACCATTTTATAGGACTTTTAGTGAAATCATTTCAAGTTTGGATTCAAGCGTGTCGATTACGTACCTTACCGCTAGCTGTTGCTTCTATTATTGTTGCCGCTGGCTTAGCGGTACAGCATCAAGTTTTTAGTGCGAGTATTTTTTTATTATCTATATTAACTGCTTTATTACTACAAATATTGTCTAATCTAGCCAATGATTACGGTGATGCGTTAACGGGGGCTGATGATCAGAGGACGGGCCCAGAAAGGGCGATGCAAAGTGGCTTGATTAGTGCAACATCCATGAAAAAGGCAATAGTGCTTGTCACTGGGTTATGCCTCATTTCTGGACTTTCTTTATTAAGCGTTTCATTTGCCGGAGACTTAACTCGTTGGCTAGTTTTCTTAGGGTTAGGTGTGGCTGCTATTATTGCTGCAATTACTTATACCATGGGTAAATTACCCTATGGTTATCGTGCCATGGGCGATATTGCTGTTTTCCTGTTCTTTGGTTTATTAGGTGTACTCGGGAGCTTCTATTTACAAGCGTTAACGTTGCCTATTTCTTTAATATTACCTGCTATCAGTGTCGGTTTATTAAGCGCAGCTGTTTTAAATATTAACAACATGCGTGATGTTTATAGTGATAAAGCGGCTAATAAAATCACTTTAGTGGTTTTATTAGGGCGTAAAAAAGCATTTTTTTATCACTTACTGCTTATCAGTACTGCAATGTTATGTAGTTCACTTTATATTTATCAGCTTGAGGGAAGCCAATTTTGGCAATATCTATTTCTATTAATTACTAGCCCATTGGCGAAAAGCTGCATTCAAATTGCTGAAGCAATCAAGAAAGATGATCGAGAAGGTTCGATTTTTAATGAACAACTGAAAAACACTGCAATCAGTGCTTTTGTATTTTCATTATTATTTGCGATTGTTCTAATCGCTTAAAAATCGATTAATTATTCTGCTAATAACTGGTTTTAAAGCCAGTTGTTTCGGTTTTTTTTGCTATTTTTATAAAACATGACAAAATAAAGTCGAAAAAAACAACATATTTCCGCTTTTTTCTAAATACTGTGTTCTGTTTAACTACAAAGATTGTATAATGCCGCGGGAATATAGCCTCCAATTTTTTACATACAGAGTATAAAAAATGACAGATTTAAGTAAATACAGAAACATTGGTATTTTCGCGCACGTTGATGCGGGTAAAACTACTACTACAGAGCGTATCTTGAAACTTACTGGACAGATCCACAAGTCTGGTGAAACTCACGATGGCGAATCAACTACTGACTTCATGGAACAGGAAGCTGAGCGCGGTATTACTATACAATCTGCTGCTGTAACTTGTTTCTGGAAAGATCATCGTTTTAACGTAATCGATACACCTGGACACGTTGACTTCACCGTTGAAGTATACCGTTCACTTAAAGTATTGGATGGCGGCATCGGTGTATTCTGTGGTTCTGGTGGTGTTGAACCACAATCAGAAACTAACTGGCGTTACGCGAATGACTCACGAGTTGCACGTATTATCTTCGTAAATAAATTAGACCGTATGGGTGCTGATTTTTACCGCGTAGTTAAACAAACTAAAGACGTACTAGGTGCTAACCCACTAGTTATGGTTCTACCAATCGGTATAGAAGACGAATTTTGTGGTGTTGTTGACCTACTAACTCGTAAAGCATACGTTTGGGATGAAACTGGTCTTCCAGAAAACTACGAGCTTACTGATGTACCTGCGGACATGGTTGATAAAGTAGAAGAATACCGTGAAATGTTGCTTGAAGAAGCACTAGGTCAAGACGATGATTTGCTTGAAGCTTACCTTGAAGGTGAAGAGCCATCTCTAGAAGACATTAAACGTTGTATCCGTAAAGGTACGCGTACAATGGAATTCTTCCCTACTTACTGTGGTTCTGCGTTTAAAAACAAAGGTATGCAAAACATCCTTGACGCTGTTGTTGATTACCTACCTTCACCTACAGAAGTTGACCCACAGCCTCTTACAGATGAAGAAGGCGAGCCAAACGGTAAATTCGCACTTGTTTCTGCTGAAGAAAGCTTTAAAGCACTAGCATTTAAAATCACAGATGACCGTTTTGGTTCATTAACTTTCGTACGTATCTACTCAGGTACATTGAAGAAAGGCGATACCATCATGAACGCTGCTACAGGTAAAACTGAGCGTGTTGGTCGTATGTGTGAAATGCAAGCTGATGACCGTAACGAACTTACTTCAGCACAAGCGGGTGATATCATCGCTATCGTTGGTATGAAAAGTAACGTTCAAACTGGTCACACATTATGTGATCCAAAAGATCCAATCATTCTAGAAGCAATGGTTTTCCCTGAACCAGTAATCTCTATCTCTGTTACACCTAAAGATAAAGGTTCAACTGAGAAAATGGGTATTGCTATCGGTAAAATGGTTGCAGAAGATCCAACATTCCGTGTTGAAACAGACCAAGATTCAGGTGAAACAATCCTATCTGGTATGGGTGAGCTTCACTTAGATATCAAAGTAGATATCCTTAAACGTACATACGGTGTTGATTTAGTAGTAGGTGAACCTCAAGTTGCTTACCGTGAAACAATCACGCAAGAAATTGAAGATTCTTACACACATAAGAAACAATCTGGTGGTTCTGGTCAATTCGGTAAAATCGATTACCGTATCAAGCCTGGCGAAGCTGGTTCAGGTTTCACATTCAAATCAGTGGTTGTTGGTGGTAACGTACCTAAAGAATTCTTCCCTGCTATCGAGAAAGGCTTCGAAGGCATGATGGATAATGGTGTACTTGCTGGTTTCCCTGTACTTGACGTTGAAGTTGAACTTTACGATGGTGGTTTCCACGCCGTGGATTCATCTGCAGTAGCATTTGAATTAGCAGCACGTGGTGCATTCCGTCAATCTATTCCAAAAGCTGGTGTTCAACTTCTTGAGCCTGTAATGGCTGTAGACGTGTTCACTCCAGATGACCATGTTGGTGATGTTATCGGTGACCTTAGCCGTCGTCGTGGCATGATTGCTGGTCAAGAAGCTGGTGCTTCTGGTGTTCGTATTAAAGCTGACGTACCTCTTTCAGAAATGTTTGGTTACATCGGTTCACTACGTACAATGACTTCAGGTCGTGGTCAGTTCTCTATGGAGTTCAAAAACTACATGCCTTGCCCTGGTTCAGTATCTGATGCTGTGATTGAGAAAGTTAAAGCTGATAAAGCAGCTGCTAAAAAATAATTTCTGTCCTAAATTAGGATAAAGAAATATTTTTAAGTTGATAAACCCTTGCTATGAAAATAGTGAGGGTTTTTTTATGCTTTATATTAAATTATAGAAATGTTCGAACATTAACTTCAGTTTATCACCTGTAATGACTTCATATAGTTGTCAGTTCTGCATTGAGTTCAAAAACACCATGCCTGTCCTGCTTCAGTATCTGATGTCTATACCCAGAGTAAGTCGAAAAAGTTAAAGCTGATAAAGCAGCGGCTAAAAAATAATTTCTGTCCTAAATTAGGATAAAGAAATATTTTTAAGTTGATAAACCCTTGCTATGAAAATAGTGAGGGTTTTTTTATGCTTTATATTAAATTCTAGAAATGTTCGAACATTAACTTCATTACCAGTAATGGCTTCATGAAGTGGTCAGTTCTGCATGGGGCTCAAAAACACCATGCCTTGTCCTGCTTCAGTATCTGATATCTATACCCAGAGTAAGTCGAGAAAGTTAAAGCTGACAAAGCAGCGGCTAAAAAATAATTTCTGTCCTAAATTAGGATAAAGAAATGTTTTTAAGTTGATAAACCTTTGCTATGAAAATAGTGAGGGTTTTTTTATGCTTTATATTAAATTCTAGAAATGTTCGAACATTAACTTCATTACCAGTAATGACTTCATGAAGTGGTCAGTTCTCCATTGAGTTCAAAAACACCATGCTTTGTCCTGCTTCAGTATCTGATGTCCATACCCAGAGTAAGTCGAGAAAGTTAAAGCTGACAAAGCAGCGGCTAAAAATAATTTTTAGCTTTTCTCTCGTAATGAAAGTTGTGTGGGCTTTTCTGTTTTTATTGATATGATTTTTTATTTTTACTTATATAACATTTTAAACTATCCTCGCATCAATAATAAATTTATATTCAATAATGGGTAGTTAATTATGATTTTTGGCCGAGTTACACTTAAGCAAAAGTTAGCTTTTTCCGCTAGTTTTGCCATTTTAGTTGGCGCTATATTAGTGATGACAATCTCTTTTCAAGGTTCACTCAAACGATTAGATATTGAATTAAATCAGCGTCTTCTAAGTAGTACTCATAGGTTGGACTTTAAGAAATAATGGGTTTTAACCCGTATTGCAATCGTCCCGTTTTTTTATCTCTGTCAGGATGTGCCCGTTTGGCATATTTTGACAGAAAATGGATTGTGCTTTTCCACGTTTTTTTGAGCTTCGATAATATGTTTTGCGTTATCAATTCCATCAGTGGATAAAACCAACCCTGTGTATTTTTAGCAACCATAAACGTCGACAACTCAACGCCTGTAAGTTGCTGAACACTTAACCCTATACGTCGTTTAACTAACAATGAGAGTAAACTACTCCAGACCAATCCTTCCATCATTGTCGCTTTTCGAGTGTTAAACTTTTGTAAGTTACAATATGATTTCCACTCTTTAAAGAGGAGCTCAATTTGCCAACGTAACTGATAGAGTTTCATCACCTTTTCTGCACTAAACTGCTCTCTATCTAAATTAGTTGCCCAATAAGTCGGTTCATCTTTTCCTTCCGGCCAACTGGCAATTAATCGGTAATTTGTTTTCCCTTCTACGTCCATGTCCACAATACCGCTACGGCGAATATGCTTCTTAACCGCTTTCTGTTTTATTTTCTGAAATCGTTTTAATGGCTTACCCGCTTTATTGAATCCGGCAACAACCATCGGGTTAACTGTTGTTTTGGCACGAACAACATAAGCGCCGCCAGCCTGGTCAATCTCATCTAAATATGACAGCTTAAAATAACCTCGGTCAGCCAGCAATAACCTACCTGCTAATGCGTCGGCATCGGGTAGAAAGTCATACTCCGCTTGACTATCAGGACTGATAGAGACTTGTTCAGGATAGCCTTTCAATACGTCCCAGCTAACATGAACCTCGATGGCTGCAGGGCTAATTTTGGTAAAGCGACCTTTGAAAATATCTTTTAAGCTATCGTGAACAGCAAAAGAGCTACCATCTTGTAATACGATACCTTTAAAGGCTGATAACTCAACTTCAGTGCCAAGTACTTGTTGCTGCCAATCATTGACTGCAACCCCGATTAGCTCTTTTATCAGTCCAACAAATTCCGGTTTACTCAGCTGATTATGAAAAGGCTTATACTGCACATCCGTTTCAGTTAACTTTACAAAATAGCGATGTAAATCCGTGACCGTATCGACTGACTTATCACCTAAAGCAGTGATTAATGACATCACCAATTCAAAAGGTTTAATAATTCGTTTTCGGTTACAAAAGTTAACCTTTTTACCTATTTCATTAATTTTTAATTCATTAAGCACTTTAGTTATTTGCAGTAACTCAGTATTATCTTTATTCATGCTCTGATTTGCTCATTGATAGTGGTTTGGCGATTACTATCAGATCAAATTCAGAGCATGTTTTCAACTGATTTTTTTCTTAAGATCCAACCTATGAAGTAGTACTAGCTATTATAATCGGTACGTAAGTGACTGGCTTGCGGCAAAAGGAGAAGCTCTAAAGTCTCTACCCGCTACCGTCGAACTTGATCAATTAGAAAAACATTTACAGCAGCTACGAGTTGGAGCTGGTTTTGATAATGTATTTTTAGCATTTCAAGATGGTAGTCAAAAAAATGCAAATGGCGTAATTCTACCTTCAGGCAATGATGATCCTAGAAAGTGGGGGTGGTATAAAAATGCAATGGCTAAGCCACAGGATGTCTTTATGGATAACCCAACAGTAGCAGCCGCGACAGGTGAAAATGTTGTTTCTCTTGGTAAAGCCGTTCAGGTTATAGGCGAAACTGCCGTTTTAGGTGCAGATGTACAGATCAGCGATATCATTGAGCAATTACAAAGTGCTGTTTTGCCCGGCACAGGTTATATGTTTATCGCAACCAATAAAGGTAATATTTTTGCACATGCCGATAGCTCGTTATTAAATAAACCGCTTAGTGCAATGGATCCTGAATTGAGCCAAGGATTATCAAATTTATCTTCCGTAAATGCTAAATTACAAATCATGATGGTGGCGAATCAAGAGAGTTATGTTTATGTCGCTCCTATTAAGGGAACGCGTTTACAAACGATTGTGATAATTAATAAGGAATCTGTTGTAGCCCCTTTAATTACAGCGCTCTGGCAACAATTGTTAGGAGCATTAGTGATTGTTGCAGTTTGTTTGTTAGCTTTTAATCTATTTTGTAATTATCTCTTCAAACCATTACAAGGTGTATCTCGCGCTCTGGAAACGATTGCACAAGGTGGAGGTGACTTAACTAGACGTATTGATATTGATAGTAATGATGAAGTGGGTACATTGGGGAAGCATTTCAATCAGTTTATGGGTAGCTTACAAATGCTTATTCAAGATGTTTTTGCTTTGGCTGAACAGCTTAAAATAGAAGCGCGTAACAGTGAAGGGCGAGCTAATGAATCAGTTAAAGGGTTACAATTACAGCAGCAAGAAGTAACTATGGTAGCAACGGCTGTGACTGAGATGTCATCAGCAACGCATGAAATTGCCGAAAATGCAGAGCAAACAGCACAGGCCGCTTATTCTTTAGCTGATTATGCACAACAAGGTCAATCAGAAGTAGAAAAAACACAACATTCGATTACCAACTTAGCTACTGAAATCGTTCAGGCAACTGATGTTATTAGTGCACTACATCAGCATGCACAAGATATAAATGGAATTTTAACAACTATCCAAGGTATTGCGGATCAGACTAATTTATTGGCACTTAATGCTGCTATTGAAGCGGCAAGAGCTGGTGAGCATGGACGTGGTTTTGCTGTGGTCGCTGATGAAGTGCGTGGTTTAGCGCAGCGCACCCATAGTTCTACTGAAGAAATTCAGAGTATGATCGGCACTTTGCAAACGAGCACTAATAATGCAGTGAAATTGATGAATAACAGTTCTTTATTAGCGAAAGGTACGGTGAATGATGCACAGCAGGCCGCACAATCTTTAGCTAAAATTAAGGACTCAGTAGAAGTGATTAGTAATATGGCAACTCATATCGCCACCGCTTCAGAAGAACAAAATCAAGTGACCTCTGAGATCACTAAAAATACTACATCCATTAAAGATGTAACTGATAAGTTAACTGAAGACGCTACGGTATCTAAATTACAAGCGAGTGAATTGAACGCCCAAGCTAATTTATTAAGTGCTAAAGTTTCAGTTTTCCATGTGTAATTAATAGGTAAACATCTCCTTACCCTTGTAAGGGGATGTTTGCTTATCCCAATATCTAATAGCAGATATTTTAAGCTTCGTAAGTATTCGAGTTAGGGGTTATATTTCGAATAATAATAGGCACTAAAACTACGCTATAGTCTTGATAAAAGCTATGCTGACAGACACTTAATTTACTTTGCTTTTAGCAAATCCTTTTGTCATAAAACGCGCATTACTTTTTGCCATCAATATGCCATCTACATATAACTCACCTTCTACTTTATAAAGAGGAGGACGAGAAGGCAGAACTTTAGCTGTCATCAAAATATTACTATTGATCTTCATTTCATGTAAAAAACGGATATTCATATCCGCCGTTACTGCTTCAATATCTTGATTAAAAACTGCTTGGCACATGCTGCTATCTAACAATGCCGCTAAAAAACCACCATGCAATATACTTTCATAACCCTGTTGGTGAATTGAGCTTTTAAAATGAGCCCAGACTTGCTGATTAGGATCACTGTAAAAATCTAATTTCAAACCTAATACCGCATTTGGCCCACACAACATGCAACCTTGATGGCTTTTTTTCTTACGCACTAAGGTTAGTGGCTGAGGGATATTATTGTTATTAAGTGATTGTAATTCTTTTAATAATTGTGTTTTTTCTGAGTCATGTGTAGCAGACATATTGACCTCTATCATTCATTATTGACAATAAAGTAATTGGCATATGCTAATTACTTGGTTAAGATAACATATCAAAAGGTAATTGATAACTGATAACTGAAATTTAGAAATAAGGATTGAGAACTGTAAATGAGACCTAAAATAAAGCGACATATCTGTGCTGAGAAATTTGCTAAATGCAGTCTATTTAAACCCAATGGCATTCCAGCAACTAAGCTAATCAAAATCAGCATTGAAAGTGATGAATTGGAGGCTGTCCGCTTGGTAGATATTGAAGGGCTTTCGCAACAGGATGCAGCCAAAAGAATGCAAGTTTCACGACAAACCTTTGCCAATATTTTAAAAAAGTCACGTTTTAAGATAAGTAATGCATTGATTAACGGTCATGCATTAGTGTTACCCAATGAATTAGTCAACCTAGATAATTAAGGAAAATACCATGATTTATGCTGTCGCAATGAGTAATAATAAGCTCTCTCACCAGTTTTCAAAATCTGAGAACTTCGCCTTTTATAATGAAAACAATCAGATAATAGCTGTGCATGATAATCCAGCTTTAGGCCTTAGCGGTTGTTCTGCAAAGTTATTGATTATTCAACTCTTACAAGAAATGCACTGCGATGTTGTGATTGTTAGAAAAGTAGGTGAGAAAACCTTAGCAAAACTACTGAATGCAGGTTTAAAAGTAGAGCAAGGTAATACAAGGGATGATATTGAAACATTATTGGAAAGTGCTAAATTACTTCGTCGTTCTTTAAATACACCTGAGCAAGGGGTGTTGAAAAAAGCATCACATAAAAATGCTGGTGGTCGATGCTGTAGTCATCATTAGATAATATATTCGTTATTCATCAATTTTATAGCTTAGATCTACATGCTTCAGGCCTTGAGGATTTTTGCATTTTGAATGCTAAAATGTTGAGTTAGCTTTAAATAATAAGTGGTTTAGTTTATTGGTTTAAATCACTTAACTACTTCCTGCCCATTACTAAATAGAAACACGATTAAAGGGTTAAGGTCTTTTTTGCTTAATTCTCTTCACCTGTTTAACTTGATTGCTTTTTATTCTATACTGCCTGCATCTTGTCGGAGTGCTAATGGGAATGTCCCAAAGGCTGAGACCACATTAAATAATTTTTTAATACATGGTACTAATCAGTGTTAACAAAATTATGTGGGATCCGTGGAACCTGATTGGGCTAATACCTACGAAGGGAACAAGTAGAAAATTTCATTCCATTGATTTTTTTTAACTTCCACACAAATTCGACAAGCACTCTTCTAATTTTTTATAAGCTTTTTATAATAAACAGGTAAAGAATGCTATGTCTAAAGATATTAACTCAACATTAAAAACAACCGATCGTAAAGGTCTATCACGCCGAGAATCACGCCAAGCTGCACAAGACTATATTCAAAATTTGAATAATGAGTCTTACCCCAACTCTGAAAAAATCTTTATCGATGGGGATATCCATCTTATCAAAGTCGCGATGCGTCAGATCCACCAAACCGATACGTTTGTTGGCGGCAGTGAAGATAATCCAGTTTATGAACAAAATGAGCCCATTCCTGTTTACGATACGTCAGGCCCTTATACTGATCCGAATACTAAAATAGATGTTCATGCGGGGTTACCAAAACTACGCCAAAGCTGGATAGAAGCGCGTGATGATGTTGAAAAACTTGACGGAGTGACGTCTGCGTTTGCACAAACACGTTTAGCGGATGATTCATTAGATGAATTACGCTTCGCAAATTTACCTAAGCCTTTGCGTGCTAAAAAAGGGCAGTGTGTAACACAAATGCACTATGCTCGTCAGGGTATTATCACACCAGAAATGGAATATATTGCGATTCGTGAAAACCAAGGCCGTGAGCGTATTAAATGTGAAGCATTACATTCACAACATGCAGGGCAAAGTTACGGGGCGAATTTACAGGAATCGATCACACCTGAATTTGTACGTTCAGAAGTGGCGAGAGGCCGTGCAATCATCCCATCAAATATCAACCATCCAGAATTAGAGCCGATGATCATTGGCCGTAACTTTTTAGTTAAAGTTAATTCTAATATCGGTAACTCTTCTGTCTCATCTTCCATCGAAGAAGAAGTGGAAAAATTAGTGTGGTCAACGCTGTGGGGCGGAGACACGGTGATGGACTTATCAACGGGTCGTAACATTCATGAAACACGTGAATGGATCATGCGTAATTCTCCAGTACCAATTGGCACTGTCCCTATCTATCAAGCTCTAGAAAAAGTGAATGGGGTGGTCGAAGATTTAAGTTGGGAAGTGTTTCGCGATACGTTAATTGAGCAAGCAGAACAAGGGGTGGATTATTTCACTATTCATGCCGGTGTATTGTTACGCTTTGTTCCGATGACGGCTAAACGTGTGACTGGTATTGTGTCTCGTGGTGGTTCAATCATGGCGAAGTGGTGTTTGACTTATCACAAAGAAAACTTTGCTTACGAATACTTCCGTGAAATCTGTGAAATTTGTCAGCAGTACGATGTGTCGTTATCACTCGGAGATGGGTTGCGTCCTGGTTCGGTTGCTGATGCAAATGATCAAGCACAATTTTCTGAATTAGAAATATTAGGTGAGCTGACTAAAGTAGCGTGGGAATATGATGTGCAAGTGATCATCGAAGGCCCAGGTCATATACCGATGCAGATGATCAAAGAAAATATGGATAAACAGTTAACAGAATGTTTTGAAGCCCCATTTTATACCTTAGGTCCATTAACCACGGATATTGCACCGGGTTACGATCATATTACTTCTGGTATTGGCGCTGCCCAAATCGGCTGGTATGGCTGTGCAATGCTGTGTTATGTGACGCCTAAAGAGCACTTAGGGTTACCGAATAAAGATGATGTAAAAGTGGGTTTGATTACTTACAAAATCGCTGCACATGCAGCTGATTTAGCAAAAGGTCATCCTGGTGCACAAATTCGTGATAATGCACTATCAAAATCACGTTTTGAATTCCGTTGGGAAGATCAGTTCAATCTAGGTTTAGATCCCGTAACATCACGTGAGTATCATGACGAAACCCTACCGCAAGAATCAGGGAAAGTTGCGCATTTTTGCTCTATGTGCGGTCCTAAATTTTGCTCAATGAAAATTACGCAAGATGTACGCGACTTTACTGCGAAGTTAGATTCAGGTGAAATATCGATTAAAATATTAGATGAAACCATTGTTATGACGGCAGAAATGACAGTGGAGCAAGGTATGGCGCTTAAAGCTAAAGAATTTAATGACAATGGTGCTGAAATTTATCAACCAGCTTTTGTGGATAAAATATAAAGCTTAGATAAAGTATGATGGCAAAAATTATCGGCGATTAGTCCTTTATTGATCGCTGGTTTACAAACAAGTTTAAGGTTAAATATGAAGAACATAGTGTGGACAATAGCTGGATCAGACTCTAGTGCCGGTGCAGGGATCCAAGCCGATCTTTGTACATTTCATGATTTAGGGGCTGATGGTTGCTCTGTGATCACCGCTGTGACGGCACAAAACTCTCAAGCCGTGCAGTTAGTTGAAAGTGTTTCAGAAAAAATGTTCACACAACAGTTAGCTAGCTTAGCGGAAGATATGCCCGCTAAAATCATTAAAATAGGTTTGGTTGCAAGTGTTGAGCACGTCAAAATACTGGCTCAACAGTTAGCTTTATATAAGCAAACTTGGGCACATAAGCCATTTGTTATTTACGACCCTGTCGCCGTTGCTTCAACGGGTGATGAAATGGCTGAAGAGGGAATTCTTGAGGTCATTAAAAAAAAATTATTACCACAAATTGATCTTCTAACACCTAATGCAAATGAAGTCCTCACGTTATCTGGTCATGCATTAATTTCTGGTGAATCTTTTAAACCGGCAGTGGATAAGTTAATCAGCATGGGTTGCGCTAGTGTTCTGATTAAAGGAGGGCACTTTGAGCTGGTGGATGATATTGCACTTGATTATTGGAGTGATGGAGACAGAGAAATCGCATTAACCAGCCCACGTTTAGATAATGTTCATACACACGGGACAGGTTGCACCTTAGCCAGTGCGATTGCCGCAGCGATGGCACTCGATTATTTTATTGAGGATGCTCTCGTTATTGCAAAAGCTTATTTAAACCAAGGTTTAAAAGCATCTAAAGCACTCGGTGCTGGTGAAGGATCTGTCGCTCATTGTGGCTGGCCAACACTAAGAGAAAACTTTCCTGAAGTCGTTTTACCTGAATCCTCTATTGGTTACGAACTTGACCTACCTGGTAACTTAGAAGCGGGTCCTGGTTTCGAGCCTTGTGATACGACTAAACTAGGTTTATATCCTGTTTTAGACTCTGTGGAGTGGGTCGAGCGAGCTTTAAAAATGGGTGTGAAAACACTACAGTTGCGTATTAAAGATAAACAGCCTGAGCAAGTAGAACAACAAATTATTGATGCTATTGCGTTAGGTAAAAAGTATGACGCAAGATTATTTATCAATGATTATTGGCAGTTAGCGATTAAACATAATGCTTATGGAGTACACCTAGGTCAAGAAGATATGGATGTGGCTGATTTGCCTTTAATTGCCGATGCAGGATTGCGTTTAGGACTTAGTACACACGGTTATTATGAAATGTTACGTGCAAGACAACTCAAGCCAAGTTATATCGCACTAGGTCATATTTTCCCAACACAAACGAAAGATATGCCTTCCGATCCACAAGGGTTAACGCGTTTGTCTAAGTATGCGAACTTGATGTCAGATATGGCAACCGTTGCAATCGGAGGTATTAGTTTAGAACGTGCTCCAGCAGTATGGCAGACGGGAATTGGTAGTATTGCGGTTGTAACAGCAATTACATTAGCAGATGACCCTAAACAGGTGATTAATCAGTTTAATGAGATCATGTGCTAGTAGTGAATAAAGGATAAAAATATGTTGAATGACGACGAATTATTACGTTATAGCCGCCATCTTTTATTAGAAGATGTTGGAGAAACGGGTCAACAGGCTCTCAAGAATGCCAAAGTACTGATTATTGGGATGGGTGGGTTGGGGGCGCCTGCTTCACTATATCTTGCGGCTGCAGGTATTGGGCATATCGTGTTGAATGATTTTGACCATATTGAAGTCAGTAATTTACAGCGTCAAATCGCATATCAAAGTTCAGATATTGGTGAGTCCAAGGTTGAAGTGACTAAGCGTAAATTACAACAAATCAACCCAGAAATTAAAGTTCGAAGTATCAATAAAGAAATGCACGAGATGCAATTGACCATGGAATTGACCATGGCGGATTTAGTGTTGGATTGCACTGACAACATGGCGAGTCGACAGTTGATTAATAAAGCCTGTGTTAATGCAAAAGTGCCTTTAATTGTCGGCGCCGCGATCCGCTTTGAAGGTCAACTAATGTTCTTTGATCATAGTGAAGTAAATTCACCTTGTTACCATTGCTTATTTCCAAGTTCAGAAGAGCAAGTACTCAATTGTAGTAACTCAGGCATTATTGGCCCTGTGGTTGGTACCATCGGGACACTACAAGCATTAGAAGCGATTAAATACTTTGTGGGTTTGCCTTCAGGGATTAAAAATAAATTAAAGTTATTCGATGGAAAGTCACTAGATTGGCAAACTTTTACGGTTAATAAAGATCCGAAATGCAAAGTATGTGGACAGCATTAATCTGGTTACGCTCATTAAATTGCACTGATAGAAAAAGGTTAATTGGACGGTAAGTAATGAAAATACAAATTAATGAACAAATAGTAGAACTCTCAGAGAATACCAATATCGAGCAATTATTAGCACATTTAAATAAACCCCTTATGGGCAGTGCTGTTGCGGTTAATCAAGACATTATCAGTCGCTCTCATTGGGCCGATACTATTATTAACGAGGGTGACAATATCTCTCTATTCCAAGCGATTGCAGGTGGGTAAATCATGTTATTTGATGAAATGAATAAAAATGACCAATTAATCATTGGTGATAAAACGTTTTCTTCTCGTTTATTTACAGGGACTGGAAAATTTAACGACCAAAAAACCATGGTAGCAGCCTTAAAAGCATCGCAATCAGAATTAGTCACAATGGCGTTAAAACGAGTGGATATGCAACATCGAGATGATGACATTCTTGCGCCGCTCATTAAAAATGGCATGAACCTATTACCAAATACCTCTGGTGCCCGTAATGCCAAAGAAGCCGTATTTGCAGCAGAGCTGGCCCGTGAAGCATTGCAAACGAATTGGGTTAAATTAGAAATTCATCCCGATCCGAAGTATTTACTACCCGACCCAATTGAAACCTTAAAAGCGGCCGAAATATTAGCGAATAAAGGTTTTGTTGTTTTGCCTTATGTTCATGCTGATCCTGTTTTGTGTAAGCACTTAGAGGCAGCAGGTTGTGCTGCTGTGATGCCATTAGGTGCTCCGATTGGCTCAAATAAAGGCATTAAAACTGGTGATTTTTTAGAAATTATCATTGAACAAGCCAATATTCCTGTGATTGTTGATGCTGGATTAGGTAGTCCATCTCATGCGGCTTTAGCGATGGAAATGGGCGCTGATGCGGTATTAGTGAATACTGCAATTGCCGTAGCTGGCAATCCAGTGGCGATGAGTGAAGCTTTTGCTAGAGCGGTTCAAGCTGGTCGTCAAGGCTATTTAGCTGGCTTAGGCGGACAAAGCTCACAAGCTATTGCTTCAAGCCCGCTAACGGCATTTCTTGAGGCAAGTCTATGAATTTCAGTGACAAAATAAAAGAGTATCAATGGGACGATATTCGCTTATCTATCTACGCTAAAACAGATACCGATGTACAACGTGCCTTATCAAAGCCGCGTTTAGATTTAGAAGATTTTAAAGCGTTAATAAGTCCAGCTGCTGAACCTTATCTAGAGCAAATGGCGCAAAAATCACAGCAGTTAACTTTGCAACGTTTTGGTAAAACGCAGCAGTTTTATATTCCACTTTACCTGTCTAACATGTGCAGTAACATTTGTACTTATTGTGGTTTTTCAATGCACAATGCATTGCGTCGTAAAACTCTCGACATGCAAGAAATTGAGAATGAATGCCTCGCCATTAAAAAAATGGGGTTTGATCATATCTTAATTGTGACTGGGGAATCTGAACGTAAAGTAGGTATGGATTATTTCAAGCAAGCTTTACCTGTTATCAAAAAACACTTTGCAAACATCACCATCGAAGTACAACCACTTGATCAAAACGAATACAGTGAATTGATTGAATATGGAGTCAACGCAGTATTGGTGTACCAAGAAACTTACAATCCAGTCACCTATGCTGAGCACCATCTTAAAGGTAAAAAATCTGATTTTATCTACAGATTGGATACGCATGATCGACTAGGTAAAGCGGGTATTCATAAAATGGGATTAGGAAGTCTGATTGGCCTAGAAGAATGGCGTACGGACTGTTTTTATGTAGCGGCGCATTTAAGTTATTTGGAGAAAAAATATTGGCAAAGTCGTTATACTATTTCATTTCCGCGTTTGCGCCCCTGTGAAGGTGGAATGGAAATAAAGTCAGTGATGAACGATAAAGAGCTAGTACAGTTAATCTGTGCCTATCGTTTATTTAACCCCGAAGTTGAATTGTCATTATCAACACGTGAATCTGAACACTTTCGCAACCATGTTTTACCCTTAGGTATTACCTCTCTAAGCGCTGGTTCAAGTACTCAACCAGGCGGTTATGCAGAGCAATCAGAGGTGGCATTAGAGCAATTTGAGATCAGTGATGAGCGTTCACCTGCTATGATGGCGGAGATTGTTAAAAAACAAGGTTATGAAGTGGTCTGGAAAGATTGGGATCATAGTTTAACTGCAAAATAATGGCTATTCCCGTTACCATTTAAGTGCAAAAATAATGTATTTTGATGAGTAACGGATATAAGGAAAATAAAGATGACAGAGTTCGAACAAGAAGAAGAGATTTATGCGACGTTAGTAGAAATTAAGCGTGAACCGATCGAGTTATATAAAATATTAAAAATTGAAAACCTTGTTTCCGGTGGTGGCGAAGCGAAGCAAGTGATCGCAGAAGGTTATGTTTCACTGAATGGAGAAGTCGAAACTCAAAAGCGTAAAAAAGTTTATGCGGGCGATCTGATTTACTTTAATGAACAATATTTTCAGATTGCCGTACAAGGTGAAACAGCTGATTATGAGTTTGTAGAGCAGGAGCAGCCGATTACGAATAATAATAGCAAACAAGATAAGCAATCAGAATTACCACAAGCTGCTAAAAAAAATCGAAAACCAATTAGCTTTTAAGGATCACAATAGTTAATTGTCGTTGATAAAAATTACATTTTTTTATTTATATTTCAATAGTTTAAATTTGAACCTTTTTATTTGTGTGATGCAGGTCACCATTTTGGTTTTTTATGTCATTTTTTCATGAATTTCTTTGAAAACTTATATAAGTTAGGGGCGTTACTTAACAGGGACACGGATCGTCTACATTTTTGACTAAAGTAATGGTGCTTATTCGAGCACTTATCTCTCAAAATCATCAATAAAAATGATTCTAAACTATAGGAAAATGAATATGACATTCAATAAATATTTAATTGCCGTTGCCTCTGGTGCTATTCTCTCTGCTCCGCTTTCTGCTGCTACTATTTACAAAAACGATGCCCAAGAATTCAATGTAGGTGGACGTGTAGAAGTACGTGGTAACCTAACTGATGGCGAATACACTGATAAATCTCGTGTACGTTTGAATGTAAACGGTAAAAACAAGTTAAATGAAGATTTGACTGTTTTTGGTCGTTATGAATTTGAAATTAAAGAAAACAAAGATGACAATGAAGCAAACCTAACAACACGTCATCTTTATGTGGGTGGCGATACTCAATTTGGTACTGTTATTTACGGTCATCAAAGTAATGCCGTTACCTACCTAACTGACTTCACCGATGTAGCTGAAATATTTGGTGGCTATATTAATGAAAATACAGCCACATCAAGCGACCGTTCAAAAAATACGTTACGTTATATTTATGAAGCAGATGCGTTAACTTTCCAAGTCTCTGGTACTCAAAATGCAAATGATAATGCCGATGGTTTTGGTGTAATGGCCGCTTATAAAATTTCGCCAGAAGTAGAATTAGCTGCTGGTGTAGCAAGCAGTGACCAAGAATATGATAATGGTGTGGAAAAAAGACAATCTGACTCTTATATGATTGGTGCACGATACTCAAAAGATAATGTTTACCTAGCAGCGACAGGCATGACAGGTAATATCTCAGCTGCTGGTATTGCAGATTCTGATTTTGTTGCTGCAGATGCTTATGCAGGTTATTACTTTGGTGAAGATAACGGTAACTTGGTCAACATTGGTTACAGCTACTATTCAGCCGATGACATCGCATCATTAGAGACGAACTTTGTTGCTGTTGAATATGCACGTTATGTCGGTAACTTTGCTGTATACGGCAGTTATAAACTAGCATTAAATAATGATACGTCCGCTGGTGACCGTGAAAATGAACTACAACTAGGTGCTCGTTACGGCTTCTAAGTTATTGTTCACGATATAGTTCATTCAGAAAAGCACTCTTTTTGAGTGCTTTTTTAGTTTTAGTTGGAGATAATTAAAGATGAAATTTTGGAATGTTTTGAGCATCGCAATGGCCTGTTGCATAAGTTCACAGGTGCTAGCGGATATCCAGTTAACCATACCTTCACAAGTTAAATTACAGCTTGTTAATGGTGAAAAGTCATCTAGTGCCTCACCGGTATTATTAAAAAATGGTCAAAATCAAATTGCATTTCGCTATCAAGATCGTTATCGCGTAGGGGGGGATGATGTATTTTATTCCTCTGATATTATCATTATGACCTTTGCGGGAAAGGATGATAATTATGTGATGGCTATACCTAAATTAACATCACAAGCTGAACGTGATGCTTTTAATGAAAAGCCCAGTATTAGCTTAAAAGATAGCCAGTCACAGGACGTACTATTTGAGCAGGGCAAACTATTGAAAAACGGTATGCAGTTTGACCGTGATTTAGTGGCAGAAATGAAAGATTATAATCTGACCTCTCAACCTGCTTCATTACAACAGCGTGTGACCATTATTACCACTCCAGGTACTCAGTCTGAAGTAGATGTTGCGGGTAAAATGTTAGATTATTGGTACCAGAAAGCAGATCGAAAAACGCGTGAACAATTCAAACTACGTATTAGTCAATAATATACCTTTTATGCACTCAGCTTGAATGCGAACACTCATCGTAGATTAGGGCCGCTTAAAGAATAAGAAAAATAAGAAAAAATAAGAAAGATAAGAAAGATAAGATAGTTAAGCTGCGCTTTATTACCTTATCTTTCATGCATTTAATATCCTCTTTTATCTGCTCAACACTGCTATAAATTGTGTTTATAATATTGATAAAACGTCAGCACCTTGGAAACATACTTTTGTGTCTCCGGATAAGGTGGAATCTGACGTTTATATCGTCTTACAGCCCCTTCCCCTGCGTTATAAGCCGCTAATGCTAAATCCTTACTACGAAATTCTTTTAATAATGTTTTTAAATAAAGTGCCCCAGCAAAAATACTTTGCGTGGGATCGAATGGGTCGTTAACACCAAATCGCTTTGCTGTTTCAGGCATTAGTTGCATTAACCCTTGAGCACCTGCCGATGATATTGCTGTTCGTTGATAAGCAGACTCTGCAGTGATCACTGCGTGTAAAAATGCCGGATCTAACTGATGTTTGTTGGCTGCATTAACAATAATCGGATGATATTTTCTCTGTAGCGTTTTATTACGTGGAATGGCGATATTGGTATAACTCTTAGCTTTCCAGTTTTTAAAACTAGGTGGCGCTCTATTGCTATCACTGCGAAGTAATAACTTATAATTTTTGTTTTCCTTCCGCTCGGAGAAAAATTTGTTACCACTTTTGTCCGTATACATATAAATATCGGCGCTTGCAGTGGATACAAATACACTTATAATTAAGCTCAATAAGCAGATAGATGAAGGTAATATAAGCTTTAGCTTTACCTTCATCTGAGCGGTTAATTGTGACTTTAAGCTGCTCATTAACATATTACTGAGAAACCTCATTCTCACTATTGATTGAATCAGAAGCCATCTTATTAATACTGAGGTCATTGCTACTTACATCTACTTTTGGTGAATGTGTTGTTAAAGCCGTTGAAACTGGGCTTGAAGCTGATTTTTGCACTGCATCTGCATTTTTTAAACCTTTATCTTTGGGATATAAAAATCGAGCATATTGTAATGTTTGAAGTGCTTTTTCTGGTTGTTCGCTGTGTTTATAAGCGAGATATAAAATATGAAAGTAAAAAGGTTTTGGAGAGCGATAAACCGTTGTTTCTAATTCGTTAATAATTTGTTTTATTTCCGCTTTATTACCACTTTGTATAGCGCCATTTAAGCGAAAATTATAAAGGTGGAAAGTGAAATTCGTATCAAAAACTAATGGGTTAACAATATGCATTAAGATTCTAATATCTGGATTTTGACTGCGTTCAAATGCGGTTATTTTTGCAATAGTAAATAAATTGGTCACCATAAAAATAGCAGTGAAAAGCGGAATCAAGGTGCCAGTAACACGCAGGAAAAAAGTCGGGGTAAAGCGTTTTTGATGCGTTGTTTCGGATTCGTAATCGACATAAAAAACCAATACTATCAATACCAACCAATGTAAGGCGGAATGATAGAGGGGGTATTCTGTTTGAGTGTGTACTGCAATCGGCACGACTAAAGCCAATAATGCTAAAGCTTTGCTTAACTTAAATGAGCATAATAAAAGTATAAAAGTGAACACTAGCAGTAATATACCCAGTATAGGAGCAACACCACCTTCAATTGCCCAAAAAAGTAGATCATTGTGTGGATGTGTCAGTACTGAACTTTCAGGCTTTGATTGGCCATTTTTTACTTTTTCTGCGGTATGAATTAAATATTCTTTCTCAAAGCTACCATATCCGTAACCGAGCAAAGGTTTTTCTTTGATCATGTCCCAGCTATTACTATAGTGAACGAGACGTTGGCCTCCTTCTGCAAGGCTACTTACATTTCGAGCGCCTAACGCATCACCCTTCATTGAAGCAAAGCCGGTACCTAATAAAATCGCTAGTAAAAATAAGCCTAAACGTTTTTTATTAGTTTGCCATGCCCACGGTGCAATCAATACAAGCGCAATCGCAGTGCCTAAATAACCAGTGCGAGACATGGCAACGGTGATCACCCAAATATTCAGCATTGCAGTGAGTAATAAGAATATATGAAGCTTTTTATTGTCTACTTTCTGCAGTAAGTAGCCACTTAATATAAGTGTTGTCGCCATAAAACTAGCTAATACATTCGGCTGTTGGAAAATGCCATAGGGGCGCCCATAACCTACGTTGTAACCAAAGTAGTTATCGGCGGATAATAAATAGTCCTGCATCAGGCTATAACAAGCTTGTATTAAACCTGCTAATACAACTAATAATAAGATCTTTTCAACTTGTTGCCGAGTGAAGTTAAATTGTTGCAGACTGAGGAACAGTAAAATGCCTGCAAATAGCCCTAATAAACGCGTATAACTTTGATCTGCTAAGACATTGTTGGGGTAGAAAACAGGTACAAAGAATAATCCTAAGGCAATAAAAATAATGGCAGTATATTTAGAATAAATTATTTTTTGTTGTGCACTTATTTTCCATAATCCTAATCCGATTAACAGAGAGAAAAATATCCAAACGACATTATTAACCGCAAGTTCTAAGCCACTTCCCCCTTGATTATGTTGAAAGTAATGCGCTCCGAATCCCATTAAAAGTGTAAAGCTAATAAAAAACGTACGTGTTAATTTTTGTTGTAAATCCATTTATCTCTCATGTTTATTTAGGATTGTTTGTGATGCGATTATTTATTGAATCCAAATAATAAATAATCGCTATTGAGTTACTTCTTCTTGTCTAAAAGCGCTTTTAAGAATTGTCCCGTATAACTGCCTTTTACTTTTACTACCTCTTCCGGTGTGCCCGTTGCAATTATTTCGCCGCCGCCATTACCGCCTTCAGGGCCTAAATCGATGATCCAATCTGCCGTTTTAATAACATCCAAATTGTGTTCTATTATCACTAAAGTGTTACCTTTGTCGCGCAGAGTATGGATCACTTTTAGCAGTTGAGCAATGTCATGGAAGTGTAATCCTGTGGTTGGCTCATCTAGAATATACAGCGTTTTGCCGGTATCTCGCTTAGACAGCTCCCTAGCTAACTTAATACGTTGCGCTTCACCACCCGATAAAGTCGTCGCTGCTTGTCCTAATCGAATATAGGATAGACCAACATCCATTAATGTTTGTAATTTTCGTGCGATAACAGGCACCGGCTCAAAGAATTTAAATGCATCTTCAACAGTCATATCTAAGGTTTCATGAATATTTTTACCTTTGTATTTCACTGATAAGGTTTCACGGTTATAACGTTGCCCTTTACAGGCGTCACAAGGCACATAAACATCTGGTAAAAAGTGCATCTCTACTTTGATCATGCCATCGCCTTGACATGCTTCACAGCGTCCGCCTCTAACATTAAAACTGAAACGACCTGGTTTATAACCTCTAGATCGAGATTCAGGTGTGGCTGCAAATAGCTCTCGAATTGGTGTGAAAATACCAGTATAAGTCGCAGGATTTGAGCGTGGTGTTCTACCGATTGGACTCTGATTGATATCAACCACCTTATCAAGCTGCGATAAGCCACTAATACTCTTATGCTTAGCGGCTTGTATTGTGGTCGCTTTATTGAGCTTGGTTTGTGCTAATGGAAATAGAGTATCGTTAATCAATGTCGACTTGCCAGATCCTGATACGCCCGTTACACAGGTTAAAACACCAATAGGTAACGCTAAATCCACAGATTTTAAGTTATTTGCACTTGCAGCATTAAGTTTTACCCATTTACCAGTGAGTGGCGTTCGTTGCGCTGGGATCTCAATGGCTTTACGGCCACTCAAGTAATCGGCAGTTAGTGAGTTTTTAGCTTTTAATATTTTTTGATAATTACCCTGCGCAATTATCTCTCCCCCGTGGATACCAGCACCGGGGCCAATATCAATAATATGATCAGCTTGACGTATTGCATCCTCATCGTGTTCTACAACAATCACGGTATTACCTAAATCACGTAAATGAGTGAGCGTTTTTAGTAAACGCTCGTTATCACGTTGATGTAACCCAATGGAAGGTTCATCTAATACGTACATTACTCCCATTAAACCAGCACCTATTTGACTCGCCAAACGGATACGCTGTGCTTCCCCGCCTGATAAGGTTTCTGCGCTTCGCTCTAGGCTGAGGTAATTAAGGCCGACATTTACCAAAAAGCTGAGACGTTCTAAAATCTCTTTTAATATTTTTTCTGCTATTTGCGCCTTCTGACCCTGCAGTTGAATATTTCTGAAAAATTGTTCAGCATCTGAAATAGAAAGTTCGGAAATATAAGCAAGATTGACGTCATTGATAAATACATTTCGTGATGACTCTTTTAAGCGAGAGCCATGGCAGCTTGAACAAGGTTGACGGTTCATGTATTTGCTTAAATACTCACGCATGGCAGAAGACTCTGTTTCTTTATAGCGACGCGAACGATTAGGAATAACACCTTCAAAGGAATGCAGTCGAGAGACTTGATCACCTCTGTCATTGCTATAAGTGAAAGAAATTTTATCTGCACCAGAACCATTCAAAACGATTTGTTGTTGCTTTTTGCTAAGCGATTTAAAAGGACTTTTTACTGAAAAATCATAATGTGCAGCAACTGCTTGTATTATTTGATAATAGTAATTAGATTTACTGCTCCACCCTTCGATGGCTCCATCTGCTAGGCTGAGTGAGTTGTCGGTCACCACTCGTGCTTCATCAAAATACTGCTCGACCCCTAAACCATCACAGGTTTCACAAGCACCAGCAGGGCTATTGAATGAAAATATACGAGGTTCTAATTCTGCAATGCTATAACCACAATGCGGGCACGAAAAGTTAGCAGAAAAGAGTTGTTCTGGGTGGTTATTCTCCATGTCAGCTAATATCACAGACCCATGACTTAAGTCTAATGTGGTTTCAACGGATTCAGCTAGTCGCTGTTTAAGGTCACCTCGTACTTTAAAGCGATCCACAACGACTTCTATATTATGTTTTTTATGCAATGCTAATTTTGGTGGATCGCTTAAATCACAAATATCGCCATCAATGCGAGCCCGTAAAAAGCCTTGAGCCGCTAAGCTTTCAAATATTTTTGCATGCTCGCCCTTACGATCTTTGACAATCGGAGCGAGAAGCATCATTTTACTTCCTTCTGGGTGCTCCAAAATAGCATCTACCATTTGGCTCACGGTTTGCGCATGTAATGTGACGCCGTGAGTTGGACAACGAGGGTCGCCAATACGCGCAAATAATAAACGTAAATAATCTGATATCTCGGTAATAGTGCCGACCGTGGAACGAGGATTATGAGAAGTTGATTTTTGCTCAATTGAAATCGCCGGTGATAAACCTTCTATATGTTCTACATCTGGTTTTTCCATTAATGATAAAAATTGGCGAGCATAAGCGGATAATGATTCAACATAGCGACGTTGACCTTCTGCATATAAAGTATCAAAAGCTAATGAGGATTTTCCTGAGCCTGAAAGACCGGTGATCACAACTAACTTATCGCGAGGAATGGAAAGGCTAATATTTTTTAAGTTATGCGTTTTTGCGCCGCGGATTTCAATGTTGTTCATTACTTCTCACTCGCTAATTATGTTGAATAATAGATATATTCTAGTGGGTTGAGGGTGTTATTTGTTAACCGATTTGCTTATTTAAATCATAATACACTGTGAATTATTACAGTGGTAGTCAAGATTGAGTCGGAGCAAACGCATATTTTTGAAAATATATTACTTGTTACTAAATTTTTACTTTAAAATCATCTTTTTGTTTTGTATTTTGAAGTTTAAAGCAAACCGGATGGTTTTTTATGTTACGTATTTTTTTGATTATATACTCACTTTTTTTGAGTTCTGTTTCTTTAGCCCATAACTACCAACCACTGCAAGTTGCAGAAGCTAATTATCTAGCTGAGAATTTCCCATTACATTTATATATTGATTACTCTAAATCAATGACCATTGATGATATCAGTGAACTTAATCTAGATGGAAATAACAGCACTTCACGCATTAATATATCCGTTGAACGTGCCAATTATTGGTTTGTATTTCAAATGCACAACCAAAGCGAGCAAGCGATAGAGCGGATCGTTAAGTTTGATGAAACCTTCCTCTATCAAGCAGGTATTTACTATCGGGTTAAAGATTCGAGCTCAACTAAAAAGAAACATAAGAATACGCGATGGTTTCATGATCAAAGTGGTTTAGCTATCCCTGTTGCGGAGCGTAGTATTCATAATCGGCTACCGAGTTTTAGTGTGCCATTACAGCCTGGCGAAACAAAAACGATATATGCCAAGATCAACACCGAGATTAACTTGGTGACTGTCGGGCTTGAGGTAAAGTCTCCCTACCAATATGCGCAGGATGAGCAAATAGAGATTGCCGGATACTGGTTATTTTTTGGTATGTCCTTGGCTATGTTTATTTATAATTTGTTCTTATTGATATCATTAAGGGACAAATTATATTTTCATTACGTACTGTACTGCGTTACTTTTATTATTTTTGTCTTTATGTACAGTGGCTTTGATCTATACGTCATTGAATCTGCATCAGTGCATTATTTATATATAATTTCAATTTCCGTCTCGTTTGTTTTTCTATTGCAGTTTGTTCGAACATTATTACAGACCAGTAGTAATTTGCCAAAAATAGACTTTTGTTTACAGTTCTTGATGGCATTGTTTATCCTGCAAAGTGTGGTTAGTGGTATTAACACTCATTATTATTATTTAATTATCTATATCGCCATGCCAAGCACTTTATTTCTATTGTTAGTAAATATCATTGCATACTTTAAGAAAGTACCACTCGCTAATTATGCTCTGTTTGGGTTGAGTTGGTATGCATTAGGTGTGTTTGCTGTTGCAGGCGTTAATGCTGGGGTTTTACCTTTTAATTTCTTTACTCGTTATGGCTTTATGCTTGGATCGTTGATTGAATTAGTTGTCTTCTCATTAGCCTTAGCTTATCGAGTACATGATTTACAAGTCAATAAAAGCACACTGTATTTGAATTTGTACAAAGCTAAATATCAATTAGAAAAAACGGTTAAATCACGTACCGCTGAACTAATTGCTGTTAATAAATCATTGCAACAATTATCGCAGGAGGATGGTCTTACTGGATTATTTAATCGTCGTTTCTTCGATCAAACTATTGCCAAAGAATGGATGCGTCTACAACGAGAAAAAGGCTCACTTTGTTTAATTCTTGCTGATATCGACTTTTTTAAGCAGTTTAACGATATTTATGGGCATCAACATGGCGACCACTGTTTGCGTATTACCAGTGCCTTGATCAAGCAATCAACAACACGTAGTGCCGATTTAAGTGCGCGTTACGGAGGTGAAGAGTTTGTGATTTTATTACCTAATAGTAATGCAGAAGATGGCCGACAAATTGCCAATAAAATAAAACAAGCGTTAAAAGAAAGTCACATTATTCATTCTCATAATCCAGGGGGAATTATCACCATGAGTTTTGGCATTAGCGCTGTAATACCAGATCAAAATAGCTCAGTAGAGCAACTTATTAAGCAGGCGGATGATGCCTTGTATCAGAGTAAAGAGAACGGTAGAAACTGTATTACTATTCATAACGAAAGCGTATAAATGGCTGATATTAAAGTCAAAGAAAAACTCACCTTGATCGATAAGGTTAGCATCATTAGTTATCGTGCTGGCATGATCTTTTTCACTATTAGCTTATTAATAATAGCGTTGCAGCAATTGTACTATCCAGTATGGTACAAACATGGCTTAGTGTGGGTGGCTTTTTCGGTGTTATTAATGGCAGCTAATCTACATATCTATGATAAAAATATTCGTTATATTCTAGTCACTAGTGCTTGGTTAGGTGTGTGGTTAGTTTCTTTAAGCTTTATTAGTAGCGGACAAGTCGCCACTCATTTAAGCCTGGGGGCGCTATTAATTTGTTGTGCAGGTGTGAGTTACAAAGAAAGCTTTTGTTTTTCATTAATGATAGTGAAAATAAATCCCTTATTATTGTGTGTTTTCTATTATGGGGTGGTTTTTTCAAAACCTATAATTGCAGCCACTTTTGCAATAGTGAGCGCACTGATCAGCGCTTACATGGCCTACAAAAAACTACGTATGCCGTTGCATTATGACCTTGGTGATCGCAGTAAATATCAACACTAAACACCAACATTAAACACTGTGGTCATTTATCCTAAAATATAGATTTTGGCTGTTACTTACTTTTAGTCTGCTTTTTAGAGTTTTGCAGAGAAGATAACAAAAAAGTCGCAAAAGCGACTTTTTATAAATAACTGTAAAACCACAAAGGATTTATTCAGTAAGTAATATAACAGCATTCTTACCGCCATCATTCATACCATTATCAACGTAGTTATCAGCACCATCAGGAAGCAGTATTGATTCTTCACCTGCTTCAGAAGTTACTTTGTAAATAAACTGTAAACCTTCACGTTCTTCAGTTGAAATATTCTCAGCAACCTTAAATTTACCATTTTTAAACTTTTTCAGTTCAATGGCTTGCCATTGATTATGTTCAGACAATAAATCGATACTTGCTGCCCCGTTTGCGAGCTCTTTTGTTACTTCAAAGGTCACTTTAACGATTGGTTTATTTTTTAAAAATTGTTTTTTAATGCTCATACTTGTTGCTCCCTAAAGGTATTATCCTGTATTTAATTTACTTTAAACACTGTATAAATTCTAGTCATCTATTCGATGAAAGTTAATTTAGATTAAATTGATGGTTAATAATGTCCTGCGTAAACGCTTTCTTGAGGTAAAAACCACGAGGGCGGACTTTAATGAGTTGTCCTTGTGCACCATATGCATCGGTAACACATTGACCATTTGCTGCTTTTGGACGTAATTGTAATACTTGTCCATCCCGAGCACTAATCGTCTCTATCTGACCCAATGCTATTTTTTCCATTAACTCGTCCCAGTCCTGCTGCATTAATTGCTCTTGTAATGTTGAGGCTGTCCATAAAAAACCGTTACCAACAATACGTTCTGAAAGGGGGATTTTTCGTTCACCTTGTACAGGAAGCCATAATACTTTGCTTAACTTATTACGTATATTACTGTTATGCCAAGTTAAGTGTGTTGTGTGTAGAATGGGAGTACTACAAACAAAAGTTGTTTCTAAAACTTTACCCTGACTATCAATGGGGATTGTTTTTAATTCAATCCCTAAGTGTTTGAAATCTTGTTCTGGTTTGCTGCCTGCCGCCGCACCCAAGTGCCATTCAATAAGTTGTCCAACCCAACCTTTATTTTTACGCAAGTTTTCAGGTACATCAATATTAGCAATCTCTGCTAATTCTGATAATGAATAGCCCGCAATTGCTTCGCAATAGGTTAATAATTCAGCTTCTGATTGGGGTGTTGGCCTCATAGGTACTCTCTTAACCACTTAAAAATATAGACCCATTTATTATACGTGTTTTTTTTATTTGGGGTTATTCATAGTTGTAAAATGAACTTACACAGAGTTATGCACAATTTTAGTGGATAACTGAATAGATCATAAGATCCTAAGATTTATTTTAAAAAAGAACTTAAAGTAGGCTAATAAATTGTTTTAGTGTTTATTTTTTAAACAAAAAATGGCACTCAAATAGATAATGACTATTTTTTAAACGTGTAAGATATTCACATTGGGTTGTGAATTAAAAACACTGGATCTAATGACAGGGTCAAAAGGTGGTAGTTTATCTTTAAAAGGTAACTTATTGTTTTATATTGAAAAATTTATTGGTAAAATAATTAAATAAAGATCTTGAAGTTTATGTTGTTTTCTAGATCTTTTATTAAATTTTAATTGTGCACATAGTTATGCACAGATTTAGTGGATATATTTCACAGTACACTTTCCGTAAACGTGATGCAGGTAGTATCGATTAATTTTTTTAGCGTTTATCGGTTTGATGGTAAAGGGTTTCTGTGAAAGAATGCATCCATAATTATAATTTCATCCATCCCGTGTTATCGCCTATTTACTTGTGTATAAATGAAGATGGATCTTAACCTTATTAAGGTTTTTAATGATTGATGCTGATGGTTATCGTTCCAATGTAGGTATCATCATTTGTAATAAAAATGGTCAAGTTTTATGGGCTAAGCGCTTCGGTCAACATTCATGGCAGTTTCCACAAGGTGGAATTAAAGAAGGTGAAACACCTGAACAAGCTATGTATCGAGAGTTATATGAAGAGGTCGGCTTAAAACCTGAGCATGTAAAAGTAGTCGTAAGTAGCCGTCAGTGGCTACGTTATAAGTTACCTAAACGTTTAGTACGCTGGGAGTCTCCCGCGCCTATATGCATTGGCCAAAAACAACGCTGGTTTTTATTACAATTGATAACAGAAGAAGAGCAAATTGGATTTGACACTTGCGGCCATCCCGAATTTGATGATTGGCGATGGGTTACTTATTGGTACCCGGTTCGACAAGTGGTTTCATTTAAACGTGATGTATACCGAAGAGCACTCGCTGAATTTTGTCATGCAGCATTTTCGTTAATGCACAAATCAGATAAAAAGAGAAATAAACGACCTCGCCGAGGTTCCTTCAAGTAATTGCTTCTTCCCTTATTAATAGGAGAGTTTTATGTTCAGCCAACTTCGTCAAATCGTAGAGCAATTCGGTGAGGCAAGTACACTTTCTGATGCTATGAACTTATTAGTAGAACAAACCAAAAGCACAATGATCTTGGATTGTTGTTCTATTTTTATTACTAATAAAGAAACTCAAAAGCTGACATTGATGGCTAGTGAAGGTCTAGATAGCCAAGTCGTTGGTGCAACGCATTTTAATTTTGATGAAGGTATTGTTGGTCTGGTTTATCAAAAAGGTGAACCGATTAATTTAGCAAATGTTTCAGAACATCCTCAGTTTAAATATCTACCATCAAGTAATGAAGAACAATTTAGTTCATTTCTCGGCGTCCCTATTATTCATAAACGTCAAGTATTAGGTGTATTAGTTGCTCAGCAGCGATTACCACGATTGTTTAATGAGTTAGAAGAATCATTTTTAGTGACCTTAGCTGTCCACCTGGGCAGTGTATTAGGTGGGACTTTATTAGATTTACCCGATGAAAAAGCACCCAAAAATCGCTCGGTGCATTTACAAGGTAGCCCAGCGAGTTCTGGTATATCGATCAATAAAGCACATGTTTTACAAGCTCATTTATTACTGAGTGACGTTGGTATCGAGTTAAGTCAAGATCCTGATTTGGAGATGCAATCTTTTAGTAATGCGGTACAAGCTTGTGCAGATGAATTTTCTAAAGTTTCGATTACACTTAAGGAACAAGTGTCTAAAGATGCTTTTATGTTATTTGATGTTTACGGTCATTTATTAAAAGATAAAGCATTACTAACTGCAGTTGAAGTGCAAATCAGGGAACAACATTTAACCGCTAAAAGTGCCGTTAAAACCGTAGCAGAAACTTATATTCAACAGTTTGAGAGCATGAGTGATCCGTACTTAAGAGAACGGGCTGTTGAGATTAGAGATGTTGGCCAGCGCTTATTATACCATCTCTCAAATCGTGATGATGAAAAGCAAGACTTTACTGAAGAGATTATTCTCGTTGCTGAAGAAGTCACTATTTCGATGCTAGCAATGATCCCACCTGATAAACTAAAAGGTATCGTCTCGGTACGAGGTGGTTTGAGTTCTCATGTTGCCATTTTATCGCGAGCATTAGGGATCCCTGCTGTATTGGGTGTGTCTTTAAGGGTTAAAAATCTAGCGCATAAAAATATTATTATTAATGGCTATGCCGGCACTATTATTATTGAACCAGAGCCTTCTTTAATTGCAGAATATCAAATACTGCTTGATGAAGAAAATGAGATGAAAGCGCTGGTTGAACTGGTTGCAAATCAAGCGGCAATTACCCAAGATGGCTGTGAGATTGAAGTGCTTCTGAATACGGGACTCAACACCACACCGGACGTGTTTATAGAACAAAATTTTTCTGGTATTGGTTTATACCGTACTGAGCTACCTTTTATGCTCAGTAACGCTTTTCCGACAGAACAAGAGCAAGTCAGCACTTATCAACTTTTATTTGAACAATACAAAAATCTACCGGTAACCATGCGTACTTTGGATATTGGTGGCGATAAGCAACTCAGTTATTTCCCAATCACTGAAGAAAATCCATTTTTAGGTTGGCGTGGTATTCGTTTAACACTGGATCACCCTGAGATATTTCTGATTCAAATCCGTGCTATGTTACGTGCCAGTATTAATACACAGAATTTGCGCATTATGTTACCGATGGTCGGGTCTGTAGGGGAAGTGGAAGAATCGAAGCGTTTAATTGAACAAGCATGGCAAGAGATTTGTTGGGAGCAACATTTAACCGCCGAACAATTTCCTCTACCTGATATTGGTGTAATGATTGAAGTGCCTTCGGCTATCTTTATTATTGATCAATTAGCTCCGCTGGTGGACTTTTTATCCATTGGGACCAATGATTTAACACAATATTTATTGGCTGTTGACCGAAATAACAGCCGTGTTGCAGACCTGTTTGATAGTTATCATCCTGCAGTACTACAAGCAATGCAGTTTATTTTAAAGCAGAGCCAAAAAAATAACATTGAAGTGAGTATTTGTGGTGAGCTTGCTGGGGATCCTATCGGTTTATTAATGTTGTTAGGTTTAGGGTATCGTAAACTAAGTATGAATGCTTTTAATATTAATAAGGTTAAATATTTACTTAATAAAGTGACCATTCCAGAGTTAGAAGCATGCACGCAAGTTGCTCTAAAAGGACATGATGGTGCATTTATTAAAAAAACCTTTATTGATTATTTAGATACCAAAGGTTTGGGTGGTTTTGTTCGAGCAGGTAAAAAGTAAACTTTAATGTGAAGCTTCACTAACAACTTAAGTCAGCAAAAAAGTATATAACAAAAACAAAAAACCGAGCATTGCTCGGTTTTTTTATTTGAAGCCAATTATTTGAAATTAACTTTTGATACGATTAAAACTTAGCGATTAGCTGCTAACTCTCTTGCTTCTTCAGCGCGACAAGCAGCTGTAGTGAAAATAACATCCGTTGAACTGTTTAATGCAGTTTCAGCTGAATCTTGTACCACACCAATGATGAAACCAATTGCAACCACTTGCATTGCGACTTCATTAGGAACACCAAATAAGCTACAAGCTAATGGTATTAATAATAAAGAGCCACCGGCAACACCGGATGCACCACATGCAGAAATAGCCGCTACAACACTTAATAAAATAGCAGTTAGAATATCAAACTCAATACCTAGGGTATTTACTGCTGCAAGTGTTAATACTGTAATAGTGATCGCAGCACCCGCCATATTAATAGTTGCACCTAATGGGATAGATACAGAGTAGGTATCTTCATGCAGTTTTAATTTGTGACATAAAGCCATATTAACCGGAATATTAGCCGCAGAGCTACGTGTAAAGAATGCAGTCACACCTGATTCACGTAAACATTGAAATACTAATGGGTAAGGATTCGTGCCTAATTTGATGTACACAATAATTGGGTTTACAACCAAAGCAATAAATAACATTGAACCGATTAATACGGCTAATAAATGTGAATAACCAATTAACGAATCAAAGCCTGTTTCTGCAAAAGTTGCTGCCACTAAACCAAAGATACCGATCGGAGCTAAGCGAATAACCAGTTGTACGATTCTTGAAACACCGTGTGCTAGGTCATGTAATATATCTTTAGTCGATTGGTTAGCATGTCGTAGTGCTAATCCTAAGCCTACAGCCCAAGCTAAAATACCAATGAAGTTACCTGTTAATAATGCATTAACAGGGTTATCTACTATTTTAAATAGCAATGTATTTAATACTTCTAAAATACCTTCTGGCGGAGTGGCGTTAATATCAGTAGTAATCAGTACTAACTCTGTTGGAAAAGCGTAACTAAATAATACTGCTGTGATTGCTGCTAATAGAGTGCCTACTAAATATAAGTGAATAACAGGCTTAAGATTAGTATGTGTACCTTTAGTCTGGTTAGCAATTGATGATGCAACCAAAATAAAAACAAGAATAGGAGCAACAGCTTTTAATGCACTAACAAAAAATCCACCAAGAAAAGAAACAGAAGTTGCACTGCTTGGTGAGATAGATGCAAGGCACACACCTGCGATAATACCGACAACAATCTGTAAAACTAAGCTGCCATTCATCATACGTTGAATGAGAGTGGGATTTGAACTCATAAATATTCCTATTTTTATTTTAAAAGCGATTAAGGCATAAATGCTTAATTTAGACATTCAGCGATAAGTAATACCAACCACACTTATTAAATATAATTGGCATAACGTTATTTTTATAATGATTGATTTAGGGTGATTGTAACAACTCATATATGTTAGAAATTATTACAGATCAGAATTTGGCAAAGAAAATAGCATAATTAACTGCGATATAGTGCTGTAATTAATAACTTTTAATCAATAAGGTGATAGAGGTAGTAATACGCTTCATTACTGAAGTCGTTGTGAAGACATGTTGCATTAAACTTATTTGTTGATTGCTTTATTTATATACAAGTGAAGGAAGATTACTTTAACTTTTAGCTGAATAGACCTTGAATTTAGATAACTGTTAATTAGATAACCGTTAAATAGCTATCGTATATCGATGTTACAACTATGAGCACGATATATAAAATAATAATATATAGGTAAACAACAACATCTAGGGCAACAAGAGCATTTGATTAAATATCATTGGTAGCAGTGGATCTAATGATAGTAAGTGGATTTAAAACTTCAGCGTTGGGCATTGACTTTATCTTTCAAAATATCATAGACAAAAACGGCTTAATGTAGAAGGAGGATTACGTTATGATATCGCCATTAAAATCACTAACCAGAGTATAAAATGTCATCATCTCATTATGTATTACCCCATATCGACCCGATCGCTATTAGTCTTGGCCCCTTAGATATTCGCTGGTATGGCCTGATGTACCTAGTTGGATTTGCTTATGCCTTTTGGATGGCGAATAGAGTTTGTGATAACTCCAATGGTGTATGGACTCGTGAACAAGCAAGTGATCTTTTATTTGCTGGTTTCATGGGGGTTATTCTCGGCGGACGTATTGGCTATGTTTTCTTTTATCAATTGCCTAGCTTCTTAGATAACCCATTATACCTATTTAGGATTTGGGAAGGTGGCATGTCATTCCATGGTGGCGTAATCGGTGTGGTTACTGCGATCATTATTTATGCTAAACGTCATCAACGTTCAATTTTATCTGTTGGCGATTTTATAGTGCCATTACTACCAGTCGGCCTAGGAGCTGGTCGTATTGGTAACTTTATTAACTCTGAACTATGGGGAAGAGTAACCGATTCACCTTTTGGTGTCATTTTCCCAAATGCAGGGCCTTTAGCACGCCACCCCTCACAGCTTTATGAGTTTGCATTAGAAGGTGTATTACTTTTAATTATCTTATTATTATTTATTCGCAAACCAAAACCCGCAGGTTCTGTCGCTGGTTTATTCCTATTAGGTTACGGTATATTCCGCTTCATTATTGAATTTGCACGCGAACCAGATGCACAGCTTGGTTTATTAACGTTAGGGTTGAGTATGGGGCAAATTCTGTCTTTACCTATGATCGTGATTGGGTCTGGTTTGATGGTTTATGCTTACAAAACCAATCCAGTTGAAGTAGCGCAAAGCCAACCTAAAAAAAATAAAGGTAAGAAATAATGAAACAGTATTTAGCGTTATGCCAACGCATTATTGATCAAGGTACTTGGATTGAAAACGAGCGCACTGGTAAACGTTGTTTAACAGTGATCAATGCAGATTTAGAGTATGACGTCGGTAATAATCAATTGCCCATGATCACCACTCGTAAGAGTTTTTATAAATCTGCTATTGCGGAGTTTTTGGGTTATATCCGTGGTTATGATAATGCTGCAGATTTCCGTGCTTTAGGCACAAAAACGTGGGATGCGAATGCTAATTTAAATGAGGCATGGTTAAATAATAAATACCGTAAAGGTGAAGATGATATGGGGAGAGTCTATGGCGTGCAAGGGCGCGCTTGGGCAAAACCCGATGGAACTACCTTAGATCAACTAAGAAAAATTGTTGATAATTTAAGAAACGGTATTGATGACCGTGCTGAGATACTTACTTTTTATAATCCCGGTGAATTTGATATGGGCTGTCTTCGTCCATGTATGCACACGCACACTTTTTCATTATTAGGCGATACGCTGCACCTGACTAGCTATCAGCGTTCGTGTGATGTGCCTTTAGGCCTTAATTTTAACCAAGTACAAGTCTTTGCTTTTTTGGCTTTAATGGCACAAATCACCGGTAAAAAAGCGGGTAAGGCATACCATAAAATTGTCAATGCACATATTTATGAAGATCAATTGTCCTTGATGCAAGAGGTACAATTAAAAAGAGAGCCTTTTCCATCTCCACAATTGAAGATTAATCCAGAAATTAAATCCCTTGAAGACTTAGAAACGTGGGTAACGATGGATGACTTTGAAGTGCTTAATTACCAATGCCATGAGGCGATTAAATATCCTTTCTCAGTATAAGCATTTCAAGACGTTAATCGTGTAATACACGAAACAATAAACTCAAGCTCACTTCATAGTGGGCTTTTTACTAGCTATTTTCTCTTAGCGACTGCTTTGGCAAAACTCATTTAATGAAATTAGGATTTTTTCACATTAACGATGGCATTTCTGACTTGCTTTAGATTTATACCTGAGTATTAGTTCACAAATACTACAAAACATGAAAGTTATTTACCTACATAAATCACAGAAGACAAATAGCCTTAGTATTTGTGTATATGAAATCCGCCCTATTTGTATTACTATTAAGTGACTTTATTAAAGGAATATACCTTATGCATAATGCATTTGAAGAAATCGCTGGAGGAAAACGTAGCCTACATGTGCAAGTCGCACGTGAGATCGCGCGTAAAATCCTTTCAGGAGAAGTAGCTCAAAATGAAATAATTCCAGGTGAGATGATACTATGCGGACAGTTTAAGGTCAGCAGAACCTCACTGCGTGAAGCAATTAAGTTGCTGACATCAAAAGGGCTGTTGGAATCAAAACCTAAAGTTGGAACGCGTGTAACAAGTCGGGAAAACTGGAATTTTTTAGACTCTCAATTGTTAGATTGGTTGACAGGTATTGGTGATAATAATGCTGTTTATCGTGATTTCTTATCACTACGCAATGCATTAGAGCCTGAAGCTGCAGCGTTGGCGGCTGAAAACGCAACCGCAGAGCAGCGTATTTTATTGTCTGCTACGTTTCAACAGATGGATTATATATCTAAAAACTTCGACCTTGAGCGCTGGACTGAAGCTGACATGGAATTTCATCGATTGATATTTTTGTCTACGGGAAACAGTTTTTATTTGCCGCTTGCAAACGTTCTCTGCACCATGTTTAAAAGCTTTATTGCTCATTCTTCAATTAAAGGCAGCACCTGTATTGGAGAGCATCGAGCTATCTATTCTGCAATAATGGCAGGAGATGCAAACAAAGCGCGGCAAGCAAATGTAGAGCTGTTAAGTAAAAGTAAGCGCCGCTTACCAAGTACTGAATAATAACTTTTTTATTTTTATTGTATTACAATATTTTATTAGGATTTTGACTTGTAAGATAAAAGTTAGTTTTTAGTCTTAGGGTACTTTAACGATTACTGAACAGTAATTAGAGGATCTAGTAGGATCTCTAGGCTCTTAGAATAAGTGTCTGTTTAGCTAGATGCCTAAATATTTATATACCTAGATATTTATATACCTAGCGGTCTAGATGTTTATGCTTAAACTGTCAAAATTGCTATGCCTGAAAACATTTAGTTCAGTACGCTTGAAAGTAGTTAGTGCGCTGAAGACAGCTAGTATGCTTGAAAAGAAGCAGACAATAATTTAATTAAATTTTAAAGCCACTCTCTTTCGCTGTTTCTTGTAAGCTTGCCATCTGTTTATATAACATTACTTTATATAAACTTACTCAATTACATAGATTGTATCTTATACAAGTCACTTGAAAATAACCTCGGGAAATTCACTGCTCTAGAGATGGTTTTTGGGTTTAATCTATTGATGCCATTTAAAGGACTATTTATGCCTCAAACTTTAATCCCCAATGTTCATGACTTCATCGCAACCATTGACCCCTTTGATAAGTTGCCAAAAGATTTACAGCGTAAAATAGCTTGTTGTATAAAAATAACTTATCTGGCGAAAGGTGAGCAAATTCAATTTGGTGGCGATCAGGAGCTGCGTTATCTATATGTGATCCGTACTGGCTCCATGGAACAGCGTAAGCATAATGGTATGTTGCGAGCCAAATTAGGGCCTGAAGATCTGTTTGGTTTTACTTTTTTGGATAAACATAAAGAGTCTCAACAAGATTACAATGCCATTGCCATTGAAAATACCCTGCTTTATTTGGTGCCGCATTCAGACTTGTTACGCTTACTAGAAGAGTATCCTGATTTCGCAGAACACTTTGCTGGTAACGTTCAAGTACGCTTGCATTCTGCACTCGATGTTGTCTGGTCAGATAGTGAGAAGGGCATTTTTGTTAAAAAAGTCTCTGAAGTCGCCAGTGATAAAATTGTAGTCGCAGACTCCAGTACACCAATCAGAAAAGTCGCTGAAGAGATCATGGCAGTGTGCTCACCAACGGCGGTGATCACCGAAAATGGTGAAATTGTTGGTTTGATAACTGACCGTGATATGACTAAACGGGTAATTGTCGCTGGATTAGATTATAACCGCCCAGTCAAAGAGATCATGACTCCGAATCCCCTAACTATTGGACCAAATGACTTAGTACTTAAGGCATCATCAATCATGATGCAAAATAATGTACGTAGTTTACCCGTGGTTGAGGGGAATAAAGTACTTGGTGTACTGACAACAACACATTTAGTTCGAAATAATAGAATACAGGCAGTATTCTTAATTGAAAAAATTAAATACGCCAATAGTGTCGCAGACCTGACAAAACTGACACCCGAGCGACAAGCTATTTTTGAAGCATTAGTGGAAGGTAAAGTTAGTGGCGATATTATTGGCCATGTTATGACCATGATCATGGATGCTTATAATCGTCGTTTATTGCAAATAGCAGAAGGTCATTTTGGTAAACCTCCCTGTGAATTTGCTTGGATTGTGGCAGGTTCCCATGCGCGTAATGAAGTACATATGTTGTCAGATCAAGATAATGCAATTATTTTGGCTGATGATGCAACGGCAGCAGATCGTATTTATTTTCAGGGAGTTGCGATGTGGGTATGTAATGCGTTAGATGCCTGTGCTTATCCTTTGTGTAGTGGTAAATTTATGGCCGTTAATCCTAAATGGTGTGTGCCATTAAAGGTGTGGAAAGCCTCTTATAGTAAGTGGGTAGCTAATCCAGAGTACGAGAGCCTTTTGAATGTCACTGTTTTTTTAGAAACACGTTGGTTATATGGCAATGAAAGCTTCAACAAAGAACTTCAAGCACATCTCTTTTCCAGTATTAAGGCTTCAAATGTTTTTCTATCTTCAATGGTGAGGGATTCTGTCTCAGTGAGTCCACCACTAGGTATTTTTAACTCATTAGTATTAGAGAAAAGCGGTGAAAATTCTAAAACCTTAAATATCAAAAAGTTTGCGATTAATTTGTTGGTTGATTTAGCGCGTATTTACGGATTGTCATCGGGCTCAGAAAAAGCAGAAACAATGGCTCGTTTTGAACATGCTCATGAACATAATTTATTAAGCGAAGATATGCTTAAAAATGTACAAGGTTCATTTCAATTCCTGACACAAGTACGTTTATCACATCAGTTAAGTGCCTTACAGGAAGGTAAAGTACCTGATAATAATATTGTTCCTGAAACTTTTGGTAGTTTTGAAAGAAAGCACTTAAAAGATGCCTTTAGGATCATTGCAGACTTGCAAGATTACACCAAGCTAAAGTTTAATGGTTAGTAAAAAGACTTATGTTATAGGGTTATTGATTAATAAAAGGAAACTATGCGTCTGATTTTAAAACATTTTCATCCACTCAATAAATTAAAGCGAGAGCGTGAACGTTATCTCAATAAACACCAAGTGCCTGATAATATAAAAGCGCTATTATCCGCACCTTTACCTGATTTAGGCGAAGATATTTTTTCGCTTGATTACCTCTCTGTGGATTTTGAAACCTCGGGTTTTGACCCTAAATATGACTCTTTATTGAGTGTTGGTTACTTACCATTAATTAATCAACAATTGTTACTATCTGAAGCTGTAGAAACCTTAATTAACAGTGCAGAAAATATTAAAGCTGAAACCGCAGTGATCAACCATATTGTCCCTGAAATGCTTGAACAAGGTAAACCTTGGGCTGAGGTGCTTGATACATTATTAGATGAACTGGTAGGAAAAGTGCTTATCGTGCATGGTAGTGTCGTGGAAAAGCGTTTTCTAAACTACTACATTGCGCAACAATATCAATTACCGCCTTTACCTCTGTTATGGGTTGATACCTTACAGATGGAGAAGTCCTTACATGCCTATAAAGATAGCGCTGAGACTGAAGACTTTAGGCTAGGATCTATTCGTGCTCGACATAATTTACCCGAATATGCAGCACATGGTGCACTGGTAGATTCTTTAGCCACCGGGGAGTTGTACTTAGCATTATTAAAAAAATGTTTTGAAGGTGCAGATTCGAGGGTACGTCATATGAAATTTGATTACAGCAGAGTATTTTAACTTTTTCATACACTTAATGAAATGAGGGGTGATACTTGCTCACTTAACAATATGCTCGAAACACTTAACAACATGTTGAAACAACTGAGTACACATTAATAAGTTGATATTTATAATTTGCAAAAAAGGCGACTCACTTTACGTAAGCCGCCTTTTAAGGACCCAAATCATTTTATTGCTTTAGAACTTGTATTTAATACCAGCGCGATACTTAGCTTGTCTTTTACTTGAACTTGAACCTTCATCTATACTCCAAATTTCTGCAAATGGACGCCAGTTGCCGAATTGGTAGCCGACAACAATACCTGCATCGTATTCCCAATCTTTATTATCAAATTGTTTAACTTTATCCCATGACTTAATGTAGTTAGCTTCGTAACTTAACTTTAAGTTAGGTAAAGATTCAAATTTATAAGAACCCGTTAATGTCACTTTAGACTTGGTTGGATCGTTTACCTTTAAACCTGTTTCAACGTTGGTATCACCATCCGTAGGATCTGAATAGTTTGCAAATTCATGGCGGTAACGTAATGCAGTGGTTAAACCAAAATCAGATTTATAAACAACACGAATTTGTGGTTTAAATGTTGTTTTACGATCTGTTAAAGCAATGGGCATACCTGGTTTAATTTGCCACTTACCCATTTTGTAAGTTAAACCTAAGTCTAATTCTGTTTCCGTCAATTCTGTATTGCTCAGCGTTTTAGTTCTGTCAAAGCTGGCAAACTTCATCTCAATACCAACGTTTGCTTTTAGGTTATCAACACTCTCAATATTGAAGCCAGTACCTAATTTTACGCGACTCGCTTCTTTATTATCATGCGAACGCCATTCATGACGGAAATCGATTTGCGCAGCAGAAGCTGCACCTGATAATAAGGTTGTTGCAACAGCAAATATTAATTTATTTTGTAATTTCATTGTTATCATCCATGTTGATGTTGATGTGTTAAATTTATGTTTTAGTTTTATTGCTAATAAGTCGATTGTTGTTACATTCAATTAAAACCAAATAGGTTTTGTTACATCTTGAGCAGTAAAACTTAAATCTCTTATTCCATACCGATTCTTAATTAGCATTTCATAATACAAATAGAATACATAATTTTTGTTGTTTTGTTCTGTGATAGGGCTCTTATTTTTATGGTTAAATTATTTCCTGTATTTTCACTTATTTTAAATTTGTTTTATATCAATGGCTTGTGTTTAATTTCTTTGTTTTTAAATGTAAGGTATTGGTATTTATAGAGAGGTGGATAACATTTATTGTATTTAATTTGTGTTACTTTTTGGTGGTGTATTGTTTTTGTGTTTTTTATGTGGCAAAGCCTTCTTATTGTTAATGACATTATTATAAATACTTCGTTTCTTCTTTTTTTATTCATATGCCGCAAACTATCCAAACTTTATTTTTAGCCTTTTATATTTAAATTCCATTAGCGTAAGGTTAATAAAAATTAGCTTTAATATTCTTTAATTATAGTTAGTCATTGTTTTTTAATGTTATTTTTATTTTTTTATTAAAGTAATTGCAGCAATTATTTTTAAGCTTTTGCTTTGTCACTGGATTTATTTCATTTATTAAGAAGCCGCTTGAATTTGATCTAGGTTAGGTTATTTGTAAACAGTCATCATTAAACATGATTCTAATCACATACTTCTACTATTGTAATACAAATAAACATAGGTCTGTTATATGGTCTACATAATCTTATTAACTCTAAAGGACATCAATATGGATTTTAATTTATTAGTAGTAGGAGTTTATTTCCTATTTCTCATTGCCATTGGCTGGATGTTTAGAACATTTACAACCAATACAAGTGATTACTTTCGTGGGGGCGGTAACATGCTCTGGTGGATGGTAGGTTCAACTGCCTTCATGACACAATTTAGTGCTTGGACATTTACTGGTGCAGCCGGTAAGGCGTATAACGATGGTTTTACCGTAGCGATTATCTTCATGGCTAACGCATTCGGTTACTTTATGAATTTCGCCTATTTTGCTCCTAAATTCCGCCAACTACGTGTTGTAACGGTAATTCAAGCAGTTCGCCAACGTTTTGGTAGTAAAAATGAGCAAGTGTTTACTTGGACTAGCATGCCAACCAGTGTTATTAATGCTGGTATTTGGTTAAACGCACTCGCTATCATTGCTTCTGGTCTCTTCAACGTAGATATTGAATATACTATATGGGCTACTGGACTTGTAGTATTAGCAATGTCTGTAACAGGTGGCTCATGGGCGGTTATCGCATCTGACTTTATGCAGATGGTTATCATCATGGCAGTAACTATTACTTGTGCGATTGTGGCACTTAATCTTGGTGGTGGTATTTCAAATATCATTGATGGTTTTGAGCAAACACGTGAAGTAACCTTCCTTGTTGGTACACAGATTAACTACTTAAGTATCTTTGCTATATGGTCATTCTTTATTTTTGTTAAGCAGTTCAGTATTACTAATAACATGCTTAACTCATACCGCTACCTTGCAGCAAAAGATTCAAAAAATGCTCGTAAAGCTGCACTATTAGCTTGTGTATTAATGACAATGGGTCCATTAATTTGGTTCCTACCAAGTTGGTTCCTTGCATCTACTGGTGTTGACTTATCAGCTATGTACCCTGACGCGGGTAAAAAAGCAGCTGATTATGCTTACCTATACTTTGTTGATGAGTACATGCCTGCTGGTATGGTTGGTTTACTTATCTCTGCAATGTTTGCGGCGACAATGTCTTCAATGGATTCAGGTCTAAATCGTAACTCAGGTATCTTTGTTAAAAACTTCTATCAAGTTGTAGTTCGTCCTAAAGCAACTGAGAAAGAGTTAGTAACTTGTTCTAAAATTACCTCAACTGTGTTTGGTTTAATTATCATTGGTGTTGCATTATTCATCAACTCACTTAAAGGTTTGAGCTTATTTGATACCATGATGTATGTAGGTGCCTTGATCAGTTTCCCTATGACAGTACCTACGTTCCTAGGTTTCTTCATTCGTAAAACACCGGACTGGGCTGCATGGGCAACACTACTAGTGGGCGCTTGTGTATCTTACTACGTTGGTTTAGTTATCACGGCAGGAGATATTCAAAACTGGTTTAATCTAGATACTGCTTTAACTGGTCGTGAATGGAAAGATCTTAAAGTTGCTCTTGGTCTAATCGGTCATATTGTTATTACTGGTGGTTTCTTCATCTGTACGATGGCGTTCTACAAACCTTTAGCAGAGCATCGTGAAAAAGATATTGATACTTTCTTTACTAACTTAGCAACACCTTTACATAATACGTCTAGTGCTCAAGCTCACCTTGATAACAAACAACGTACAATGCTAGGTAAATTAATTGCGATTGCTGGTATTGGTATTATGGGAATGTTCTTCTTGCCAAATACATTTAGCGAAAGTTTAATCTTTGTTTTATGTGGCGGTATCGTGTTCGCTATAGGTCTACTACTAGTGAAAGCTGTTAGTGTTGTTAATGAAGATGATGATGACGATAATAACGATAAATTGCCTGAATTGAGCTAATTTCATTCGTATATAATTTTAATCTTACTTTCTAATATAAAGCGGTTAGTTTATCTAACCGCTTTTTTTTGCGTTAAATAAACCCTGCTTTAACTTCAGTTTTACATCCGCTATCACCTTAAATCACTCGTTTGCTGTTATTTGAAACAAACCTCATACCTCCATTTATATCGGTTACCATCAAGATACAAAAATTAGTTAACGCTTCGGTGAATCGGTTCAATAAACATAAAGATCTAACGGATTAAATTGTTGCTTTATTACCCTTTCATAATAGGAATAAGGATGTGTGCATCACGGCTTGCCCTGTGGAGCACTAACTCTTATTTTAAATATAGGGTGACGTTGTAATATTCGATAAGCACTAAGTAAGCATTAAGCACTGAGAATTAGGTATTTAAATAAAATACTTATTTTACACTTTCAGATGGGAAGTTAATGCACCAAATGTCCAAGGCACATCATGCCACATCGCATGATGTTCGAATTGATGATTGAATCATGCCTATTGATTGGTAACCGGTATATAAGTTATGGGAGGGCTAAAAGCTTTAATAATCTTTATGAAAATGTATGCAGTAGATTAAAGTTGTGCTAATTATCAGCATCTTGAGTGCTTTGATATAGTCGAGAATAGGGGGGTACCCGTTATTGATACTCTATGTGTAACTAGCTCAATAACAGGTTGGTTCATTTCAATATAATGAATATATTTAAGTCTAAATTCATACCTATTATGCGAATCTAGGTATGAATTTAGGATTTAATGCTGATTATCTAAATAATAAAAAGTGGCCTGAACAAACTCATCATTCTCACCGGTATTATTTTGGTTGTAGACACCCGCTTTAAAATACATGTATTGACCAGCTTGATCATAACCGCTATTTGTCATATTAATGGAGGCGGTTACCTCTGCTTTATCTTCTCGCATGATAGTCACGGTTAAGTTATTACCAACGGCCTTAATTTGATAAAAGAATTTTTCATTGAGTTCGATACCATTACTTGGTTCGCTAGCGTTGTCACTTCTACTACCAATCATTTCCACCCAAACTTCGTCGCCTGTTCTTGGCTCATGGGCAAAATAGATAGCACCTTTGCTATGTCCTGGCAATAAACGATAATATAGTCGCACCGGTTCGTCATCATTGGCGTGTATTTGCCCAATGACAACTCGGCCAACTTGATAATCAGCTCCCGTTGTAGTGACGTTATTAACCGCTAAAGTAGCATTTAATATACCATCGACCGCACCCGCTTTAGCTTGCTCGCTATTAGGAGCCGTTGAGAAAACCCAATTATTTTTATTAACACCTTGGGTATCAATATCGGTATTTTCTTCACGCAACATCTCACGTAATTCGGTACGCGTATAAGATGTGTTGGTAGAGGTTTTAAAACCATTAATATCATCTTTAAAGACCATGCTACCATCGATGCCGGTATAAAAATAGTCGCTCGACTCGTAACCATCGCTTAATTCACCTTCTTTAATCGAGTCCACCGTACCACTGTTGTCATCATCAATGGGCACACTCAAATACCAATCATTTAAGGTGAAGTTATCAGAGGGTGGTAAAGAGGGGTTTAAGGTTGCTATTGGTAACTTGTTATTATAAATCAGGCTTTTAAATTGCACGATACTATTACCATTTTGATATTGGTTGTAGACACCTGCTTTAAAATAACTGTAAAAGTCAGACCAGTAACTAATATCAAAATCTACTTTTTGATATTCATCAACGTTGATGATTAATTTACTGTCACCTACTTCTATTCCAAACTTAGTTGGGCTATTAGCATTGTAATCAGCTAGATAATAATAGTTATATGAATCGGGGCAGTTAGCATTGTAATTCGGGTTGTCTTGATTTTTACATTCTAATGCATTGGTTTTAATGATCGCCCAATATGCATTCTTGTAAGAATCACCTGTACTATCGTCGCTACGGCTTTCTCCATCCCAAATTACGCGCAACAAAGGATGCGATAAAACGGTATCATCGGTGTCCCCATTTTTACCTTTATTATGCACTTGTAATAAAGTCATCTCTTGCCCGTCACTACTTTCTATTACCGACTGAGTGGGATTAATGGGCAGTATTTCGGCACTTAATGTATAAGTATCACTGTTGTCACTTTTAAAGTTGTCTATAAAGCGTAATTCCGAACGGTTACTTTCACCATTCATTTCAAAAGTAAGCCAGCCTGAGTTTTTGTCAATATAAAAGTAATCATTATCGTAGTATTGATATTGGCCTGCTTTTACTACATCACTTTTTGTTCCATCGGATGGTTCACTCTGTTGTAAGTTTGCCATTTTAAGTGCATTGATATATTGCGGGTAATCATAAGGGATGCCGGTATATGAGGCATTATTACCTGAACTAACAGAAGTGGTTTTTGTGCTACCTCCACTTCCACCTCCTCCACACGCGACAAGGAATACAGAGAATAAAGCGGTACTGACTAATTTATGTTTCATTGTGGAATTCCATGTTCATGATAATCGATAGAGAGGTATATATTTTGAGGAAGAATATTTTTATTTTTGCATCTGATTAATAAAGCTAGGCTTTATATTTATACATTTCATGCATATAAAAGATGCTGTATTTTTAATTGTGAGCTTATGCCCCCTAATTAGGAGGGCATAAGCTAAGCCTTATAAACCGAACAAAGCTGCTCGTTCTATAACTTGTGCTTCAGTTAATGCAACGTTCCAAGTTGCAATATTGTCTAGATCTCCATCTAAGTTTTTATCTGAACTGCCAGAACCACCACCAACGATAAATTTATCAGTTGCTTCATTTTCGACTGGGACAAAGTTAACATCT
>NZ_JALAAC010000028.1:0-55865 GCF_037546855.1 Vibrio sp. 1-Bac 57 | reverse complement strand
GCTTAAAGTCCAACCTATGATCTGTCATTAAGTGTTTTTGACTTAACCTTCTTTACCCTTCTTACCTTAGTGGTAAATCGCTTTTGACTTAAAACACCAAAATAACCACGAAGCGCTGCGCTACACGAAGAGTACGAAGGAAAAACGATAAGTTAGTCAAAAAAATCCACATTTATTATCTGTCATTAAGTGTTTTTGACTTAACCTTCTTTACCCTTCTTACCTTAGTGGCAAATCGCTTTTGACTTAAAACACCCAAATAACCACGAAGCGCTGCGCTACATGAAGAGCACGAAGGAAAAACGATAAGTTAGTCAAACAAATCCACACTTCTTATCTGTCATTAAGGGTTTTTGAACTAACCTTCTTTACCCTTCTTACCTTAGTGGTAAATAGCTTTTGAGTTAAAACACCAAAATAATCACGAAGCGCTGCGCTGCATGAAGAGCACGAAGGAAAAACGATAAGTTAGTCAAAAAAATCCACATTTATTATCTGTCATTAAGTGTTTTTGACTTAACCTTCTTTACTCTTCGTGCCTTCGTGGTAAATAGCTTTTGACTTAAAACACCAAAATAATCACGAAGCGCTGTGCTACACGAAGAGCACGAAGAAAAGCTATAATCAGCTCAAATTTTAGATATAAAAAAAGGTGCCGAAGCACCTTTTTTTCTAAAGCAAAATTAATTGCTTATATTTGCTACTTATTCACCAAAATCAACGGCGTTTAGTAAGTCAGCTAAGTTTTGCTCAGCTGCTTCAACATCGATAATTGGCTCAGCACTAACAGGTTCAAGCTCTTTCGCTTTAGCTGCGGCACGAGTACGGTGATGTGCAAAACCAGTACCAGCTGGAATCAAGCGACCTACGATTACATTCTCTTTCAAGCCATGTAATTGGTCACATTTACCTGCAACAGCTGCTTCCGTAAGAACACGCGTTGTTTCTTGGAAAGATGCCGCTGAAATAAATGATTCAGTTGCTAGTGATGCTTTAGTAATACCGAGTAACTGGTACTCAAACTTAGCTAAGTTTTTGCCTTCAGCTTCTAAGCGACGGTTTTCAATGATAACGCGTACAACTTCAGCTTGCTCACCCACTAAGAATGGCGTATCGCCAGCATCAGTGATGATACATTTACGTAGCATTTGGTTAACGATAACTTCGATATGCTTATCATTAATTTTTACACCTTGTAAACGGTATACTTCTTGTACTTCGTTAGTGATGTAGTTAGCCACTGGGCTAATACCACGTAGACGAAGGATGTCATGAGGAGACTCAGGACCGTCAGAAATAACCTCACCTTTTTCAATCTTCTCACCTTCGAAGATGTTTAGGTGACGCCATTTAGGGATCATCTCTTCGTAAACATCACCATTTGCTTGAGTGATCACTAGGCGACGCTTACCTTTGGTTTCTTTACCAAATGCTAACGTACCAGATACTTCAGCAAGAATAGCGGCATCTTTAGGTGTACGAGCTTCAAATAAGTCAGCTACGCGAGGTAGACCACCCGTGATATCACGAGTTTTTGAACTTTCTTGAGGGATACGAGCAACCGCATCACCAACTCGTACTTGAGCACCATCTTCAAGGCTAACGATTGCTTTGGCAGGAAGTGCATATTGCGCAGCAACTTCAGTACCAGGAATGAATAAATCATTACCTTTAGCATCAACTAATTTAGCCATTGGACGCATTTCTTTACCTGCACTTGGACGCTGTGCAGGGTCAATAATAACAATACTTGATAAACCAGTTAGTTCATCAGTTTGTTTATTAATAGTAATGCCTTCAATAAAGTCTAAGAACTCAACCGTACCTTCCACTTCCGTAATAATTGGATGTGTATGCGGGTCCCAGTTAGCAATGATTTCGCCAGCAGTGATTACTGCACCATCTTGCTTCTCAAGAACAGCACCATAAGGTAGACGGTGATTCTCTTTAGTACGGCCTAATTCATCAATAACGGTTAGCTCAGTTGAACGAGACGTTACAACTACTTTGCCATCAGAGTTAATTACAAACTTAGCGTTATGTAATTTAACTTTACCGGTATTTTTAACTTGGATATTGTTTTCTGATGCAGAACGCGATGCTGCACCACCGATGTGGAACGTACGCATCGTTAACTGTGTACCAGGTTCACCGATAGACTGAGCGGCCATAACACCAACTGCTTCGCCTTGACCAACCATGTGTCCACGAGCCAAATCACGACCGTAACATTGTGCACAAGCACCAAAGTCAGTATTACAAGTAATAACAGAGCGAACCCATACTTGGTCAACCGATGCTTCTTCGATTAAGTCACAGTATTTTTCATCAAGTAATACGTTACGTGCGATTAATACTTCGTTATCTGTACCTGGTTTAATGATGTCACGAGCAACAACACGACCTAGTACACGTTCACGAAGTGGTTCAACAACGTCGCCACCTTGAATTAACGGAGTAACTAACAGACCTTCAGTACTACCACAATCTTCTTCAGTAATAACTAAATCTTGAGCAATATCAACAAGACGACGAGTTAGGTAACCCGAGTTTGCTGTTTTAAGTGCGGTATCGGCTAGACCTTTACGTGCACCATGCGTCGAGATAAAGTACTGAAGTACGTTTAGACCTTCACGGAAGTTAGCTACGATAGGTGTTTCGATGATTGAACCATCCGGTTTAGCCATCAGACCACGCATACCCGCTAGCTGACGAATCTGAGCGGCACTACCACGTGCGCCCGAGTCGGCCATCATGTAAACGCTGTTAAACGAATCTTGCTGAACTTCTTCACCTTTCGCTGTTAAGACTGTGTCTTTAGAAAGGTTTTCCATCATCGCTTTAGCCACTTGCTCATTCGCACTTGCCCAAATATCGATAACTTTATTGTAACGCTCACCCGCAGTAACAAGACCAGCTTGGAATTGCTCTTGGATTTCTAGTACTTCAGCTTCAGCTTCTTCAACTAAGCGTTTCTTAGCATCAGGAATAACCATATCGTCGATACCAACAGAAGCACCTGACAATGTTGCGTACTCAAAACCTGTGTACATCAATTGGTCAGCAAAAATAACAGTGTCTTTAATACCTAGTAAACGGTAACAAGCATTTAGCACGTTAGAGATTGCTTTTTTGCCCATGTTCAAATCAACATGCTCGAATGGTAAACCTTCAGGCATGATTAAAGATAAGATGGCACGACCAATCGTCGTTTCAACTAAACCAGTTGTTGATGTACGAGATTTATCTTCTGCAATGTGTACCTGTGTCATACGAACTTTAACAATTGCTTGCAAGTCTACAACACCAGCACGGTATGCTTTTTCAGCTTCTTTTGCATTTTTGAAGTACATGCCTTCGCCACGCGCATTAATGCGAGTACGAGTCATGTAATACAAACCTAATACAACGTCTTGTGAAGGTACGATAATCGGCTCACCATTTGCAGGTGATAAGATATTATTCGTAGACATCATTAACGTACGAGCTTCAAGCTGTGCTTCAATTGTTAACGGTACGTGTACCGCCATTTGGTCACCATCGAAGTCGGCGTTGTATGCCGCACAAACTAATGGGTGTAATTGAATCGCTTTACCTTCGATTAATACAGGTTCAAATGCTTGGATACCTAGTCTGTGAAGTGTTGGTGCACGGTTAAGTAGCACTGGATGTTCACGGATAACACCTTCTAGGATATCCCAAACTTCACCACCTTCACGGTCAACTAATTTCTTAGCTGCTTTGATAGTAGTAGCAAGACCTAATGCTTCTAACTTACCGTAAACGAATGGTTTGAATAGCTCTAATGCCATCTTCTTCGGAAGACCACATTGATGTAAACGTAGAGTTGGACCCACTGTAATTACAGAACGACCAGAGTAATCAACACGTTTACCTAGTAAGTTTTGACGGAAACGACCTTGCTTACCTTTGATCATATCTGCAAGCGATTTTAGAGGACGTTTGTTCGAACCAGTAATAGCTCGGCCACGACGACCATTATCTAATAACGCATCAACAGACTCTTGTAACATACGTTTTTCGTTACGTACGATGATATCTGGCGCAGCTAGTTCTAAAAGACGTTTTAGACGGTTATTACGGTTAATAACACGACGGTATAAGTCATTTAGATCAGACGTTGCAAAACGTCCGCCGTCTAGTGGTACTAGAGGACGTAAATCAGGTGGTAGTACTGGAAGTACTGTTAAGATCATCCACTCTGGTTTGTTTGAAGACTGGTGGAAAGATTCTACCAATTTCAGACGTTTAGTTAATTTCTTACGGCGAGTTTCAGAATTAGTTGTTTCTAACTCTTCACGCATGCCTTTGATCTCGTGTTCTAGATCTAGGTCTTTAAGCAGTGCAAAAACGGCTTCAGCGCCCATCATTGCATCAAACTCATCGCCCCATTGCTCTAGGTTGTCCAAGTACTCTTCTTCAAGAAGAATTTGACCACGTTCAAGATCAGTCATACCTGGTTCAACAACCACGAATGATTCAAAATATAGGATACGTTCGATATCACGTAACGTCATATCAAGCATTAAGCCGATACGAGACGGAAGTGATTTAAGGAACCAAATGTGTGCAACAGGTGATGCTAATTCGATGTGTCCCATACGGTCACGACGAACTTTAGCTTGAGTTACCTCAACACCACATTTTTCACAAATAACACCACGATGTTTTAGGCGCTTGTACTTACCACATAAACATTCGTAATCTTTGATTGGACCAAAGATACGTGCACAGAACAGACCTTCACGTTCAGGTTTGAATGTACGGTAGTTAATGGTTTCAGGTTTTTTAACTTCACCAAAAGACCATGAACGGATCATTTCTGGTGATGCTAAACCGATTTTAATACCATCGAATTCTTTGGTTTTATTTTGTTGCTTTAAAAACTTGAGTAAGTCTTTCACGCTACTCTCCCATAGGAGTTAAAACTAGGCGTCTCAAAAAAAACGAGACGCCACATATTTTCAACTAAAACGAATTTTAGTTAGATTCATCTAGCTCGATATTGATGCTTAATGAACGGATCTCTTTCAACAATACGTTGAATGATTCAGGCATGCCTGGTTCCATTCTATGGTCACCGTCTACGATGTTTTTATACATCTTAGTACGACCGTTAACATCATCAGATTTAACTGTCAGCATCTCTTGTAGAGTGTAAGCAGCACCGTAAGCTTCAAGTGCCCATACTTCCATCTCACCAAAACGCTGGCCACCGAACTGAGCTTTACCACCAAGTGGTTGCTGAGTAACCAAGCTGTAAGAACCTGTTGAACGTGCATGCATTTTGTCATCAACTAAGTGATTCAGTTTTAACATGTACATGTAACCAACGGTTACTGGACGTTCAAATGGGATACCCGTACGGCCATCAGTTAATTGTAACTGACCAGACTCAGGTAAATCAGCCATGCGTAACAATTCACGGATTTCACTTTCGTGTGCGCCATCAAATGCTGGAGTCGCAACTGGTAAACCTTTGTATAGGTTTTTAGCAAGACGTAATACAGCTTCATCATCAAAGTCATTTAAGTCAACATGACACGGTGCATCACCGAATGAGTAAAGTTTTTGTACATATTCACGTACTTTGCTGATTTCAACGTCACGCTGATCTTTGATCATACGCTCTAGTTTCTCACCAACACCTTTACACGCTAGACCTAGATGTGTTTCAAGAATCTGACCGATGTTCATTCGAGATGGTACACCCAATGGGTTAAGTACGATATCAACTGGAACACCAAACTCATCGTGAGGCATATCTTCTACAGGTACGATGTTTGAAATAACACCTTTGTTACCGTGACGGCCGGCCATTTTATCACCTGGTTGTAGGCGACGACGTACCGCTAAGTAAACTTTAACAATTTTTTGTACACCCGGTGCTAAATCATCACCTTGTGTGATTTTACGACGTTTAATATCAAACTCTTTATCGTAGTTTGCTTTAATTTCGTCGTGTTGTGCATTGATTTGATCTAAAAGCGTTTGCTTCTCATCATCAGAAAGCACGATATCAAACCACTGAGCCTTAGGCATTTGTAGTAGACGCGCTTCTTCTTGACCAGCAGAAACTAATAGGTTTAATGCTTTTTCGTAAATAGAGCCTTCTAAAAGTTTAAACTTCTCAGTTAAATCTTTCTTCGCCGCTTTTAACTGCATTTCTTCAATTTCTAGTGCACGTTTGTCTTTCTCAACGCCGTCACGAGTAAAGACTTGTACGTCAATTACTGTTGCGTAAGTTGAGTTAGCTACGCGTAGAGAGCTGTCTTTAACATCAGACGCTTTTTCACCGAAGATTGCTCGTAATAGTTTTTCTTCTGGCGTAAGTTGAGTTTCACCTTTTGGTGTTACTTTACCTACTAAGATATCACCTGGTTTAACTTCAGCACCTACATAAACAATACCAGACTCATCTAGTTTGCTTAGTGCAGATTCACCAACGTTAGGGATATCGGCCGTGATCTCTTCAGTACCCAATTTAGTTTCACGTGCAATACATGAGAACTCTTGGATATGGATCGTAGTAAAACGATCTTCTTGAGATACACGCTCAGAAATAAGGATTGAATCCTCAAAGTTGTAACCATTCCAAGGCATGAAGGCAATCTTCATGTTTTGACCAAGTGCTAAATCACCCATATCAGTCGATGGACCATCGGCTAATACGTCACCGCGAACAATTGGCTCGCCAGGTTTACACGTTGGTTTTTGGTTAATACAAGTATTCTGATTCGAACGCGTGTATTTAGTTAAGTTGTAGATGTCGATACCGGCTTCACCAGCAACTAATTCATCATCAGCAACTTTAACTACGATACGAGATGCATCAACGTAATCAATTGTTCCGCCACGTTTTGCAATAATGGTTACACCAGAATCGATCGCTAGACGACGTTCAATACCTGTACCTACTAATGGCTTATCAGCACGTAGTGTTGGTACAGCTTGACGTTGCATGTTTGCACCCATTAAGGCACGGTTAGCATCATCATGTTCTAAGAACGGGATAAGTGACGCAGCAACAGAAATGATCTGTTGTGGTGACACATCCATGTAATCGATGTCGTTTGGTCCCATGAAGGTAGTTTCACCTTTATGACGACACTGGATCATATCTTCGTTAAGCATGCCATTTTCATCAAGACCGGCAGATGCCTGTGCGATAACAAATGTACCTTCTTCGATAGCTGATAAATATTCAACTTGATCAGAAGGTTTACCATCGATAACTTTACGGTAAGGTGTTTCTAAGAAACCGTAACTGTTAGTACGAGAGAAAGTAGCTAACGAGTTGATAAGACCGATGTTTGGTCCCTCAGGTGTTTCGATAGGACATAAACGACCGTAATGCGTTACGTGTACGTCACGTACTTCAAAGCCAGCACGTTCACGTGTTAAACCACCAGGGCCTAATGCAGAGATACGACGTTTGTGTGTTACTTCTGATAACGGGTTATTTTGATCCATAAACTGAGACAGTTGTGATGAACCAAAGAACTCTTTAACAGCAGCTGAGATAGGTTTTGCATTGATCAGATCTTGCGGCATAGTCGCATCAAGATCGCCTAATGATAGACGTTCTTTAACAGCACGTTCAACACGTACTAAACCAACACGGAATTGGTTTTCAGCCATTTCACCTACACAACGAATACGACGGTTACCAAGGTGATCGATATCATCAACTTCGCCATTACCGTTACGGATATCGATCAGTGTTTTCATTACACTTAAGATATCTTCGTTAGATAGAATGCCTGGACCTACATCGCCTTCAATATTAACGCGACGATTGAACTTCATACGACCTACTTTAGATAAGTCATAACGTTCTTCAGCAAAGAATAAGTTTTGGAATAAACCTTCTGCAGCATCTTTTGTTGGTGGCTCACCAGGACGCATCATACGGTAAACTTCTACTAACGCTTCTAAACGGTTAGTTGAAGAGTCAACGCGTAATGTATCCGAAATAAATGAACCACAATCTAATTCATTAGTGTAAATTGCTTCGAATTTTTTAATACCAGACTGTGCTAGCTCTGCTAATAATTCAAGCGTAAAGATATCATTTGCGTTAACAATGATTTCACCAGTTTCGCTGCTGATGTAATCTTTCGCTGACACTTTACCTTCTAGATGTTCGAATGGCACTTCAATGTGTTGTACGCCGTCTTTTTCAAGTTGACGAATATGACGAGCAGTAATACGTTTGCCCGATTCAACATAAGTTGTACCTTTACTCACGATGTCAAAGTTAAACTGCTCACCACGTAAACGGTCTGCAATTAATGCCATCGTAATAACACCATCTTTAACAACAAACTGAGTTGTATCAAAGAAGATGTCTAGGATTTGTTCTGTCGTGTACTCAAGTGCACGTAACATGATAGTCGCTGGTAATTTACGACGACGGTCAATACGAACAAATAAGTTGTCTTTCGGGTCAAACTCAAAATCTAACCAAGAACCACGGTAAGGGATAACACGTGCGTTATATAACACTTTACCCGAACTGTGTGTTTTGCCTTTATCATGATCAAAGAAAACACCAGGTGAACGATGTAATTGAGAAACAATAACACGCTCAGTACCATTGATTACAAAGGTACCATTTTCTGTCATGAGTGGCATTTCACCCATGTAAACTTCTTGTTCACGGATATCTTTAACCGTGCCTGCTGGCGCGTCACGATCATAAATAACAAGACGTAATTTTACACGTAAAGAGGCAGAGTATGTAACTCCGCGGATTTGGCATTCTTTTACATCGAATACAGGTTCACCTAAGCGGTAGCTTACGTATTGTAGCTCCGAAGTGCCTGAGTAACTCGCGATAGGAAAGATGCTGTTAAAAGCAGCTTGTAAACCTACTTCGCCAGTCGGATCGACTTCAATGTATCGTTTGAATGAATCTAGTTGAATCTCCAACAAGTATGGTTTTTCCATTACTTGTGGGCGTTTCCCGAAATCCTTACGAATACGTTTTTTCTCAGTATAAGAGTAACCCATGTGGTTCCTTTGCTCGCTGATTAAATTGGTCATAGTTGTCTTACTTGGTTTGAATCTTGTTGCATGACAACGGCGGCACATTATTTTGGTGTTAATGATGTTTTAAATGTCTATATTGCTTCTGTTTGAGCCTGTTTTTAAGGCGCAGCTTATATCGCTGACTTTATCGTTCGAAACAATATTGCAATAACATCACCTTAAGCGTCCGATGACCGTAAAAAATAATGATAAATCACGGTATCCTATAGCGCAAAAAGGCCGGTGATTAAATAATCACCAGCCAGTGCCATTTTCATGGCTAATAAGTTAGAAAATCTAACTTATTTAAGTTCAGCAGTTGCACCGATTTCAGCAAGCTCTTTCTGGAAAGCTTCAGCTTCGTCTTTCGAGATGCCTTCTTTCAATACAGCAGGGCAAGATTCAACAGCGTCTTTCGCTTCTTTCAGGCCTAGACCTGTGATAGCACGAACAGCTTTGATTGCTTTAACTTTGTTCTCACCGAAAGCAGTAAGTACAAGGTTGAATTCAGTTTGCTCAGCAGCAGCTTCGCCTGCAGCAGCAGGACCTGCAGCAACAGCAGCAGCAGATACACCGAATTTTTCTTCCATTGCTTCGATTAGTTCAACAACTTCCATTACAGATAGTTCTGCAACAGCATCAATGATTTGGTCTTTAGTAAGAGACATGAGTCAATTCCTATATATAGATTATAAAATGGTATTACAGCAATTACGCTGCAGATTCTTCTTTCTGGTCGCGAATTGCAGCCAGAGTACGTACAAGTTTGCCCGCTGCAGCTTCTTTCATAGTAGCCATCAGTTTCGCAATTGCTTCGTCGTAAGTTGGTAATGTCGCTAAACGGTCGATTTGATCGGCTTCAATAAATTCGCCTTCAAATGCTAGCCCTTTAATTTCAAACTTTTCATTAGCTTTAGCAAAGTCTTTTAAAAGACGTGCTGCTGCACCTGGATGTTCGTTTGAAAAAGCAAGGATAGTAGGACCTGTAAACGTATCTGCCAGACATGCATAGTCAGTACCTTCAACTGCACGACGTGCTAATGTATTACGAATTACTCGTAAAAATACACCGTTTGCACGTGCTTTTGCACGAAGTTCAGTCATTGCACCTACTGTTACGCCACGTGAATCAGCGACAACAGCAGACAGAGCGCCTTTAGCAGCTTCGTTGACTTCAGCAACAATAGCTTGTTTGTCTTCGAGTCTTAATGCCATTTGGTTTTACTCCTGGATTCCACTAGGTTTTACCCTAGATAAACACCCTCACCTAATGGTGAGGCACTATTTTGGTTTCGGATCCAGTAGAATAATCTTTCTGGGGTCCGGTACCGTCTACGCAGGAAATTAAGTCAAATCAGAGATTTAACACCTGCGGTCTAAGAAGAGACCTAAGGCCCTCCAAAGTAAGGTCGCATATTATACAAACAATATGCCACCTTGTATAGTGACTTGATGATTAATCATCAAATCACTACAAAAAATTACGCTACTACTGTTTCTAGAGTTGCTTGGTCAACTTTAAGACCTGCACCCATAGTTGTAGATAGAGAAACTTTCTTAATGAATTGACCTTTAGCACCTGATGGTTTGCCTTTTTTAAGCGCAATAATCAAAGCTTCTAGGTTTTCTTTAATCTGTTCAGCAGTGAACGTTGCTTTACCGATTGTAGAATGGATAATACCATTCTTGTCGTTACGGTAACGAACCTGACCAGCTTTAGCATTTTTAACTGCATCAGCAACGTTAGGTGTAACAGTACCAACTTTCGGGTTAGGCATTAGGCCACGTGGACCTAAGATTTGACCTAATTGACCAACAACACGCATAGCGTCTGGTGATGCAATTACTACGTCAAAATCCATTTCGCCAGCTTTAACTTTAGCAGCAAGATCGTCCATACCAACGATATCCGCACCAGCAGCTAGAGCAGCTTCTGCGTTAGCGCCTTGTGTGAATACAGCAACACGAACTTCACGACCAGTACCGTGTGGTAATACAGTTGCGCCACGTACGTTTTGATCACTACGACGAGGATCAACACCTAGGTTAACTGCAACATCAATGCTTTCGCTGAATTTAGCTGTAGCGAACTTTTGTAAAAGTGCTACTGCTTCATTGATTTCGTATTCTTTAGTTCCGTCAACTTCTGCACGGATAGCTGTCATGCGTTTAGATAATTTAGCCATTGTATTAACCCTCTACTTCCAGACCCATAGAACGAGCAGAACCCGCAATACAACGTACCATCGCTTCAAGATCGGCACCCGTTAAATCAACTTCTTTCGCTTTAGCGATTTCTTCAAGTTGAGCAACTGTTACTTTACCTACTTTATTTTTGTTAGGTACAGCAGAACCAGATTTGATGCCAGCAGCTTTCTTAAGTAAGTAAGATGCAGGTGGAGTCTTAGTTTCGAACGTAAAAGAACGGTCAGCATATACTGTAATTACTACAGGAACTGGCGCGCCTTTTTCTTGAGCTTCTGTTTTTGCATTGAATGCTTTACAGAATTCCATGATGTTAACACCGTGTTGACCAAGTGCTGGACCAACTGGTGGTGACGGGTTTGCCATACCAGCTGAAACTTGCAGCTTGATATATGCGGTTACTTTCTTAGCCATGATATATTACCTTTTTTTGGGTATAACGCTGAAAAAACTCAGCTTCCCGATGAATACATAAGTGACTGCATTATTGCAGCCTACTCGATCCTATTGAATTTGCCGTGTTAACTAAAGTTCTCACCACAAATAAAATGGGCGGCGAATTATAACTGTAAGCTACCTCATTTCACAAGATCTTTTGGTGTTTTTTTAACCTAATAACAATTACAGATGATTAAAAAAACAAAAAGCCAATAAGAATGACCTTATTGGCTTAGATAAGCATTAACAAATAACTGATTTGTTATAAATTAATTAGCTTTTTTCAACTTGAGAAAATTCAAGTTCAACTGGTGTTGCACGACCAAAGATAGAAACCGATACTTTTAAGCGGCTCTTATCGTAGTCAACTTCTTCAACTGTACCTGAGAAGTCAGCAAATGGACCATCACTAACACGAACCACTTCACCTGCTTCAAACAAAGTACGTGGACGAGGAGTATCGTGAGACTCTTGTAAACGGTTAAGAATATTATCCACTTCTTTTTGAGAGATAGGAGCAGGACGTTCTGCTGTACCACCAATAAAGCCCATTACACGGTCAATGCTTTTTACTAAATGCCAGCTGTCGTCGTTCATCGCCATTTCAACTAAAACGTAACCAGGGAAGAACTTACGTTCACTTTTACGTTTTTGTCCAGCACGCATTTCAACAACTTCTTCCGTTGGGACTAAGATTTGTCCAAAGTGCTCTTCCATTTCATTTAAACGGATGTGCTCAACTAATGTTTTTTGTACACGTCCTTCATACCCAGAAAAGGCTTGGACTACATACCATCTCTTTTTTTGAACTTCTTCAGTCATAATAAACCCTTAAATAGAGGTAGTGATAAACGCGATGAGGCGAACGAAAATGCCATCAAGACCCCACAATATCAAACCAACAATGGTTGATACCGCTAAGATGATTAATGTAGTTTGTACTGTTTCTTGGCGCGTTGGCCAAACAACTTTACGCACTTCAAGGCGCGCATCTTTAGCAAAACCAATAAACGTTTTGCCTTTTTCAGTAAATGCAGCAGAAAGAACGGCTAAAGCAGCTAATAATAAAAGTACTGCTACACGTAATACAACATGCGTTTCTTCGCCATATAAATAATTACCAACAATGATTGCTGCTAATAATAAAACGGTGATCGTCCATTTAACCCCATCGAATGAGCTTTTGCTGTTTTCAGAATTTACTGTTGTCATAACGCTTTTTATCCACTGTTAAAATTAATAATACCGACCCTAGCATCAGTTGCTAAGAGGTAAAACAACCACCTATTTAAAGCGATTGTTTAGTAGGTGAAAGACTGCTTTTATATTAAGCATAAGTCGCCACCTAAAAATAAAGCACGTAAGTATAAGGATTTTTCTGTCTTTTGTAACCTGATTATATATAAAAATAACAATTCTTATTGATAAAAGACAATCAAGCTACTTTTCTATTGCACTATCACCTAACCGTTACCTCTATCAAACAAAGAATTGAGGTAGTTTATCTTATCATTTGAATCTACGTTTTATATTAAGAAGCTTATGAAGAAACATGATTAAGAAACATTAACCTCAAACCTTGCACTTAGCATGGCTGTTATTAATGCCCACGCTTAGCAGTAAACAACGAACAGACTCTACCCGCTAAATATTGATTAGCAAGCATCATCCCTATAAGCATAAAAACAATAAACACCAATATAACAGGATTCATTGAACTCAGGCTAGATACTGCAGGCCCAGGACAAAACCCAGCGAGCCCCCAGCCAATGCCAAATAAGCTAGCACCAAGAATTAAAGGCGCATCTACTTTTTTCTTATGGCTTAATTGTAAAGGTTCACCACTGACAGCTGTTTGACGTTTTTTAATGACACCATGATAAATAGGCGTGAACACTAATAGCGCGCCACCCATCACAAATGCCAGGCTAGGATCCCATGCGCCCGTTACATTTAAAAAAGCGGTCACTTTATTAGGGTCAACCATTTCAGAAATCACCATGCCAGCGCCAAATAACAAACCAGCTACTGCTGCAACTGCAATACGAAATAAAGATGAATAATGCATTTATATGGCTCCGAATAATTGACGAAAATAAACAACCACTATTGCACTAAGCATAAACACGACAGTAGCAACAATAGAGCGTATCGAAAAACGTCCCATACCAACAATTCCATGACCACTAGTACAACCATTACCTAGACGAGTGCCAACACCTACGAGTAGACCCGCTAACGCTATCAGCAGGTAACTATCAGTGCTTACAAGCGGTAAATTGATATCGAAGGGAGCGATAAAAACAGCACTCAAAATCATCGTAATAATAAAAGCAGCACGCCAAGCTGTATCCCCTTTTTTAGGTTGTATCAAACCATTTACAATGCCACTAATACCAGCGACTTTACCACTAAATAACATCAGAATGGCGGCAGATAAACCTAACAACATTCCACCCAATAATGCATGCCAAGGTATTGAAAACGTCATATAACTCTCTCAATTAAGTTGATTAAAACCCGCTTTACTTAAACACAAAAAATCCCATGCAAGCTAATGATTAACGCTTTAATACGAGGATCTGATAAGGAATAAAATACCTGCTGCGACTCTTTACGCACTTCAACTAAACCATTTTTGCGTAATACCGATAATTGTTGTGAAAATGCCGACTGACTTAATTCAGAACCAGCTTGTAATTGAGAGACCCCAACCTCCCCTTCTATTAATTGGCACAACACCATGAGGCGCTCTTGGTGAGCCATTGTTTTTAACAACTCAGCGACTTCACCTGCACGTAACTTCATTTCATCGAGTTCCATGAATTTCACCTTCTATAATTTATTTATTATGCAAAGAATACTGACAGCATTGACATTAGTCAATTCTTATTTAGATCTAACTAAATTAGTTAAAGTTAAATTAGACAAAGCTAATTTAATGAATTATAGTTTTTGCAAATTCAAGCACGGCGAGTGCTTAATAATTAAAGATTAACAATCAAAAAAATCCCACTATCAAATTAATAATGAGCAATACGGAGTAAATTGGATATGACAAAAATTGTAATTATCGGTGGCGTTGCCGGAGGCGCATCAGCAGCAGCACGCGCAAGACGTTTAAGTGAAGATGCAGAAATTATTATGCTTGAGCGAGGTCCATTTATTTCCTTTGCGAATTGTGGATTACCGTACCATGTAGGTGGAGATATCGAAGATCGTAATCAATTATTACTACAAACTCCTGAAAGTTTTTTGGCACGCTTTAACGTTGATGTACGACCATTGTCAGAAGTTATTCGCATTAATCGCAACGAAAAAACAATCACTATTAAAAATGTCAATGATGGTAGTAAATATACTGAAAGCTATGACTTTTTAGTATTAAGTCCAGGGGCCGCTCCGATCGTACCTAATATACCGGGGATTGATAATCCATTAACGCACTCTCTGCGTAATATTCCGGATATGGATAACATCATCAATACCATTAAATACAATAAACCTAAGCACGCGACAGTGGTAGGTGGTGGTTTTATTGGATTAGAGATGATGGAAGCTTTTCATCAATTAGGGATTAAAACCACTCTATTGGAATTAGCAGACCAAGTGATGACACCAGTAGATAAAGAGATGGCAGGATTTGCTCATCAAGTGATCCGAGACCATGGTATCGACTTACGTCTAGGGGTTGCATTACAGGGTATTGAATATATTAAAAATGATCATATCGCCAATCAAGACATTGGTGAAAGTATCGACAACCAACATTTACAAGGCGAGTTAAACCTCAGTTTAAGTAATGGCGAACAACTCATCACGGACATATTGATTATGGCCATTGGTGTACGGCCTGAAACCAGTTTAGCTAAAGAGGCTGGATTGGATATCGGTTTATTAGGTGGTATTAAAACCAATTTGCAATTACAAACCAGTGATCCTGTTATTTATGCCGTTGGCGATGCCATTGAAGAACAAGACTTTGTAACCGGTAAACCTACAATCATCCCTTTAGCGGGCCCTGCAAACCGTCAAGGACGCATGGCTGCTGATAATATGTTTGGCCGCAATCAAGATTATCAAGGCACTCAGGGTACAGCCATTTGCAAAATATTTGACTTAGCAATCGCTTCAACTGGTCAAAATGAAAAACAACTTAAACAAAAAGGCATCAACTACGAGAAAGTCTTTGTGCACACAGCAAGCCATGCTAGCTACTATCCAGGTGCGGAAATAGTCTCATTTAAAATGTTATTTGATCCACAAACAGGAAAAATTCTAGGTGCCCAAGCCGCAGGTAAAGATGGCATCGACAAACGAATCGACATTATGGCCGTCGCGCAACGAGCAGGCATGACAGTAGAGCAACTACAACACCTAGAACTCACTTACGCACCACCATTTGGTAGTGCTAAAGATGTTATCAACCAAGCAGCCTTTGTAGCGTATAACCTTATGCTTGGAGATACTAAAGCAATACATTTTGACGAAGTTGATCACTTAACTGACCAACAAGTGTTATTGGATGTGCGTACTGCAGGTGAACTAGAAGTTTTAGGACAAATTGGGGAGGCTATCAATATTCCAGTCGACGAACTACGTCAACGACTACATGAATTACCAAAAGACAAAGAGATCATCATCTATTGTCAGGTTGGCTTACGTGGCAATGTTGCTTATCGTCAGTTAGTGAATAACGGCTTCAAAGCACGCAACTTAATCGGCGGTTACCGCACTTATAAATTTGCCAAAGCTTAGTAAATTTAACTTATTTCGTATTACCACAATATGATGTGGTAATACGATTTATAACTTTTCTACTGTAGCAGAGCCACTTTTAAAATAACCAAAATGGAAAGAAGGTAATATGCGTCATATTTAAGCTCTAACAATGACGACTAGAAAATAGGATTAAGAAGATAACTCTGCAACTTTATTCTGAGCATTCCAGACCAAATCACCAATGCCATCAGTTGGGTTAAAACCAGCCGGAACAGCCAATAAAATATCTCTAATTTTCTGATGATCAAAGTCATGACAAGCACTATCGAGCTCTTCTAAAATAACTTTATACTCACTATAGGGCAAAAAGCTCTCATGAGCACACATAATACGTTCATGCTCAGTTTTACCAACATCATCACCAATTAATAACTCTTCAAACAACTTCTCTCCTGGTCGTAATCCAGTATAACGGATTTCGATATCACCATAAGGGTTTGATTCAGACTTTACTTCTAACCCAGATAATTTGATAAGGTTAGATGCTAAATCAACTATTTTAACTGGCTCCCCCATATCTAAAACAAATACATCACCACCTTTACCTAGCGCCCCTGCTTGAATAACTAACTGAGCAGCCTCTGGAATAGTCATAAAATAACGAATGATATCTGGATGAGTTACAGTGACATAATTCCCCTCAGCAATTTGTCGTTTAAATAATGGAATAACGGAGCCAGATGAACCTAATACATTACCAAACCGGACCATACAAAAACGAGTGTTATTATTTTCAGCGGCTAAAGATTGTAATACCAACTCAGCCATACGCTTAGTTGTCCCCATCACGTTAGTAGGGCGAACCGCTTTATCAGTTGAAATCAAAACAAATGATTCAACCTCTGCTTCAATAGCGGCTAACGCGGTATAATAAGTACCAAAAACATTATTACGAACTCCCTCTACTACATTAAACTCAACCAATGGCACATGCTTATAAGCGGCAGCATGATACAAAGTTTGCACTTGAAAGCTTTTTAGCACCGTTTTCAAACGGTTTAAACGTTGCACCGACCCCAGTAAGGGAATAATTTTTATATTTAAACCTTTCTCTATAACTAGCTCAGATAATTCTTTATCTATTTTGTATAATGCAAATTCGGATAATTCAAATAATATAAGAGAGCTTGGTTTTTGTTGAACGATTTGTCGGCATAGTTCAGAACCAATAGAGCCACCCGCACCAGTCACCATAACAATTTTGTTTTGAATATTTGCTTCGAGCAGTTGAGGTATAGCTGGTACCGGCTCTCTGCCTAGTAAGTCTTCGATCGGGACATCACGTAACTGATCAATAGTTGCGGCTCCAGAGACTAAATCAGAAAATTTTGGAATTGACTTTATCTCGACAGGGAGATCTACAAGCGAGTCAATAATATTTTTACGTTGAGTCCTTGTTGCACTTGGTATCGCTAATAGAATTATAGAGGCCCGTTTTTTAGTAATTAAAGAATGTAAATTGTTACGGTTGGAAACGGTTAAACCATTAACGACAGTCTTAAATAAACGCTTTTCATCATCAATAAAAGCTACAGGGTGATATTCATGACCTTGACGTAACAAATTAACTAGCTGGCGCCCGGAGTCCCCAGCACCATAAACAATGATACGAACTTTTTCTTTGCTCATCGCCTGTGAAACAATAATACGTACACATAACCGAGCACCACCACAAAGTAAAATCAGATAAGTAGCATAAATAATTGGGACTGAACGAGGTATAAAAATATCGAAAAAGTATCCCAATACAATAAGCAATATTGCGGAAGCAAAACAACTAATCACGATGGTTAATAAAGCATGTACACTCAAATAACGCAAAATAGCACGATATAATCCAACTCTTGCAAAAATAAAAAGTGTCCATAAAGCAAGAGAAGCTACAAGTAACCAATGATCAACAAAATCAACGTTACCTAGGCGGGTCAAGAAAGCGCCAAAAAAAGCAACGGTGACAAAAAGTGTATCAATAAAAAGGCTAAAAACACGCTTGTAAAACCGAGAGGTTGATAAGATAGAGTTAATGATGATTTGATACCTCTAAAAAGAAAAGGGAAAAACCTTATGATTGGGCATAAAAGTAGAAAACATAGTTAAATTAATATTAGCGCGATGGGATTGCTATTGAACTCGATCACCAGAGCCACTTCCTGTTACCGTCATTATGATATATTTAAAGTAAGCTTGGATGGTTAATTCCTGAATCATTTTTTGATCTGTTTTCGCAAGTAATTTAGGCGTAGACATATCAATAGCATTAACCTGAGCAAGACCTGTGATACCAGGTAGCACATCATAAACGTGTAGGCGCTCACGCTCTGCGATCAGTTCTTTCTGATTAAATAAATTAGGACGCGGGCCAACAAAACTCATTTCACCTTTTAATACATTAATCAATTGCGGCAACTCATCAATTTTAGTTTTGCGTAAAAGAGATCCTAACTTAGTAATTGATGAATTGCTTGCAAGATGACTCGCAACAGATTCTGTTCCAACAGACATGGTACGAAATTTAATAAGTTTAAACGCTCGCTTATTTTTGCCAACTCTTTCTTGAATGAAAATCGGTGAGCCAGTATCAAAGTAACCAATAATGGCAATAATAATTAAAATTGGAGATGTAATACATAAACCAAAAAAAGCCATTACAAAATCAAAAATACAAATAATAAAATTGTTCATTAAAATAATTACTTACTGTTATTTTCAAGAAAAGTATCTGCTGTTTTTTTCATGCACTCAGCAGCGCTGTAAGGAGGTTGCCAGTTTAACAGTTCTTTCGTTTTAGATATATCAACTTGTAACGATCCACACAAACGTAGTGATATAGCAGGCTTGCCTATAAGCTTTGCTACCAATGCAAAAAATAAACTTGGTACTGGTAATAATCGATTAGAGACTTCCAGTGCTGCAGCCATATTACTTAACAGTTCTGAAGTTGAAATATCCTCATCATCTGAGACTAAAAATATTTGATTTGCCGCATTGGGGTGTTTTATACAAGTTATTATCAAATCAACTAAGTTGTCCACAGAGACAAGACTACGTTTATTACTCTTAATACCGCCCAATGGTAAAGGCAGACCTTTGTTCATCCATTTCATCATAGAAGCAAAATTTGCTTTAACCCCTGGCCCGTAAACCAATGGCGGACGAATAATCACCACTTCCATTCCCGTTTGTTCCGCTATCTTACGTAAGCCAACTTCTGCTTCATATTTACTTAACCCATAAGGATCGGTAGGGATAAAATCATCATCCGGTTTGAATGGAAAACCTAGTGCGGTAGATTCACCATTGACCTTAATACTACTAATAAATATAAAACGTTTTACGCCTGCATTTGCAGCTTGTTGGGCAAGATTTAGCGTGCCATTAGTATTAACAGCACGAAATGCATCTAAAGGATTACTATCAGTATCATTCATTACATGCACTCGTGCAGCACAATGGATAACAACGTCAACACCATTAAGTTCATTTTCGATATTAAAATCAACGGAAAAATCGATATTGAGTAAATTACTGTCAGCATTGAACCGTGCCGTTTGCAATAGAAAAAATGACTTGGTTTCTTGGAGACATTTATATAACGCGGATCCAACGAAACCATTTGCCCCTGTAATAATAATTTTTTTCACTATAAGCCTGCATATTCAAACATGATCACACTATGATTACATATAGAGATATTGTTACACATTATCAACTACATCTAATTTTTATATATGTTACTTTAAATAGGAGTCACTGTTCAGGTTAAATTTAGATTGAAAGAAATTTAGCTGTTTGCATAATCTATTTAGCTTTTGATTTGTTTACTAATAATTCATTATAAATTTCCAAAGTCCGTTGAATTACTATTTTTTGGCAAAATTTTTCTTCAACTAATTGACGACCCTGTAGACCAAATCCAATTCTAGTTTGTTTATCCAACAATAGCATCTCTAGCGCTGCAGCCAGCGCCTTTACGTCGCGAGGAGGAACAAGAATCCCAGACTTGTTATTTAAAACAATCTCTCGGCAACCATTAACATCGGTTGTCACAATAGCTCGGCCAATAGCAGCAGCCTCAATTAATACTCTCGGCACTCCTTCCCCATAGGTTGTCGGCAAACAAACAATATTAGCGAGACCAATAAGCTTTGGCATATCCTTTACTTCCCCAAGCCAATTAATATCCCCCTGACTATTCCATTTCTCAATCTGTAACTCGGAAATAGCCGCGCTACTCTGGTTATCTAATATTCCAGCGACCTGAAGCTCGAACTTCACACCTTTGTTACGCAAAATTGCGGCTGCAGCAACTAAATCCGCCAATCCTTTATCCCATAACATTCTGGCAGCGAAAAGGATTATTGGATAAACGTTTTCTTCCTCTTCCTGATAAGAATATTCTGTTAAATCAACTCCCGCTCCAGCAATAACCGTGAGTCTAGATTTTTCGGCAATACGCATACAAGAAAAAAGCTCTCTATCATCTTCATTCTCAAATAAAATATGCGAATTTGAATTTACAGCCACCTTTCTATAAAGGCGGCTAATAATTTTTTTGGCTGCTTTAGCTTTCATTTTTTTACTTGAAAACGTCAAACCTAACCCAGTGACACTCATCACTTGGCAGATTTTTCGTTTACAACAAATTAGTCCGGAGTATACATTCGGTTTAACTGTAATAGAGTGCACTATATCAGGCTGTATTTTATCTATTAGTTTAGCAATATGCTGCTTAGTCTTAAAATTATTTACCGGATTAATACTTTTTCGATCAAGAAAAATCGGCTTCAAAGAAAAACCTAACGTTCTTAGCTCTGTACGGATAGCAGGATTACTAAAGTGAGCCGCGACAATAACATCAAATCCAGATTCTTTTGCTGCAATAGCACGAGGAAGCCAATGCAATTTAAAATACCAATCGACATTGATTATAAAAAGTAATTTTTTATTCTTCATACTTTCCCATTTTACCTATTAAGCCGTGACAAACTCCTTTAAATATCATTTTAACTTGGGCAACAGGTTCACGACTAAACAGACTAAAAATAAATGCCTGCATGGATGACTTGAATAAAACATGTATTTTCCACGTTGTAGGCACATAGTTACGACGCAAAAGAAAGTAAAAATTACGGTAAAAATAATAATGTCGCAAGGGTGAATGATAGGTTAATTCACGGCCAAAGACCTTAAGTGGAATATCCCCGAGTTCATGATTTAATTTAGCTTGAAATGAACCTATGCATGAGAACCCTTTTGACGTTGCCCGAAACCCCCACTCCAGATCGACGCAGTCAATAAACAAATCTTCCTCTTTATAGCCAATTGACTTAAGCGCTTCAGCTGAAATTAGGCAGCCAGAAGCGATAAGGAAGCAAGTTTCACAATAGGTTTTAGATGAATTATAAATAAGCTCAATTTTATGCCCATTTAGACAAACGAACGGTGTTAATAAATCATTTCGATGAAGATCAACTTGTTGTGGACCAACGGCTCCGACCCTTATTCCTTCAATCTCGGCACTTGATCTTGTTGCGAGTAACTTCTCAACCATATCTGGTAAAGGAGTACTATCTTGATCAAGTAGTAGAAAATCAGTGAACCCTTCATTTAAAGCTTCTTTAATACCAAAATTTTGCGCATATGCTATCCCCATATTCTCTTGTAAATGAAAGCAATTTACATTTAGCTCCGTATAGTCATTTAAAAAAGACAATTGATTAGGAGTATTATCAACGACAAAAATTTTATGTACTTGCCCTTTAATTGCTTCACATAAATTAAGTAAATCACTTTCATCTGGGTAATAGGATACAACTATTGCAACAATCTTAGGCATTATAAATGAAACTCCGAATGTAACAGCTCAACACCTCTCAGAATTAAGGTATTATTATTAAAGTAATGCTGTAAAGCTCATGTTTAAGCCACCCAAAGGGTATAAAAATTCATTCCAGAAATTTTATAGGCATTTTTCAACTTAGAAAGATGCTTAAGTGGTAACGACCTGAGTAATTACAAAAAACAACGACATTATACTTATTTTACAATAAAAACATCGACTCCTTAATTACTTTTGCCTACGATTTTAAACCTGGAAGGCCAAGCTAAACTAAAGTTTTCATGATAGATAGTTAAATTCGGATTATAAGCAAAATCAGATATTTTATCTGTTTTCCAATGGGCTAACATGTACTGAATTTCTTTATTGAATCGTGCTATTTTTTCCGGATTATCTTCTGTGCCACGGCTAATGGATTCATGGTGATATAGCTCTGCATAAGGCGTCCAAAGATTACGATATCCTGCAGCTTGCACTTTCAAACAAAAATCAACATCATTAAAAGCTATTGTTAAAGCTAATTCATTTAATCCGTTAACTTCGTTAAAAATATCTTTTCTTACTAATAAACAAGCAGCAGTCACCGCTGAATAGTTTTGAACAGATTGTAAGCGTCGAAAGTACCCAGGGTGGTTACGCTTAAAGCCTTTATGTGAATGACAAGCAACCCCTCCAAGTCCAATAATAACACCGGCATGTTGAATGGTCTCATTTGGATAATAAAGCATTGCTCCAACACAGCCAATATCTTCTCGTTGTGCGTGAGACACCATTTCTGATAGCCACTCTGAATTGATGACTTCTATATCATTATTGATTAACCCTAGAATTTCACCTTTAGCATGCTTAACAGCAAAATTATTTATCGCAGAATAGTTAAATGGATAAGGGTAACGTAATAAGGTAACCTTTTCATGTTGATTTATTTTTTCAAAATATTCTAAAGAGGTAGGGTCATTCGAATTATTATCAACTAATAGAATTTCAAAGTTACGGTAAGTAGTTTTACTTAAAATAGATTCGATTGCTTGCTTGGTGATCTCATAGCCATTATAAGTAGGGATTATCAACGACACTAAAGGTTCATTACCCTCTGCATTAACAAAGGGCCAATTAACTTTGTATATATTATCTGCCATTCCACGTTCGACGGTAACATTTTTATCTAAGGCAGCAAAATGATCCTTCAACGCCTTGATTCCGGCTTCTGTTGTATAAGATTTTTCGTCAGAATCTAATGCAGTTGATCCCTCCACCATACGCCAGTGATAAAGCACTTTAGGAATATGAATAATATTGGTATGATCTATTTCCCGTGAATAGCGTAACAGCAAATCATAATCTTGACTGCCTTCATACCCGACTCTAAATCCGCCTATTTTTTTTACTATATTTGTTTTATAAACGCCTAAATGAGAAACGTAGTTTTGACTATAGAGTAAATCTAAATTCCAATCAGATTTAAAATGAGCGGAAAGTCGATTACCTTGATCATCGATTTTATCTTCATCACTGTAGATCAATTCAACATTTGGGCTGTCATTAATAGCTTTAACCACATAAGCCAAAGCATGTAGAGGTAACTCATCATCGTGATCAAGTAAAGCAAGCCATTCCCCAGACACAAGATCTAATGCACTATTGGTCGAAGCTGATATATGGCCATTCTTTTTGCGACAGACCACTTTTATACGTTTATCTTTCGTTTGATATTCTTCTAACACTTTGATCACTTGAAGATCTGATGACGCATCATCCGCAATACACAACTCCCAATTCGAATAAGACTGATCTAATACTGATTCGATACATAAACGTAAGAATTTTTCATCTGTGTTATAGGTCGGCATCACGATTGATATCAATGGTTGACGCATACTCGGTAGTAACTCAAGCAACTTCGCTGCATCTGACTCTTCTTGGTTGTCGTGATGAGCTAACCAACTTTGATAATCAGAAGGGCTTTCCGAAGAGACTTCCACTCTACTGTTGAGTGTTTTTACCTTATTAAAAACGGCTTTTGGACCTTCTTGAATTAATAGGGATATCGCGCGACGTAATCTCGCTATAATCCCTCCTGCAGCGGGGTTAAACGCATGGGCTAATAATGGAGTATAGTGATGGATACTCAATTTAATTGCAGGCCAATCCCCACGAAATAATCGTGACACTGTTCTCAACGGCATTGTTATTTTCCAGCTAGTAGATTGATATAAAAGATTAAGCTGAGTATGTGCTGCATGTAAATCATTAGCTATATTAGCAAGCTGTTCTTCCATATTTTTAATATTAACAAGTAAATTTTGATTATGACTTTCTAGATCATTAACCTTTACAAGGAAACTATGATTATCACTTTCTAGCCCACTACAAGATATGCCCAGTAAGTTTTTTTCATGCTGTAGCGTCAAATATTTTTCATGTAGATTAAAATGCTTTTTATATAAAGTCACCAATAGCTTTGATAAATAATCATTTTGACAGTCCTCAAACTCCTTAATAAACTCAGGAAAATTATTTTTAAAGCTTAACTCATTAACTCCCTTTATATCTAAACTCGCCGCCAATAAAGCCTTGTATGCAGTTACCAATAAGTCACTGGAATCTTTACTTACAAGAAGATCAGAGATATCGCTACTGTTATGACATAAAGAAGAGTCTAGGTAACTTTCACTAAATTTAGATAAAAGATTATCATTAACGTTAAGTTTCAATCTTTCCGCAATATACCTAATGCTTTGCTCTGGCATTTCCAAAAGTGAAGAAAAATCCACTATCGCATAATCAAATTCAACTAAAAATTCTAGATTAGGAAGTATATGTAGCAACCATAAATAATAAGAATGTAAAAAATCAAATTCATTACGTTTTTTTAGAGACAATGCTACGTCTAAAGGATTTCTTATAGCTAAAATAAATTTTGGTTTTATGTCTGCACGTTTAAATACGCCCAACCAGAAGGGCAATAGTCGGGAAGATCTGGGATCTTTGAATCCCCATAAGGTATGTTTTGATATCTTTTTTTTAAGTAAAGAAGCTGCTTCATCCGCTAAGGCTTGACAAAAAGGCTCATCAAGCTTATCAATAGGAAATGGAATAGGGGAATACCATTCTAATCCGGCGTAATGGAGCAATTTTTCATTAATGGATAAAACATCCAAGTCCTCCCAATGCCCTTTATTATTTGACTCGTTTTCTAACAATAAATTTTCACTTAATGAGACACTCAGAGTTTCCAATCCTTTGGTGATTGCACTTGTACCACTTCGGTGCATCCCAAGAATCATTATTAATGTTTTTTCTGCCATTCAGATTGCCTATTCTATTAATTAATATTTATGTAATTCAATTACATAACCAAAAAACTCAAAATATCTTTCTTATTTTGCCCGAGTGATAGATATTACTGAGAAAAAAGATCGTCAATGTTTATCGTGTTGAAGCAACGAAAATTGTGGTGAAAAATCTACAACTCCCGTACTTAGCTTATTTTCTTCCATTACAGAGAACATTAAAACATCAACGCCTCGGTGCAAGAACTCCAAGTTACCCTGTACCATCCCAACACAGCCACAATTCATGAAATACGTACCATTTCTAACATTGCAATTGAATTTTATAGTAACTGCAAAACTAGCCCCTTTTTCTGCAAACTCAACCACAACATCACTATCCATATGTGACGTTGCACCTCCAATTTCATAACCTGAAAGCGTCTTAATCAGCATGCCAAATCCCAATCTAAATGCAGTTTCACTAATCTCGACATCGAAACAGAATGAGTATTGCCGACCAGATTGGAGCAAATTAACTCTGTTACCTTCAGTATTTAATAATCTCGGATTGGTTATTTTTGCTCCTCTTTGCTCATACCAGATGGTCGTAGTCGGCTCTAAATCAGGTGTGTAAAGTGAGGTATCAACAAACACAACTTTTTTTTCGTCAATTTCATTATCTTGTTCAATGGCACCTCCCTTGATTTTTTCTCTGAATACAAGCTTTTTACTCGGTTCCATATGTATAAGTTTATGGTAACAATTGATAATATCTTTTGGCTCACCTTCGGCAAGCAGCTCACCATGGTCAAGTAAAATAGCCCGATCGCAAAGTTCTACAACACTCCCAGCACTGTGCGAAACTAACAATATAGTTACACCATTTTCTTGGAGTTGTTTAATTCTCGAAAAGCACTTTCTTTGGAAGGCATCATCACCAACAGCAAGGGCTTCATCAACAATTAATATATCAGGTTCGATATTGATGACCACCGCAAATGCCAGGCGCAGCATCATACCTGAAGAGTAAGTTTTGGCCGGACGATCAATGAATTCACCAATATCCGCAAAATCGACAATTTGCTGAAAGCGATCTGCTATTTCTTCTTTACTAAGACCAAGAATCGAAGCGTTGAAGCAAACATTTTCCCGACCTGTAAACTCAGGGTTAAATCCAGAGCCTAACTCTAACAAGGCCCCAACGCGTCCATTAACTTCAACGCAGCCCGAAGTCGATTGCAATACACCCGTGATAATCTGTAATAACGTTGATTTTCCCGAACCATTATGCCCAACAATCCCTAGCGTTTCGCCTTTTTTGGCCGTAAAAGAGATCCCTTTTAAGGCCGCGAATTCTTTTTTTGCCCTGTTGGGAAATAAATATGTTTTTAAAAGATCAAATGGCGAATCATATAATAAGTAGTTTTTTTTAAGATCATTAACCGTAATAGCAGTCATTATATCTCTCTTACAGTACGTCAGGAAAAAGCGGTCTTAGCTTTTTAAACATATAATAGCTAAAACATGCAAATACAAAGCTTAGGAAAGTGAATACAAAAAGATCACTTACAGCAGACAAGCCATCAAACAAAACAAAATCCCGGAATGCTTCAACCGGAATAGTTAATGGGTTAATTTTTATAAAAGGTCGAATGATTTCTGGTACATTTTGTAATGAAAAGAAAATGGTACTGGTAAAAAGCAGAATCGTCACAAAAGACTGAATAAATTGCTCCAAATCTTTAATAAACAAACCTAATGCAGCAAAGAAGTAAGCACAACCAATTAACATGATAGAAAAAGGGAAAATAGCTAGTGGAAACAATAATATTTGTGGTCCTATCTCCGCACCTTCAAATAACATAAAAGCAAACAGAACAATAAGAGCCGCTAAAAATTGAATGCAAGATGCAATCAAAACCACCCAAGGAAGCACCTCAAGTGGAAAAACCACTTTTTTTACAAAGTTAGCGTTAGATGAAATTAAAGAGACAGCTCTCGTCAGTACCTCCGCAAACCACATATGTAAAACTAGACCTGAAAAAAGTATAACTGCATAACCAATAGGATTAGCAACTTCAACACCCCATTTAGCTTTAAACACGTGTTGAAAAACAAAAGTATAAATACCAAGCATCAGTAATGGGTTAACAAAACTCCATAGCATTCCCATCACTGAACCCTTATATCTAAGTGCTAAATCACGTTTAGCCATTGTCCAGATCAATCCTTTATGCTTGACAAGAGGAGAGAAAAAATTAATTTTAGATAACATGATTTGACCCTAGGACTACAAATACCATAGTCCTTATTTTAGAACTCTAATTCATCACTCACTTTAATACCGTAGTGACTTCTTTATTCTTATTTTTAAAAGTATGGTACATCTTTAAATGACAAACCTTCTGCATCTTTTACTGAAAGATCAGGACTTCCATTAATAGACAGAGGCCACTCGACACCAATTTCAGGATCGTCCCACTTAATTGAAACTTCACCTTTCGGATTGTAATAATCAGTGCATTTATAAACAAACTCAGCCTCATCACTGGTTACATAAAAGCCATGTGCAAAACCTTCTGGAACCCATAACTGACGTTTGTTTTCTGCAGAGAGATAAATTCCAACCCACTGCCCGAAGGTTGCTGAACTTTCTCTTAAATCAACAGCGACATCAAAAACTTCGCCTGATACGACTCGCACTAATTTACCTTGTGTATTATCCGTTTGGTAATGCAGACCACGCAAAATTCCTTTCTTAGATTTTGAGTGATTATCTTGTACAAATGAAGTTGGTTTACCTGTTACCTTTTCTTCAAATACTTTGTGGTTCCATGTTTCCATAAAAAAACCGCGCTCATCACCATAAACTGCAGGTTCAATAATCTTTACATCCGGAATATTTGTTTCAATAATGTTCATAATCGACTCAATCTATTATTAGTTTGTATATGCTTTAATATTATTTAGGGCTTTCTTCCAATCACTTGCCTGAAGTCCAAATTTATCGTTAATTAACGTTGTATCTAATTTTGAATTAGCAGGTCGTTTTGCTGGTGTGGGGTAATCTACGGTTGTAATTGAATTAACAACAGGGGATTGAGCAATCACCTTTTGTTGTACCGCTTCGTCAAATATGCATTGAGCAAACTGACTCCAACTGACGTGCGGCAAACCCGAGAAATGATAAATGCCATATTTACTATTGTTACCCACACAAATTGATTTAGCCATAGTTATTAATGCCGATGCGATATCACCCGCATAAGTCGGTCCGCCAAACTGATCTCCCACCACACCCAAGGTGTCGCGTGTTTTAGCTAAACGTAGCATGGTTTTTACAAAATTATTACCATACACGCCAAAAACCCATGCTGTTCGCAAAATAATATGCCGCGAGCATGCAGCAATAACAGCTTGTTCACCTGCTAATTTACTTGCACCGTATACACCTTGTGGCGCCGTTGGGTTTTCCTCGCAATAAGAACCCTCTTTATCACCAGAAAACACATAATCTGTTGATATATGCATAATTAGCACATTATTTCGCTCTGCTGCTTCCGCTAGAAATTTTGGCCCGTCGCGATTAATTGCATAAGATAAATCAATTTCATCTTCCGCTTTATCTACTGCGGTGTATGCAGCAGCATTCATGATTACATCAGGCTTAAATGCATCAACAAGCTTATCAACAGCACTTTTATTGGTAATATCTAGTTGCGAGCGATCAACCGCGAGTAAATCTGCTGATAAATTAAATTGCTCCACTAAACAACGACCAACCTGCCCATTACATCCTGTGATAAGAACTTTCATAAACACCTATTTTTAGTTATTTTTAACAAGAGCAGCCAAGTATTTGCCATATTCATTTTTTAGCATTGGTGTCGCTATTGTAACCAGTTGTTCATTGGTTAACCACCCATTACGCCACGCAATCTCCTCCAAACACGCCACTTTCAAACCTTGGACATGTTCAATAGTTTGCACAAATGACGACGCTTCATGGAGGCTTTCATGGGTACCCGTATCTAACCACGCAAATCCTCGGCCCAATAATTCAACATTTAAAGAACCCGCTTTTAAGTACATCTCATTCAGCGTTGTAATTTCTAACTCGCCACGATGAGATGGTTTCACTTGTTTGGCTAATTCAACCACTTGATTATCGTAAAAATATAATCCAGTAACAGCATAATTTGATTTTGGTTTATCTGGTTTCTCTTCTATCGATATCGCTTTCATATTTTCATCAAACTCAACGACACCAAAACGTTCAGGGTCTTTAACTTGATAACCAAAAACGGTAGCTCCCGCTGATCTACTCGCCGCATTTTTTAATGTTTTACTAAAAGACTGCCCATAATAAATATTATCACCTAACACTAAGCAAACATTATCATCGCCAATGAACTCTTCTCCAATTAAAAAAGCCTGAGCTAATCCATCTGGAGAAGGTTGTACTGCATAAGTTAAATTAATGCCGTAATCTGAACCATTACCTAATAAACGCTTAAAACTTTCATTATCTTCAGGTGTTGTAATAATCAAAACTTCACGAATCCCTGCTAGCATAAGTGTAGATAAGGGATAATAGATCATCGGCTTATCATAAACCGGTAATAATTGTTTTGAAACACCACGCGTCAATGGGTATAGTCGAGTACCAGACCCACCCGCTAAAATAATTCCTTTCATAGCATATCGCCTTTTAATTATACGTTGATTTCACCAAGACGCTCTCGCTGATAAGAGCCATCTTGTACATTCAAGCACCATTGCTGGTTATCTAAATACCATTGAATGGTTTTACGTAGGCCTGTCTCAAATGTTTCTACTGGTGTCCAATCAAGTTCTGCGCTCATTTTTGATGAGTCAATTGCATAACGTCTATCATGACCAGGGCGATCTGCGACATAAGTAATTTGCTCTGCATATTTTGTGTCTTTGGGCACTAATGTATCTAAAATATGACAGATTGTTTGCACCACTTCGACATTTTGCTTCTCATTATGGCCACCGATATTGTAAGTCTCACCCACTAGCCCTTCTGTAACGACTTTATAAAGCGCTCGAGCATGATCTTCCACATATAGCCAATCACGAATTTGATCGCCTTTACCGTAGATTGGTAAATCTTTTCCATCTAAAGCGTTTAGTATTACTAATGGAATTAACTTTTCAGGGAAATGATAAGGCCCGTAATTATTCGAGCAATTAGTGACAATAGTAGGGAAACCATAAGTACGTAACCAAGCTCGTACTAAATGATCACTAGAAGCTTTTGATGCAGAATAAGGGCTACTTGGTGCATAAGAGGTTTCTTCAGTGAATAAAGGTAATTCACCTTCTTGTTCATCTGGGTGGGGCAAGTCACCATAAACTTCATCGGTTGAAATATGATGAAACCTGAATGCTTTTTTTGCGTCATCTTTTAAGGAACTCCAATACTGACGAGCGGCTTCTAACAGATTATAAGTACCGACTATATTAGTTTGGATGAACTCTGCTGGACCTGTAATTGAACGGTCCACGTGACTTTCAGCAGCCAAGTGCATCACGACATCGGGTTGGTGAGTAGTAAATACTCTATCAAGCTCAGCCCTATCGCAAATATCAACTTGCTCAAAGCAATAACGCTCGCTTTGATAAATTTCAAGCAAAGACTCTAAATTCCCCGCATATGTTAACTTATCAACATTAATAACACTATCCGTGGTGTTGTTGATGACGTTACGAATAACTGCTGACCCAATAAAACCAGCACCACCTGTTATTAAAATTTTCATTGTATAAACCTTAAATATTAATAGTAACTCTAAGCATTATATATTGACTAAAACGAATTATTAACTAATGAGATTAAACACTCACCGCAAATGCTTAAAGCATTTATATTCTGTCTTACAGAGTTTTATAAAAAGCGCAGAAATTATTAATAAACTATTAATTCGTCGACAAAAATAACCATGATAAAAATCAAACCATTCTTTGATGCGCGAGATTACCTTTTTTGAGGCAGTAATACAATAAGTGGACAATAGCACTTATATAAAATGTGCATTTTTATGGTTTCATTTGTATAATTTAGCGTCTTTCTGTTTCATCGTCTTTACTTGTCACAGTCTATCCATTCACTTTATATAAAAGCTAACAATCCTATGATGAAACGTACCTTTACTGCACCATGGCATGACTACGAATTAATTGATGCAGGTAATAATCAAAAACTCGAACGTTGGGGAAATGTTGTCACTATTCGCCCTGAAATGAACGCTTATTTTGAACCTGTTTTATCTAAAAAGGAGTGGCTAGCGAAAGCACATTTCGAATTTATTGAAAGCAGCAGCAGCGCAGGAGAGTGGAAAGCATTACAGGGTGATTTAGCACATGATTGGCAAATAACCTTTAATAATATCACTATAAACTTACACCTAACTAAATTTAAGCATGTAGGATTATTTCCAGAGCAACGTGCTAACTGGGATTTTATTGCTAACAACTTAAAGGCCGGTGATCGCTTTTTGAATTTGTTTGCTTATACCGGCGTTGCCTCATTAGTCGCAAGAGAGCAAGACGCTGAAGTATTACACTGTGATTCAGTAAAGCAGATCATCAAGTGGGGGAAAGAGAACATGGAGTCCTCAGGCTTAACTGACATTCATTGGGTGTTAGAGGATGCACTTAAATTTGCACAACGTGAAATTAAACGAGGTAAACAATACCAAGGTTTAATCATGGATCCACCAGCTTTTGGGATTGGTGCAAAAAAAGAGCGTTGGAAAATAGAAAATAAGTTTCCAGAATTAATACAAGCTGCATTAGCATTACGCGCTAAAGGTGGGTTTGTCATTGCCAATACCTATTCACCACGCTTAGATGCACAACGCATTCGAGAAATAACCGATGAGTTATGTAATGGTGAAAAAGTAGAAGTGACCACATTAAGTGTAAAAAGCCAAACGGGCAAAATACTAGACTATGGCTTAAGAACTGTCATTACCGGTAATTAATAAACCCAGACCTTAAAGATTAAAGATTAAAGATTAAAGATTAAAGATTAAAGATTAAACATGCCATCTTAAATTACTAGCCATCTATAGCGCTTATCAGCCATAAGCGCTTTTTAACTGATTTTATGCCTGTTGCAGCATCAGATTATCGAATACCTCCATCCATTAATTATTCTTCATTTTTGATTAACTGATAACACACTACTCATTAGCCTAATTCACTTCAGCGATAAGCAATAAAATCATTGATACTTTAAAAAACAATAATAATGATATTCATTTCTATTCGCATTAGTGCTACATTATTAATAAGTACGATAAATAATGAGGTGACGAATGGATAATAAAAAAGCATTCAAAGCACTAACCAATAAAATCAAAGAGCTTCAACGCAATCAAGATAGGCAACTACAAGAGCCGAAGCAATATCAGCAACATGAATATAAACAGCTGAAGCCAAGCCTATCTTTTACGAATGATTTTAATGCCGCGGATTTATCTTCTGCTTATACTCCGTACAAATCGGTGGCATGTAAAAAATGTCCCGCATTATCTAACGGACTTTGTAAGTGTGCTTTAAAGCAGATGCATAGAGTGGCGTGATATCAAAAGTAGCTGTTGAGGTTATTTACTGCTCGAAAGCTCTTCCTAAACCAATAGGCAGTGAGTCGCTATCTGATTAATATTGCAGTCCCTTACCCCAGAACTTCTTTTATTAAACTACTACCCTTTCAACAATAACAGTAACTCTAATGCGCTCACACCAATAAAAATAAAAGCTAACCATTGCCAAAACTTAACAGGATCACGCTCTAATAATGTTTTCTTGGGTTCTGTTAATTGCTTCTTTTTTTGAACATGACTCAATTCAGCGACAAACTCACTCATACTGCTATAACGTTTTAGAGGATCCGGATCCAATGCTTTTTGCAATACATTATCTAATCGGTTTGATAACTCTGGCCGATAGGTTTTAATCGGTTGATAAATCCAACTGTACTGCCTTGCTCTATCTAATGATTGCCCTTGATTGCCGGGGTAAGGCAAGTGACCTGCTAATAATTCATAGGCAATAACCGCAATTGAAAATAGATCCGATAGTGATGAACTTTGCCCCTCATTTAAATATTCTGGTGCAATATAATCGACCGCCCCCAGCGGCTCTTCTTGCTGTTCTTTTTCTATCTCTTCAAAGCCGTTTACTTTAACCGTACCAAAATCAATGAGCTTCACTTCTCCCTGATCTGAAATCATAATATTTTCAGGCTTTAAATCACGATGCACCATCCCTGCCCGCTGTAATACTCGCACCGCATTTACAACTTTAGTCACAATATCATAAGCTTGTTGCTGCTCTATGATTGGATTTCTTTGCATCCAATCCCTTAAGGAGATCCCTTCTACTAGCTCGCAAATATGATACAAAAACACAGAATTTTTAATATTAGCTGCTATTGACATGATTGCGGGATGTGTAATTGATTGCCCTATCCACTGCTCTTTATAAAACCCTAATAGATAATTTAAGTCTTCTTCAAAGTTAAGAGAAGGCATTTTTAGCACCACTGACTTATTGCTACTTTTATCTGTGGCGAGGTAAACATGGCTGCGTACACCTTGATGTAGTATTTCATCAATACGAAAACAATCAATCTCATTCCCTACTTGTAGCGCAGGAGGAATAATCAAACTATTTAAATGAGCAAATAATTCACTTAAATCAGCTTTAGGAAGCGTGCTGATTTTAATTAATAAACAACTGATATTGTCACTGCTACCTTGCGCTAAGGCATCATCACAAATTGTTTGCGCAAGCTCCTCAAAGGCCTTGGTATTAGCATCTTGACTTAAGGTGCTTAAGTAGCCGCTGAGGGTATTGTTATCTAAATAATCATGCACACCATCGCTACACAGCATAAACAAGTCTTCAACTTGTAAAGGAATTGCTTGGTAGTCGATGTCAATGTGGCAATCCATACCTAGTGCACGCGTTAATACCGGGTTCTGTTTATAAACCGCTCTACTGTGATCATGAGATAACTGTTTTAATTTTTGAGCCCGAAAGCGATAAATACGACTATCGCCAATATGTAACAAGTGGGCAGTATTTGATTTGATAATCAAGCTACTAAAAGTAGTGATCAAGCCATTATGGCGAAGGTCATCTTGGTTATGTTGGTATAACCAACTATTGAGTGAATTGAGAACTTTACTCGCTGATTCTTTAACATCCCAGTTTTTATTAGTACTGTAATAATCGCTGATAAATTGTGTCACACTGGTATGACTGGCTTGTTGGCCTTTATTACTGCAGCTCACACCATCAGCAACACAGGCAACAATACCTTTAGTACTTTTTTCTAAAGGTGAATAAGGGTCTTTCACTGCAAAAGCATCTTGATTGACCGAACGCTTACCCGCTGTCGAATAACCACCGATGCACACTTTCAACTTTGGCGTTGATTGACTCTTATTCATGCAGATTGTGACCTTACTTGTTATTCCTACTTATGAAGCACTTATGAATCTGTGCTGGCAGTCATTAAAAATAACTGCCATATACTGATTAGTGACTTCCAACATCAATGAGTGTGACACTACCATCTTCATTCACTTCTGCAATCTTGCCTTTAGGTTCAGTCATAAACAATAGTGTAACCAAACCGATAAATGCAGTTACCGCAATCACGTAGAAAAATGTTTGGTAATCAACAAAAGAAAGGATAGTTAAGTACACAACTGCACCGACGTTACCATAAGCACCAGTCATACCTGCAATTTGTCCCGTCATACGACGCTTAATTAATGGTACTGTAGCAAATACAGCCCCTTCACCAGCTTGTACAAAGAAAGAACATAACATTGCGGCTGCAACAGCAACCCACAACGTCCAACCACCATCGATTTGCGCCATCAATAAATAACCTAAGGCTAAACCTGCAGTCAAAATAATCAGCGTAGATTTACGACCAAATCTGTCTGAAAGCCATCCACCACCAGGGCGAGAAGCTAAGTTCATGAAGGCATAAGCAGAAGCCACCATACCCGCAACAACTGGCGTTAATTCAAATGTTTCTAAAAAGAATAGTGGCAACATTGAAACAACGGCTAATTCAGAACCAAATGTAGCAAAATAAAGGATATTTAATACCGCTACTTGCTTAAACTTGTATTGATGAATTTCCGGTACTGGCGTGGTAAAAATAGATTTATTTACTTTCCATACCTGTGACCATTCATACAGGTATAAAGCTAATAACAAACCGTAAATACTGTAACAAACTGTATCGGTGATCATACCAACATTAGCAGGTGAAAGTTTCCAAGCTAATAATGCTAATGCTGCGTACATAGGTATTTTCATCAACAACAATAGAAAGAAATCACCTTTAGAAGTAACTTCCATAGCCGTTAAATTAGCCGGTTTAAAGTAAGTCGCTCCTTTTGGTGTATCAGTTACATTGGCATAAAAGATAAAACCAAATACTAAACTAAGTAAACCAGTAACGGCCATTGCATAGCGCCAACCGTCTTCGCCACCAAATAATAGAGCGATTGTAGGCAGTGAGAAAGCAGCAGCTGCACTACCAAAGTTACCCCAACCACCGTAAATACCTTCAGCAGTACCAAGCTCATTGTGCGGGAACCATTCAGAAACCAAACGAATACCAACAACAAAACCTGCACCAATAAAACCGAGTGCAAAACGCGATATTGCAGCCTGCATAAAGTTATCTGAAAAAGCAAAAGTAAAACAAGGAATTGAACATAGGATCAATAAAGCGGAGTAAACAATTCGAGGGCCATACTTATCTGTTAGTGAACCAATAATAACACGTGCAGGAATAGTGATTGCTACGTTGAGGATCAGCAGCGTTTTAATCTCTTCAGTGCTTAATCCAAGGGTTTCTTTTACTGCATGCAATAAAGGAGCGAAGTTAAACCAAACGGCAAAAGTGATGAAAAAAGCCATCCAACTTAAATGTAAGGTTTTCATTTTTCCCTGAAAAGAAAAAATATTAAAATTACTTTTACTCATATATATCCTGTGTGTCTTATACAAAAGCTTAATGAAACATTAAGCTTTTTAGTGATAGTTTGTTAACTATAAAGGTTTGTTTAACTTGCTTCTTTAAGCTGAACTTGCTCATTTTCAATGCGAACATTAAAGGTTTTAAGTTGGTGTTCGTCTGAGTCTAAACATTCCCCAGTTACTAAATTAAAACGCTGTTTGTATAAAGGAGAGGCAACATAAGTAATATCTTGTGTCGAACCAATGATGCCACGAGATAACACATTCGCTCCCCCAAACGGGTCGAAATTAGCAACAGCATAAACACTGTTATTTTGTTGGCATAAAAAAATCGCCACTTGCTGTTCATTAAACAGAGCGCAAATACCTGCATCAGGTGTTAAATCGTTTGCAGCACAAATATTTGTCCAGCTTGTATTAGTTGATGTAATGTCCATTTTATTATCTCCTTTACACTAATTCAGTGATTTCAATTTCTTTTGCTAAAGGGAAGCGTTGCCCCCTTATCACTTTAAAGGCAAGACCAGTATCTTCTTCCTTGCTATTAATAAAGTGTTTAAAACGTTTAAGTTTTTCAGGGCTCTCGATGGTTGTTTTCCATTCACATTGATAGTTCTCAATGTTATTTTCCATTTCTGCTTCTAGTTCAGCATTAATGTTTAATGAGTCATTAATAATCACATCACGTAAGTATTCAATGCCACCTTCCAAGTTCTCTAACCATACCGAAGTACGTTGTAAACGATCAGCCGTGCGAATATAAAACATGTAGATGCGGTCGACATAAGTACGTAACTGCTGATCTGTTAAATCAGAGGCAAATAAGTCACCGTGACGTGGACGCATTCCACCATTACCACCAAAGTAGAGATTCCAACCGCCATCTGTTGCAATTAATCCAAAGTCTTTACCTTGCGCTTCTGCACATTCACGGGTACAACCGGACACACCAAATTTCACTTTATGTGGCGAGCGTAAACCTTTGTAACGGTTCTCAAGATCAATCGCAAAACCAATGCTATTTTTAACCCCGTAACGACACCAAGTGTTACCGACACAAGCTTTAACAGTACGTAAGGATTTACCGTAAGCATGTCCCGTTTCAAAACCTGCATCGACTAATTTTTTCCATATAGCAGGTAGTTCATGTAACTGAGCGCCAAATAGATCAACACGGGCGCCGCCGGTTATTTTGGTATAAAGGTTAAATTCTTTAGCGACTTGCCCAATCACAATCAAACCATCGGGAGTCACTTCGCCGCCTGGGATACGTGGTACCACCGAGTAAGTGCCATCTTTTTGCATATTACCTAGGTAGTTATCATTGGTATCTTGCAAGCCAACATGTGCATCTTCTAATACATAGGCATTCCAGTAAGACGCTAATATGCTTCCCACAGCAGGTTTACAAATTTCACAACCTAGCCCACTTCCACATTCGCTCAATAATGCTGAAAAGGTTTTAATTTTCTTAACGCGGATAATGTCTGTTAATTCTTGGCGAGAGTAAGCGAAGTGCTCACAAATATCTTTTTTCACTTCAAAACCAAGGCTTGCTAATTCGCTATCAAGTACTTGTTTCGCGAGTGCAGAACAGCCTCCACAACCAGTTGCTGCTTTAGTTGATGCCTTGAGTTCCCCCATGCTACAACAACCCGCGGCAACGGCATTCTTAATGTCACCTTTGGAAACATCAAAACAAGAACAAATTGCCGCCGTATCTGGTAATGCATCAACGCCCATTCCAGCAGCCTCTTCACCACCTGAAGACGGTAAAATAAGCACACTTGGGTTGGCAGGTAATTTCATGTCATTTAGTTTTAATTGCAATAATGTACCGTAAGCATCGACATCGCCCACTAATACAGCGCCAACCATTTTGGTTCCATCGGCTGATACAATTAAACGTTTATAAACTTGTTCTATTTCATCGTGATAAGTATAAGACTGAGCACCAGGTGTTTGGCCATGAACTTCACCAATACTGGCAACATCAACTCCAAGTAACTTCAACTTGGTACTCATATCTGCACCTGTAAAAGTAGTTTCTGCATCACCATGAATGTGTGCAGCAGCCACTTTTGCCATTTGATAACCCGGTGCAACCAAGCCAAAGATAAAGTTATCCCATAGCGCACACTCACCAATGGCGTAAACGTCATCAACACCTGTTTGACAATGGTTATTGATGACAATGCCACCACGTTCACCAATTGGAATGCCGGACAAACGAGCCAATTCATCTTGAGGGCGAATACCCGCAGAAAAGATAATCATATCCGTTTCTAAAAAAGTGCCATCCGCAAAGTTCATACGGTAGCGAGAGGTTTCACCTGCAACGATTTCAGTGGTCGCTTTTTCAGTATGCACTTGCACACCTAGCTCTTCTATTTTACGTTTTAATAAAGCACCACCACCATCATCTAACTGCACAGCCATTAAGCGTGGAGCAAATTCAACAATGTGTGTTTCAACACCTAAATTAACCAGTGCATTGCCGGCCTCTAGCCCTAACAATCCACCACCAATAACCACGCCGGTTTTACTGCTCTCACCTGATTTAGTAATGTCTTCTAAATCATCAATAGTACGGTATACATGACAATGCTCTTGGTCGTTACCTGGAATCGGCGGAACAAAAGGAAAAGAGCCCGTCGCTAGGACTAATTTATCGTAACTTTCAATGCGTCCGCTGGCCGTGATTACATTTTTGTTTTCAAAATCTAATTCAACGACTTTATCGTTAAGAACAAATTTAATGCCGTTCTCTTGGTAATAGGCCGCATCCGTTAACGCGAGATCGTCAGCAGTTTTACCTGAAAAGAAATAACTTAATTGCACACGGTCATAAGCTAAGCGGGACTCTTCAGAGAAGGTGATCACCTCAAATTCTGATTGTTCATTACCGATAATCGTATCGATAAATTTATGTCCTACCATGCCGTTACCAACCACAATAATGCGTTGTTTACTCATAATCGCTATTCCCTTTTAACTGCTGTTTTGTTGCGTTTAGTTATCTATATAGGTGTAGATACAAACATCTGATGTAAACAGTGCAAAGGGGAGGCCAATTTAAAAGCCAATAAAAATAAAAACAACTAAATAAATAAATTCAATTAGTTATGGCACAAAAAGATAAATAGTAAGGTTTTTTATTGATATTTCCGAAGGTAAATTGTTAAAGAAATGTGAATAAACAGTGCGTAATGCGCTAATTTGGTGCGATTTCATCGCAAGAATGGATAAGCTGATTTTGATCTACTCTATACATTTACTGCAAAAAAAACATTAGTTATTGATTTTAAAGTCAAAATATATTTATCAACTATCATTTTTAAATAATTTCATAGTTGGTGTGCTCTTTGCTCCCTATATAAGTATAGAAACGGATATTAAATAGTAGAGAGAGCCACATGACCCAAGAAAAAAGCTTATGGACTAAATCAACCTGCGCATATTGTGGTGTAGGCTGTGGCATTGAAGCGAGTATCGGTGCTAAAGGTGAATTAAGCATTCGCGGTGACAAATCACATCCAGCTAATTATGGAAACCTCTGTTCTAAAGGATTAGCACTGGGTGAAACCGTTAGTCATGAAGGTCGATTGCTACACCCTTCAATTGATGGTGTAGAAACAGACTGGCCACAAGCATTACAACATGTTGCTTCAAAATTTTCACAAGCCATCGAAGAACACGGTCCAGACTCAGTTGCTTTTTATGTATCAGGACAACTCCTTACTGAAGATTATTACGTTGCCAATAAGTTAATGAAAGGCTTTATTGGTAGCGCGAACATCGATACCAACTCTCGATTATGCATGTCTTCAAGTGTTGTTGGCCATAAACGTGCTTTTGGTAGTGATACGGTTCCAGGCTGTTATGAAGATCTTGATACTGCTGAATTGGTGGTGATCACTGGTTCTAACTTAGCATGGTGCCACCCTGTTTTATTCCAACGTTTAAAAGCTGAAAAAGCAAAACGAGATAATTTATTTATTGTCGTTATCGACCCACGAGAAACAGATACCTGCTCTATTGCTGATTTACACTTAGCTATTCAACCAGAAACCGACGTCGCATTATTTAATGGTTTACTCACCTATCTTGTAGAACATAAAAAAATTGATAACGACTATATTCAACAACATAGTGAAGGTTTTGAAGCCGCATTAAAAAGTGCACAGAAAGATGCCCCCAGTATCGCTCAACTAGCTACTGATTTAGCGTTGAGTGAGCAAGACTTAACATTGTTTTTTGCTCATTTTGCTAACACCGAAAAAACACTGACCATTTACTCCCAAGGTGTTAACCAATCAACTCAGGGAAGTAATAAAGTAAACAGTATTATTAACTGTCATATTGCTACAGGTCGAATCGGACAACCTGGAATGGGACCTTTTTCAATAACAGGCCAGCCTAATGCAATGGGAGGCCGTGAAGTTGGAGGACTTGCCAATACGTTAGCCGCGCACATGGAATTTGGAGATCAAAAAGCGAATCAACTGATCAGCGAATTCTGGGAAACAGAGCAACTAGCCACCAGCCCAGGATTAAAGGCAGTAGATTTATTTGAAGCAATGAATAAAGGTAAAATAAAAGCGGTTTGGATCATTGCTACTAACCCTGTGGTCAGCTTACCCAACAGTAATAAAATTATTGCGGCATTAAAAAAATGTCCAACTGTGATTGTCTCAGACTGTATGGCCGACACTGCAACAACCCAATACGCGGATGTACTGTTACCCGCACAAGGCTGGAGTGAAAAATCAGGTACAGTGACAAACTCTGAAAGACGCATTTCAAGGCAGCGTCGTTTATTACCTAGCCCAGGTGTAGCCAAAGCAGATTGGTGGATCATCAGTGAAGTCGCTAAGCACATGGGGTTTAAAAAGGCGTTTAATTACCTGCATGAAGGTGAAATTTTCTCTGAATTTACAAAAATGACTACGTTAGATAATGAAGATGGATTAACACGTGATCTTAATTTAATTGGATTAACCACTCTTGATGCAAAAGGATACAGTCAGTTAACCCCGCAACAATGGCCAGTGACTCACTTGCAAACAAAAAATGTGCACCAACGTTTATTTGCCGATAAGCAATTTTTTACGGCTTCTAAGAAAGCACAGTTCATTGCAGTCTCACAATTAGCAACGAGCCTTAATGTGAAAAGCGAACTACCTAAACAATCCCAATATCCTTTAATATTAAATAGTGGACGTATTCGAGACCATTGGCATACGATGACACGCACAGGCTTATCAAGTCGTTTAGGTGCACATATAACTGAACCTTTTGTCGCAATACACCCAAATGATGCAGAAAAATCACAGATAAAAGATAACAATTTGGTAGCGATCAATAGCCCTCAAGGTGCAATGCTAGTGAGAGCATTACTCACTAAACAACAAAATCAAGGACAACTTTTTACGCCAATTCACTGGAATAGCCAAACCGCTAAAAGTGCTAACATTTGTAATTTAGTCAGTGATGATAATGACCCTATTTCTGGGCAACCCGGTTTTAAATCAACTCAGGTAAGCTTAAAAAAATGGCATTATCATAGTGAAGCGATGTTATTAACACGCCAACCGTTAGCACTAGGCGAGTTTGATTATTGGGTAAAACAAAAAGTTGAAAAAGGTTATTTGTACCGGATTGCTGATAACCGCACTGCTTCCGAATTAGCGCAAGCGATACAAAGTTTATTGCAAAACACACAAGGTAAAACGTTACAATTTTCAAGTACAGATCAATCTCAGCAGGCGATACATCGTTATGCCTTTGTACAAAATGGACAACTTAATAATGCTTATATTACCTCTGAGCAATTAACCACACAGTCATTAGATTGGCTACAAAGTGTGTTAGATCTTCCACTTGATAGTAGTATTGAGCTCACTCTCATTTCAGGAATTGTTGAAGGCAAGCTAGCACAGGGTAAGATCATCTGTGCTTGTAAACAGGTGGGGATCAATACCATTACTGAAGCAATTCAGAAGCAAGGCTGCCACTCACTCGATAGCATTAAACAATGTACTAGTGCAGGTACAGGTTGTGGTAGTTGTTTACCTGAAGTGGAAAATATTTTGGCCGAAAATTTGGTTGTGGCAACACAGCACATTGAAGTTGAAGAGTTTGTTGCTTAATTATTTTTATTTGCAGAATAATAGAATAGACCAAATAAATTAAGGCTAATAACGTATTTTAGTATTTATTGAGCCTTATTTTTCTTCGTGCCCTCTGTATAGCGAAGCAGTTTTGTGGTTATTTTTATTTAAAATCAAAAGAGATTAACCACGAAGACACGAAGCTCACGAAATAAATAAAAACATCAAAAAAATCAAGGCCAATAACGAATTTTGATGTTTATTGAACCCTATTTTCCTTCGTCTCCTCTGTGTGGCGAAGCGGCTTCGTGGGTAATTTTTTCTTTAAAATCAAAAGCGATTAACCACGAAGGTACAAAGCCCCCAAATAAATCAAGCCCAGCAACGAGTTTTAATATTTATTGAGCCTTATTTTCCTTCGAGTCCTCTGTAAGCGAAGCAGTTTTGTGGTTATTTTTATTTAAAATCAAAAGCGATTAACCACTAAGACACGAAGCTCACGAAATAAATAAAAACACCAAAAAATCAAGTCCAACTAGGCATTTTAGTGTTTATTGAGCCTTATTTTCCTTCGTGTCCTCAGTGTAGATAAGCGGCTTAGTGGTGAATAGCTTTTTTGTGACTTTACAATAGCGACAAAAAAAGCGACCAATGATCGCTTTTGAAGTTTGACTGAATTGGTAAAAATTATTTATTAATATCAACCAAGGTAAAGTCCATTGTACAAACGTTACCAAACTTAACCGTAGACTTAGCACCGACTAATACTTCATGCACACCAGTGATTGCACCAGAGCAACATAAAGAACCAGCAGGTAAGGTAATACCGCGCTCAGCACAACAGTCAATCATGAAAGCTAATGCTGCCATTGGACCATTTAAAATACCATCTGTAGGAGCAGTATTAATTAGCTGGTCATTAATAGTGACACTCGTTTGCATATTAGCAATGCTGTTCTTCCAATCACTAATAGCGCTGCCCACTACCACACCGTATTGGTTACCAATATCTGCAATGATTGCCGTTGGACCATAACTATTTAGGTCAACAACAGGGCTACTCGCAATTTCGATACCTGCATAAACATCCTTAACAAGATGCTCGACACCGTCAGCAGTATTAATGCTACCAGGAGCGATATCTTGATTAATCTCTATCACTAATTCTGCTTCAATAGCAATAAAGCCACCAGCAAATACAGGTAACTCAAACTTTTCACCCGATGATTGTTGCTCATTTAGAGGCACATGAACATTGTTAAAAATAGGCCCAATAACACGCTCAGCCCCCAATTCTTCACGCAACTCAGGAGGAATCATCCCCACTTTCCAACCAACAATCGCTTGGTCAGAAGCATCAATTGAACCATCTTGAACAACATATGCCTCTTTTAATGAAGTAGGAATAGGACCTGGAAAACTATCTAAAATACGAACATCTTTACGAGCACTAGAAAGTGCATGTGCTAGCTCGCTAATTTGCTCACTAGTTAAAGGGGTAGCTGACATAAAATACTCTCACAATGGATTTCATAAGTTGATGGTGAAGATGGCAACAAGTAAGTGCAAACTTGAGCCCTGAAAAATTAGTATAAACGTCCTATAACAGCAAACAAAGTGATAATTAACTGTTTAATCAGGATTTTGATAGATATCAATTGTATAAAAGAGAACAATATACAAACAAAAAGCAAACAAAAAGCAAACAAAAAAAAGCAGCTTCGATAATTGTTATTGAATAATCGTTAATACTTCTTAAGATTTAAATCGTTCAGAAAAACCTGAGAATAAAAGCGACCTAAAAAATACAATAGCATCTCGTATTGCTCGGTTTAATTTGTTACATTATAACAAATTAACGTTGTATTATAACAATTCAGTAATCATATACTGACCCATAATAAACAGCGGATGAATCATGATTAAATTAACTAATTTAACTTTTGCCTGGCACCAACAAGCAATTATTGAAATTGAAGCCTTACACATTGAAAAAGGTCAGCACCTTTTTATTGAAGGTCCTAGTGGAAGTGGGAAAAGTACACTATTAAACTTATTAGGCGGTGTGTTAACACCTCAACAGGGTTCGATTTCAATACTTGGGCAATCACTACAACAGTTGTCATCAAGCCAAAAAGACAGTTTTAGATCCAACCATATTGGCTTTATATTCCAACAATTTAATTTAATCCCTTATCTCAGCGTCTTAGATAACATCACCCTACCCTGTACTTTTTCAGCGTTACGAAAAGCAAAAGTGCTAAAACGCAGTGAATGTTTGAATACTGAAGCAATACGATTATTAGCCGCTCTAGGGTTAACTGATCCAGCTTTATTACAACGTAATGTGAACCAATTAAGTGTAGGGCAACAGCAAAGAGTTGCGGTAGCACGAGCAATGTTAGGTAGCCCAGAAATAATTATCGCCGACGAACCTACTTCAGCATTAGATGCAAATCATCGCCAAGCTTTCATTGAGATATTATTTGAAGAATGTAAAAAAGAAGACATTACACTGATTTTTGTCAGCCATGATACCAGTTTAAAAAATCACTTTGATTATCACATTAGCCTACCTGAAATTAATAAAGCGAATGCTAACCTAGTAACCCAGGAGGCAATATAATGGCCATTTTATCTCTCGCATTCAAAAGCTTACTTAACCGTAAACTGACATTTTTTATTACTCTTTTTTCTATTGCGATCAGCGTGACTCTGTTATTAGGCGTGCAAACCCTAAAGACAGAAACAAATTCAAGTTTTATGAAAAGCATTTCAGGCACAGACTTAATTATCGGCTCACGTGGCGCTTCTTCACAGTTATTATTAAGCTCAGTATTTCATATCGGCCAATCAACAAACACCATTCAATACGCAACTTATCAGGAGATACAAAAATCACCAGCAGTTGAATGGGCAGTCCCTATTTCTTTAGGTGATTCTCACCAGGGTTATACTGTGATGGCGACTGATTTAAGTTTCTTTGACCATTTTAGCTATGCAAATAAACAGCATCTTAAGGTGCATTCAGGAAAGATAGACGGAGATATGTTTGCTGTTGTAATTGGCGCAGAAGTAGCAAATAAATTAAACTATGCAATTGGTGACGAAGTCATTGTGACGCATGGAGGTGGTGAAATAGAAGGCCATCACCACGACAATATTCCTTTTTATATCAGCGCTATTTTAGCCCCCTCTTTTACTGCTATAGATCAAACTTTAATTATTTCCTTAGAAGCAATGGCCGCGATGCATACCGATAATCATGGTCATTTTGGCGTACTCCCAGGTGAAGAAACCTTAGCGACTCATCAAGGCCATGAACATCACGACGAAGAAAAGCATGAAGGACATGAACATCAAGACGAAGCGACTCATCAAGAGCATGAACATCACGACGAAGTAGCACATGAAGAACATGAACATCACGACGAAGCAACGCATGAAGAGCATGAGCATCATGATGAAGCAACGCATGAAGGACATGAGCATCATGATGAAGCAACGCATGAAGGACATGAACATCAAGACGAAGCAACGCATGAAGAGCATGAGCATCACGACGAAGCAACGCATGAAGAGCATGAGCATCACGACGAAGCAACGCATGAAGAGTATAAGCATCACGACGAAGCGACTCATCAAGAGCATGAACATCGCGACGAAGCAACGCATGATGGACATGAACATCACAACGAAGTAGCACATCAAGAGCATGAGCATCATGATGAAGCAACGCATGAAGGACATGAGCACGACGATCAAATTCATAGCGAACACCGAGAAACGCAAGATCAACGCGTGGCACGTTTATTAAAAATAAAGCCTGAAAAAATTAATGCTATTTTTGTGGGTTTAACTTCACCACAAGCCATATTAGGTATGCAGAGTTATATTAATAACTATCCTAAAGAGCCATTATCAGCGATTATTCCAGCTGTGGCACTGCAAGAGCTATGGCAGTTCTTTAGTCTTGCTGAAATTGCATTGAACATAGTCACAGTATTTGTTGTCTTAGTCGGGCTATTAGGTATGTTAAGTATTATCCTGATGAGTTTAAATGAACGTCGCAGAGAGATGGCGATATTACGCTCAGTGGGCGCTAGGCCTGCACATATCTTTGGTTTAATCATTGGTGAAGCTGGGTTTGTTTGTTTTGCAGGTATAGTAATCGGTGTGGCACTGCTTTATTTATTACTTGCTGTGTTACAAGCTCCGCTTGCCTCTTATTATGGGTTTTATATTGACATCAATATGTTAACGTCTAATGATCTACTTATTTTAGCCGTTATCCAATGCAGTGCTTTATTGATTGCACTTATCCCTGGCTGGCTGATCTACAAATATTCATTATCAGATGGAATGAGCATTAAATTTTAGGAATAAGCATGAAAAAATATTTATTAATACCATTTTTAATCATCTTAACCTCTATGGTTCAGGCTCAACCGATGCAGATCGGTTGGCAAGACTTGCAGGGAAAAGTTGAACCTTATCAAGACCCTTTTGCTGCTTTAACAGATGATCAACTTTTTAATCTATCTGTTTATGGCCGTATTACAGAGATGAAAACCTTATATCCTTCATATGAGATAACTGATGCCATGCTCAAAGAAGCTGAACAAGCTAAAGCCCAGTTAATAAAAGAAAATATTAATATTGAGTATATGTTTGAGCAGCGCGATATTATTATGAAAAAGCGCCAAAAAGCAGTCCTAATTACTAATGACTTGTTAGCCAATAGAGAAATACAGATGTCTGGCTATATGTTGGCGCTTGAGTTTAATAATGGGACCGTATCGGAGTTTTTACTAGTTCCTACCATTGGGGCTTGCTCACACAAACCAGTGCCTCCGGCAAACCAATTAATATTCGTAAAAGCAGCAACACCTGTTCATGCTGGCTCTCCTTATATGCCAATAAAAATAACGGGCACTTTACGAGTCACACCGGAAGTTAAAGACCTTTATTTAGTTGATGGTAAAAAACAAGTGCGCATGGCTTATAGTTTAGAAGATGCCATCGTAGAACCGTTTATTGCAACGCATTAAAATTGCTAACAAGTTAATAGGCTCAAAACCGTAGTAGAGTAATTACGACGGTTTTGAGCCTATTAACATTCTGACTAGCGGCTAATAACAAATCTAATAACCCGTCTAATAACCAATCCAATAATTAATTTAGCCTGAACTAATCTCTTCTGGTTATACTAAATCGCTCACCTTTTTCAAGCGTTAAGTCCACTTCTACAGATTGACCGCCAACGCCATGCACATTACATTTTGCGCTCACCACGACCTTCATTAATCCTTTAGGTAACTTGATATTGCACAAACTGCGTGTAAAAGGCTGCTCGTTATCATGGGGATGTGCCAGTTCTCGAATAGCCAATACATTACCTTTTAAGTCCGCTATTTGCCAAGCATCTGCATAATGCTGCCAATCTTGGTCGTTGTGTCTAACTTGGGTATCAAAGCACCAGCTACCATCTTGACTCTGTGTTGCCCTTACATTACTAACTTGTGCAAAATCCAGTGAAGTAAAAGGTGTCTCTGTATCGGTTGCAGCAGCCAATAGCGAAGAAGTAAAAAGTGCGAATACACAGACTGTTTTCATTATTTTTTTCATTGAGTAATCCTATTTAACTCTTAATAAACCCATATAGGTAGGATAGTGAATTGTATTGATTCACCCAATAGTTAACCAACTTAACAACGCTACTTAAGAATGCCTTTCAGCTATCCCTTTCAATAAGGTCTTTCAACAATCCTCATAAAGAATGCTTTGTAACAATTCTTAGTAACAATGACACCACCAAAGCTACCGCCAACCCAATTGAAAATTAAATTAGCATAAATCAAATTATTTTTAAGCAAAGCAGATCTTAGTAAGCGACATTAACGTATCTATACATAAGCAATTCATAACACTAAATATCACATACAAACACGTGTATTTAATCTTATTACGTGTATTCATTGAATAAGTACCCGTTTAATAAGTACTCATTAAATATTCAGGTGAGGCAAAAATTTAACTTTGTTTTACCTTTGTAAGGAGAGATTTATCACTTTTAAATATTTTGACAGCAGTGATTTTAAAGCTATGCCAGATAGGGATAGAGCACGGTTTATTAATAGCTTATCAGGCTTTAAAAGTGCCAACCTAATAGCGACGCAGGATAAACAAGGCAAGACTAATGTCGCTATGTTTAGCTCAGTCGTTCATCTCGGAGCTTCGCCTGCTTTAGTAGGGTTTGTGATGCGTCCAGATAATAACGATAGGCACACATTAGATAATATTATCAATACTTCTGAGTATACAATCAACCAAGTATCTGCTGATTTCTATCAACAAGCACATCAAACCTCTGCTCGTTATCCTAAACATCAAAGTGAGTTTGAGGCTACAGGCTTATCGACACATTTTATCGCCCCTATAAAAGCACCTTTTGTAAAACAGAGTGTTTTAAAATATGCCGTTGAGTTGAAGCAAATAATCCCCATTCCACTCAACAATACACAGTTTATTATTGGTGAGATAAAGCTAGTTGTCTGTGCTCATGATGCGATTCAAGAAGATGGTTATATTGATATTGAACAACTACATAGCACGTCAATATCTGGACTGGATAGCTATCATACTAGTCAGCGCCTGTCTCGTTTAAGCTACGCTAAACCAAATAAAAACAGTAGCAAATTAAGTGTTAACGGTGATTAGCTATGAGCGATATAAACAAAGCAGATAAGGCTGTTGAAAAAATATCTACTTACTTAGGTTATTTAGGATTATTACCTTTTTATATTTGTTTGTTGCTTAGCCAAATAGTAAATAACGAGCAACTAGAACCTCACTCTCTTATTGTTTCGATACAACAGGCTTTTGTTTTTTATAGTGCCATTATATTAAGTTTTATGTCCGGCACGTTATGGCAAAAAGAAGCATCGAAAAAACAGGTTAAATTGCAATTGCTCAGTAATGTACTTTGTTTAATTGTCTTTGCTTGTTTATTAATGCCTGTTTTTTATGCGTTAATTATTTTGCCTATTACTTATGCAGGGCTGCTGTTCACAGAATACCTACTACGTTTCCAACAACAAATAACATTAACAGCAAGCTATATAAAAATGAGATTAATATTGACACTTTTAGTTGTTCTTTCACATGTTACTGCACTTCTATTATGGTATTAACAACAGGCGATGACAGAAGCTTAGATTCAAATAATAAGGATAAGAAGATGAGTTCAAAAGAGTTAACGATTTTTTACGATGGCAGATGTCCATTGTGTAGTTTAGAAATGCAAAGATTAAAACAACAAGATCTCACTGATAAAATCAGTTTAGAAGACCTACATCAGGATAATTTTGAAGCCCGTTTTCCTCATATTAATGTAACTAAAGCACTCGCTATTTTACATGGGGAATATCAGGGAAAGTTATTACTAGGTTTAGAAGTGACACACCGAGCTTGGACATTGGTAGGCAAAGGTGGACTCGTTGCTCCCTTGCAATGGCCGGTTATAAAGCAAGTCGCTAATGCATCTTACTTAATACTCGCTAAATATCGTTATCCTATTTCTAGCTTTATACATCGTCGCTTTGGAATAGGTATCAACACATGTGAACAAGGAACCTGCTATGAAAGACCAAACAACACTAATCATCGGCGCTAACAGTGGTATTGCAAAAGCGCTTGCAGTTGAAGTAATAAAAGCCAACCAGTCCAATTTAATGGTTATCACCCGTGATAGTCATTTTTATCAGCAGGATATGTTTAACAATAGTGATATTTTTTCAGTGGCCGATTATCAGGAATCGACGATACAAAAAACAATAACAGACTTAAATAAAAAACTTACGGCACCATTATCACAGGTATTTATTTGTCATGGTTTATTACATAGTGAACAAGTTAAACCGGAGAAACGTTTACAAGGATTAACAGAAAATGCATTTAATGAAGTGATGACAGCCAATGCACTTACTCCTATGTTATGGATAAAAAACTTAATCCCAACCTTTAAACACAAGTTGAATCAAAAACAAGCCTGCAAAATCATTGTGTTTAGTGCGCGAGTTGGCAGTATTAGTGACAATCATATAGGCGGTTGGTATAGCTATCGTGCATCAAAAGCAGCGCTAAACATGTTAATTAAATCCGCAGCGGTGGAGTTCTCAAGAACAGTTAAAAACATTAAATTAATCTCTTTTCATCCTGGTACCACCGACACACCGCTATCTAAACCTTTCCAAAAAAATGTGCCTGAAGATAAATTATTTAGCAGTGAATTTGTTGCATTACAGCTTATAGAAATAGTGAAAAATACTAACATCGATGGCGAAGCAAGTTTTGTCGATTGGCAAGGCAAAGCGATACCATGGTAACAACGATGAGAGTTCAATAACCACTTGTCATTGTGTTCGCTACTGAAATTGTCTTTAAATAAGAAGGAATTAAGAAAGTATCTATATTTTACGGATATTTATATTTAAGAGTATCTATATCTAAGGGGTATCTGCTACTCCTTATCAAAACTATCCACCACAATTGCCCCCATTGAAGCAGGCATCGTAATGACAATAATGCGTTTAATAGCGATCAATGGGTCATCGAAGAAGGGCAACTTATTTAAACAAAAGAGTACTAATGCAACCACTAAAGCCGTCATAATATAAGCAATAATAATACGTGAGACAAAAACTAACTTTCTAGATTGTATATCTTTTTGGAAAACACTTTCATAGGTATAAAGTGTTAAAAATATAACAGATAAGGTTAATAACATTAGCAGATTAGTATGAGGTAAAGTTTCACCTAAGCGCCACGCTTCTTCAGAAAAAGAGATCGGTACAGCCAGCGCAAAAGCACCTACAAATATTTGACTCGCATCTTCAAAATTAAAGCTAAATTTCATATCGACCCTAAGCTTATTGCCTATTAAAACAGATAAAGAAATATCAAGTTATAACATACTTGAACAAAAGTCATCGCTTTACTTATCGATACCTATAAACATGATACTTTAGGCACAAGGTTAGCAAGGAGAACTACCGATAAGATAATAGGCATAGCCTTCGAAAGATTTAATATTAGTCCTTTGCTACTAGACCATAAGGCTTGGAACGAAATAGTTCGGGTTGTTGGCTGATTGTTGGTGCTGCATGCACTCCTTTCCAGTCAAGCAACATAATAGCTAATACATTACGATGTTCCCCTTTTTTCAAATCAACTCCCCCGGTTACAGAAGGTACTAAACCTTGATCGCGATTTAATGATTGCTGAATAACCTTTCTAGTTTTTAATACCACCGGATCATTATCTAAACCGGCCAATAAGAAGTTAATACCAACCTCCGCAACTACATCTTCTTTTGCTCGAGCAATAATAGTATCAATATTATCGCGATAGTAATCAAACAACCATTGGTGATCTTGTTCCCTAACAGAATGCTGATAATAAGCAGATGCCGCGAAGATAATATGTGTTAACCCGTAAATTTTATTGCCAAATTGCTGTTCTGATAAACTATTATCCATCGCATCAGGATAAACCTTTCTAAAGGTAGTAATAAACTCCTCTACAACATCCTGCTCGCCCAGTTGTCGTAACCAGTACACTTGATTGGCTAATTGTGCAGCCCAAGCTTTGATCATAGCCTCATTGGTTGCATATTTAGTAAAATCATAACGGCGAATAATTTGTTTTAATCTATTATTTTCAAGGTGCTGTAATCCATACTCATTGGCACGCGCCATTGACCCCAGTAAATCAACACCTAAATAAAGGTACTCAGGCATCTCCTTGGTAATTTGATAACGTAACTGACTACGCTCGCTTTCCTCGCCCAAATAACCTTCAACGCGCTGTTCTGCATACTTTCTGATCTGCTCCGGTGTATGCACTTCGTTAGCAAAAAAATTTAAACGACTGGCAACTCGCGCCATGTCCGACCATATTGCAGCTGCATATTTATTATCAAGCGTTTGTCGGTACATTCTCAAGCCATAATGACCAGACTTAAAAGCAGGCAAAGTATATAAACGTGCTTCATAGGTACTACGAATTAAATCTGCATCCTGTTCAAAGCTAGGATTAAGGTTAGTGGTTCGTGTGGTTAATTGATTTTGAATATCAACAACGGGCGCATTGATAGAAAGCAGTGGCTCTGAACTATATACATTTAAAGTAACTAGCAAAGAGATAATAATAGAACTGGTAATATGTAAAAATCTCATACAACTTCCTTTTTGTCTTAGCTAACCATCATTTAAATAACTGATTAACCCAACTAATTAAGTGAGCAATTAATCGAGTTAACTAATCAAGCTAATTAAAATATACGATGGCTGCGCAATCTCTATAAAAAAACAAAGACCATTAAATAATTAATGGTCTTTGAATACAGGATAACTTATCTGTCAGCGATATTATTTATACAACAAACATATAACTTAACGATTAAACATCATTGTTTTTTAACCAGCCCAAAGCAATAATGCCATAATTTGCGGTGATAAAATCCGCAAGAACATAACTAAAGGATAGACTGTTGCGTAAGCAAGTGCTGAAGCGCCGCTTGTTGGGTGAAGGCCATTAGCAAAAGCCAATGCTGGAGGATCAGTCATTGAACCAGCGAGCATTCCACATAAGCTAAGATAATTTATTTTAGTAAATATCCGAGCAATAAAACCTACAGTAAGAAGGGGAATAAAAGTAATTGCGATGCCATAACACATCCAAATAAGTCCATCTCCTTCAGTAAGTGTTTCTAAAAATTGTCCGCCTGATTTTAACCCAACAACTGCTAGAAAAAGAACTATCCCAATTTCACGTAATGCAAGATTAGCACTTGGCGGCATAAACCAATAAAGCTTACCGATACTGCCAATTCTAGCTAAAATCAGTGCAACAATTAAAGGGCCTCCTGCTAAGCCTAATTTTAAGGCAACCGGAAAACCTGGAATAGTAATAGGAATTGAACCAACTAACATACCTAAACCGATTCCAATAAACACAGGTAGCATCTGTACCTGTTGCAGTTTTTGCTCTGCATTACCAACAACAGCCCCTACTGCATCAATTGCATCTTGGCGCCCCACTAAATTTAAAATATCCCCAAATTGTAACGACATTGAACTACTGGGTACTAGCTCAATACCACTGCGATGAAGCCTTGAAATTACCACATCATAAGTTTCAATTAAGTTTAGTTCTCCAATCTTTTTATTTAAGACTTCATCGGCAGTAACCACTACGCGCACTGAACGCAAATTTGTCCCCTTTGTCGAGAGAGAGGCGTCAACCACTTCACCGATAATTAAACGCGCTTCATCTAATGACTTTTGATCGCCGACCAAATTTAATAAATCGCCCATTTTAACAATGGTACCCGCAGTCGGTATTAACAACTCGTCAGCATGCTTTAAGCGAGAGCAAACAACACGACCACTATTAATGATAGGAATATTCTTAATCATTAAACCATCTAAATTAATATTATGAAGTTCAACATTAATTGAATTCAGATTAGAATTTTTTTTCCCAGTCTGATTATCAAAAGAATCAGCTTCCTCATTAATATTTACTCGGAAAAACCAACGTATGATCCACATTGTAAATAAAATACCTAAGATACCAAAAGGGTATGCTATTGCATAACCCATACCTGTTTGCCCAAGTAATTCGGATGTAGCACCAAGCTCTCCCATAATCTGCTGGCCCGCCCCTAATGAAGGCGTATTAGTAACAGCCCCGGAAAAAATACCTAGAATAATAGGTAATGGAACATCAAATAATTTATACAACACAGCGGTGACAATACAGCTAAGCAAGACCAATAAAGCGGCAAAGCCATTTAATCGCATTCCAGAATTACGTAACGAAGCAAAAAAGCCAGGGCCAACCTGAATACCAATAGTATAAACAAATAAGATTAGACCAAACTCTTGAATGAAATGTAGAGTATGCATATCAAGTTCAATTCCGTATTGTGTACTAAAGTGGCCCACAAAAATGCCACCAAAAAGTACCCCTCCAATACCAAGCCCGACGCCATAAACTTTCCAACTTCCTATCCATAAGCCGATCACTGCAACCAGTGATAACATGCTAATAGATAGTGCGATCTCACCCATAAAAACTCCTTTAATAAATAATAGCCAAACCGATAAAAATAGATTTATTTATGCGATTTGGAATCAGTGAACAGAGTGAAAAGAGTGTAAAGCTAATTGATAAAAGTTATCGTTAAAAAGTAAGCAATGGCAATCAAATCAAACTAATAGGTAGGTATAATAGGTCTATTATTAATCATAATTAGCTATCTAAATCACACTTACTTAGTGATATTTACAAAGGGAATAAATAGATATCAAAAACAAAGGTCAGATCTCATAATTGATTTTTATTGAATCGATAGCAGACAAGATGTGTATCGATCAAATATTGAATGAAGAACTTCAACCATCCAGAGCTAAGGTCGTTCATTTAAAAGTGTAGAAGTATCAATCCAGCCCTACCTATCACTCTAAAAGATGGCAACTCAGTGGTGCTTTATTTATCCCCTGTGAAAGCAGGACATCACCACTAAAAGCCCTAAACGAAAAAAACCTTGTAGACAGAGTCTACAGGTTTTTTCCTGAATACTATGCAAGCTTGACGGTGGAATGGTCTTCGCAGAGCTCCTCCGCTCGTAAACCTTGCCTGTCGGCAAACTCACCCTACTTTCTACGTAGGTCATCAATCAATAGACATAAAAAAAACCTGTCGAAATTACTCAACAGGGTTCGTTTAATTAGGCGCTTGGCAATGGGTGGAGATTGCTCATTAACCATCGCTGTCGCGATATTCGCCCTACGTTCGCACTAAAGGATGGCCACTGCGTGGCGTTTTTTATCCTACGCTCAAGTCGTTCATCACCACAGCCCTAAACGAAAAAATCCCTACTGACGTCAGTCAACAGGGATTTTTCTGAATATGATGCAAGCTCGTCGATGGGTGAACATTGTTCGTTATCCTTGCCTATCGGCAAACTCACCCTACTTTCTACGTAGCTCATAAATCATCAGAATTAAAAAAGCCCCACCGGAACTAACCAGTGGGGCTATTTTA
>NZ_JALAAC010000027.1:0-55953 GCF_037546855.1 Vibrio sp. 1-Bac 57 | reverse complement strand
GGATAGTACTATTTGATGGAGGCCGATATGGCTCAAGTACGTATCCGTCCAAACGGACGCATTCAATTCGATTTTCACCTATATGGTCAACGTTTTCGTGAAGGTACGAAAACGATGGCGACCCCTAAAAACCTCAACATTGCTAAAGCGCAACTCAAGCAGATGAACGCTGAGATAGATTTAGGCACCTTTCAATATCGAGATTATTTTCCAGACAGCAAAAAAGTAGCGCAGTTTGAAATATTACAACGCGCCAAACATCCCAACCGACATTTCCCATTTTTTGATGAGTTCATTGACCAGTGGTTTGACCGTCAAAAGCAGAAATGGAAGAGTAGTTATGAAAGGACCGTTAAACTGACTATTGAACGGCATTTAAAACCTACTTTTGGTAATACGTTAGTCAACGAGCTCACGTTGGCACATGTGGACCACTATCGCCAAACCTTACTCGATTTAACCAAAAAAGACGGTACACGTGAACTCTCTAACTGCCGCATCAATGGCATTTTGGGACCACTTGTGAGTTGTATGAGCTTAGTCGCTGATGAATATCGTTTTGAATACCCGCTGCGCCGTTATCGTTCTTTGAAAGAAGAAAAAGCAGATTCACATCCGATGACGTTTGAAGAAGTACAACGCTTTTTAGCGGTTGTTTCCTCTTATTGGCATGATTACTTTGTGGTTCGTTTTTGGACGGGTATGCGCAGCTGTGAAATTCATGGGCTTCTTGATGAACACATCGATTTTGAACACCGTCTTATTCGCATCAGACAAAATTATGTCGATGGAGAAATATGTAATGTTAAAACCCCTAAATCAAGACGCGACCTTAAAATGTGCGACACTCTTTTTGATGCGTTAAAACGCATCATCGCTAATAAAAAACATGACACTCCATTTCTATTTACCACATCTCAAGGTAAACCAATCAGTACTAACTACATTGGTAAGCATGTCTGGTATAAAACATTGGCAAAAGCTGGTTTAAGACGCCGTCGTCCTTATGAGACACGCCATACTGCAGCGGTGTTACATATCGCCGCACATGAGAACCCGCTGTATATTTCTCAAATGCTAGGTCATTCTGATACACGTATGTTATTTGAAGTTTACGCACCTTATGTGGCGAATGCATCAGGAATTGATGGCAGTGCTTTTTCAGAGATGATGCTCGGTGCTAGTTAATAAAATGTGGCATAGAAGTTAATCATTAAAATAAGACGTTTAACGACACGCTATCGGCCAACTGATAGCGTGGTGCCATTTTCCAATATAAGCAAGATGAAGAAAACCGGTTGCGGTAGGAATGGTCATTACAGCCCCCCCCCCGCACAGGAGGGGAAGCAGGCCAGAACAGCAACTAACTTTCGTCCCCTTTAGTTAGAAACTATAAATTTATGAAAAAGCACTTAAACACAACAATCGTATTATTAGTGTTTCAGGCTCAATTACTTCATACTTTTTCGATAATGATTTATCTTTGATACTTAAATTTTAAAGAAAATTACACGATCCAAATTATTTTTTGTGATTCAATCATACGAACCATTTAATGTGCGGTGTGAGTAAAGTGGCCACCTATCTTAAAAAAGAATGAATCAAAGAATACCAGCTAGACACTTAAAAATTAGAGAAAACTCAACTTAAATGCTAAAACCTCTATAATAAAATATTAGTAACTACTCAGCCTATAAAAATGGGCTGAATTAATTCATGGAAGGGATAAAGGGGGTTCCGTTAAACAGGTCAATCAACGCATCAAGCCTGTTAAGACCTTGCTTTTTCACCGTCGATAAATAACTTCTTAACGAACAAAATATATTACCACCGTCTTCTGAGCGGAAACATCCCGATATTTTTTGTTTCAACTTCGTCATTCTTATATCTCTTTCAGCCAGATTATTATCAAACGGCAACGCGAAGTTATACATAAAGGCGAGTACTTCACTTTTATGCTCAATAAGACGATTCAACAGGTTATGACTCTTGTGTTTTTTTACTCTCCCACGCTTTTTTACTTTCGGCGGTCTAATAATGGGGATTTGTTGTTTTCCTTCAAACACTATCCTATCATAATAATGCTCAAAACCTAGTATCTGCGCTTGGGTCAATGTCGTCCCTCCTAAAGAGATAGCTTCTTCTACGGCAGATTTAATACCGAGTAAGCATTCCTTCATTTTCAATGCCCAAGGCTGTTGATATTGCTCTTCAACAAAGGTTAATTCACGTAAGTGATGGGCATTACATAATACATGTTGGCAGTTATACTGATAATAACTCATCCAATGATCGTGTACTGCATTCCCTTGATAGTCGGGAAGAATACCCATTTCATCCATCGCTTCTTTACCTCGTTTCTTATGGATAAAGTAATAGGTTAGTTTTTCATTTGATGCCACATGGAGCCAGTTAAGTTTGGTTTCAACACGTAAGCCTGTTTCATCAAAATAATTGATTGGACTTGATAATAAGGTTGTTTTGAGCTGCTCGGTAAATTCAGTTAACGCATCAGCTCCTCTCGATAACACATTTTTAATAGTGCCTTGGCTCAAGTGAATATTGAATAAATCTTGAAACATTTCTTGGGTACGTTGATAAGGTAATAGTTGGTATTGGTTAAAATAAGTGAGGATAGCTTGAATGTTGGTACCATATTGCGCACCTTTACCAATCGCTACAGGGAACTTGGCTTTGCTGCTTTTACCGCAGGTTGTACACTGTTTTATTTGAGCTTGATGCTCTGTGACTTTAAGTTCAACAGGCGGTAAATCAAACACTTGTCGACGCTCTACGTCAATAACAGGCGCATGAGACAAATCAGCACAGCAGTGTGTACAAGATGTGATGTCATATTTCTCGACGATGTTAGGCATGGCTACCATGCTTAATGTTTGTCCTTTATGACCCCGTTGACCGCCAGAAGGTTTACCTGATTTTTTACGTAAGCTTTTAGGCGCAGGCTTGGAATAACCATCACTTGAGGGCGGTTTGCTGCTGTTGTTACTATTTTTTGATAGCTTTTCTTTGAGTGTGTTAACTTCAAGCGTTAGCACGTCAACTTGCTGGGTAAGTGAACTGACTTGTTGAGTGAGCACATCAATTGTTTTCACCTGCACACGGGTTATCTCCCAAAGTTGATTGATCAACGTTTGAGCATCTTTGATATTAGTGGCTTGAGGTGCTTTATCATTCATACTGCTATGATAAAGCCTCAAAAGGATCAAGCAACTCGATCCTTGAATGTATTTAAAATAATTTATTTAGGCTGAGTAGTTACAAATATTAGTACTATTAAGCATGATCACTAGGGCGTGTTGATCTTTGCTGTATAAAATTTACTCAGCAATACATTGGTAGCCACATCATCATAAATGCCAGTGATACCATACTGGCATAATTTCTTGCCAACTTGTCATATCTGGTTGATATAGAACGAAAATGCTTTATTCGCCCAAATGCATTTTCTACTAAATGGCGATATTTATATAAACACCAATCAACATCTTTTTGCTTTTCACCATTATATTTTCGTTTAGGGATAACTGATTCCATCCCTTCCAGTTCAATAAACTGACGAAATAAATCACTATCGTAACCTTTATCTGCAATGACTGTTTTAGCCTGACTAGTATTCTCTATTAAACTTTGGGCATGTGTTATATCGTTTCTTTGGCCTTCCGATAGCTCAAAGTAGATAGGCAGACCGTTGCTGTCTACCGCTAAATGAATCTTAGTAGAATTCCCCCCTCGGCTTTTACCTATACATTCACTATCGGCTGTTGCTGCACCTGTACTGTGTTGATGTGCACGAATAATTGACCCATCTATAAATACCCAATCAAAATCAGCATCTTTCGCTAATTCATTGAATAAACTAGATAAAATACCTTTTTTAGACCAAAGATTAAATCGCCTAAAAATAGTGCTCCAGTGACCAAACTCTCTGGGTAAATCTCGCCAGGAATACCCGTTCTGAGACGATATAGTATCCCTTCGAAAGTATTTCTGTGTTCAGGTTTATTATAAATACGACCAGTGCTTTTCATTAAATGCAGTAGCATTTCCCATCGTTTATCGGTTAACATTAATCTAGGCATAGTTTGGTGTTATGGTTAGTTTTTGGCGAAATAAATTATAACGCCTAACCATGCTGTTTAAAAATTATCCTCGAAAGATCAACACGCCCTAGAAAAGGCTACTGTAAATAGCCTTATATTTGATTACTCAAACAACGTTGTTAATTGCTCATTACCTACCCATTTGTAACAATGATTAGCTACGTCTGAACGTTTTTTTATACGCAGTTCTTTTTTAGTTCCTAAAATAATAAAAGCAACGGGCTCTTGTTTTTCAGTTAATCCAAATAGTTGATGTACTTTTGGTAGCTCTGCCGCATCAGTGCTATACCAAACAGCTGCAACCTTTTCTTGTTCTGCAGCTAAAAGAATATTTTGACATCCAGCTGCTGCCGCTAATACTTGATCTCGACGAGATACAGCATGAGGCTCAGCAATATTGGCAGAAACTAGCACAACCATTGGAGCATCTTTTAAATAACTCGTTAAACGACGAACTCGAGTTGGATCGATATGGCCGGCATTATCTAACCAAGCATTACACATGGATTCACACATAGTCGGTACATGCTCAGTTTCAACAACAACTATATGCCATGGTTTAATATTCCCATGGTCAGGAGCACTCATGACTGATTGTAAAATACGCTTTAACTTTTGCTTATCTGGTGCTGGATGCTCCATTTCATGTACATGACACGAACTACGTTGATAAATAAGATCTAATCCTGACACACTAATTCCTTTTGTAACCTAATAAAATTAAACAGATAAAATACAATCCGCCAATAATTGAAACTAAAATCCCACTTGCTATTTCAAATGGCGCTAATAATGTTCTGCCGAATCCATCTGCGAGTAGCAGCAACCAAGCGCCTACTAAGCCGCTCCCAATCAACAGTACCCAATGACGTGTTTGTCCCATTAGACGCAAAATATGGGGAGAGAGTAAACCGACAAAAGCGATTGATCCAACAGCAGCTACTGCTGCTGCAGTTAAAAAGACAACCAATAATATAATTAATAATCGAAGCTGCATCAGAGGCTGCCCAAGATGCAGCCCCCAATCTTCTCCCAATGTAAAAAGGTCTAAATGACGAGCTAATGCAATCAAAGCGATACAACAAGGAAGTGTAACTGCTGTTAATAACCAACCAATTTGAGCATCTGCACCATATGTCGTCCCTGTTAACCAAAGAACAGTGATAGAGGCTGAACTTGATCCAAACGTCAATACCATAGAAGCAATCGTTCCACACCAAGCTGATATGGCGATGCCTAATAATGCAAGCTGTGAAACTCTAAGTTGAAAATGCATTGCAATAAACAAAATAAAAACAACAATCGCAGCTCCCACTAAGGCAAAAAGAAACAAGTCAATACGAGAGGCATCAGGCCAAACCTGTAAAGCAAGAATAATGCATAACACTGAAGCTGAAGTAGCCCCAGAAATGTCAGGGCTAGCCATAGGGTTACGAAATAAAGCCTGTAACGCACAACCCGCCATTCCTAAAGCAAAGCCCGCCATTATCGCAACAACCATACGCCAAATTGTAAATTCAAAAGTAACTTCGTTCGGCCAATAATACATAACCGTCAATACAACAAAGCAGGCTGGAATTGAAATTGCAAATAGCTTTGGTAATTTAATTAGAGCAGAAAGTCCAAAACCATTTTCTTGCATAGCCATACTCATTGCACCTTTTTTACGGGTTAATAAGTATAAAAAGAATGGCATACCCAATAATACGGTTAAAACCCCAGTGGGTAAACGAAAGCCAGAAACGGGTAATGAGCGAGAAAACAACTCCGCTACAATAACTAATAATGCACCAATTAAACTAGCAAAAATAAGTTGTTTTCGTGTTTTGTTAAACCCAAGCATACGCGCAAGATGAGGGCCCATTAAACCAATAAATCCTAATACACCAACCATTGCGGTTACTAATGATGCTTGTAAAACAGCGAGCAATAATAAAGCAATACGCCATCGACGAACGGATAAACCAATGACATTGGCACTATCATCTCCTAAGCTCAACATATCTAATTGTCGATGACATAATAAAGGCAGTGAGAGTAGTAGTAACGAGGGTAATAAAACAAGACTAATTAATTGGTCATCACTTTGCCCAATATTGCCACTTCCCCAAAGAAATAAACCATCCATACGTTGTTCTGCATAAATCATGATAGCGGATGATAGAGCCCCCACAGCTAAACTCATCGCCATACCGATTAAGATAAGCTGTAACTTACTACCACCAATCACTTGTGATAATAATAAAATCAGCATAGCAATGGCCAACGCAAAGGAAAATGCAGATGACCAAACTTGCCAAATACTTGGATCATCAACCACTAAGTTAATCACCATCGCTCCCAATAATGCACCTGAACTGATACCTATTGTTGAGGGAGATGCAAATCCATTACCTAGCGCTGTTTGAACAATTACACCGGATTGTGCAAGCAATGAGCCACACAGTATTGCCATTAGCAGAGTCGGCAATAAGAGTTGATAAAAATAAGTCATCGTATAGTCATTATCTAATACAGACTGTTGATAACTTTGCCAATCGAGCATTAAAATTATTACACTTAAAAGGATTAAAACAGGCCAAAAAAAACCACGATGTAGCATTGCTTTAGGTAGTTTATAGAGCATTCTTTTTCTCCATTAAAACCTTAGTAAAAGCACGAGCCATGCGAATCACTGAAACAGGTCCTCCAAAACTCCATAAGGGAGGTACGACATAAATATCATCATTTTTTACAAATTGATGTTGTTTCCAAAGAGGTGAATTCATCATACGCTCACCTTTACCGGAAGTTTCCTGTACTAAAATGAGAGCAGTATTCTGTAGCATTTTTATTTGCTCTAGTTGTAAATGAGTGAAGTCTTTTCCGGGTAAAGTAATATCCCATTCATAATGCAAACCTAACTTAACAATGACTGAAGCAGCCAAGCTTTGTTTAGAAAAAACACGTAAGCCATAACCCATTCCGACAAATTTACCGTAAGCTACTTTTTTACCCTCTAAACCAGCATCGATTAAAACCTGACGTAGGCGTATTAATTCATTATCCATTTCAAATAATTGTTTTTGTGCTAAATCTGCTTTACCTAATTTTTTAGCAAGTAGTAAATAGTTAATTCGCATCTGATCCATGTAACGATAATCAACTTGATTAAAGCGAGCGAACTGTTGCAGCAATAAGGTAGGTGCAATGTTATTTAATTCGCCCAATAAACGCGCATGACGGAATGGATAACCAATAATAAGATCGGGGTGTTGCTCTAATATAACAGGCAAGCTTGGAAAGGCTCTATTACCTACTTCAACTACACCATCAGGTATTATAGGATGGTTTGATTGCCACTTTTTATAGCCATTAATTGAAGCTAATGCAGTAGGTTTAATACCCAGTGACAATAACATTTCAGCCGCAGACCAATTTAAAGCAACAACCCGAGGCGTCTCTTTTAAACTAGTAGGCAATGAAAGTGGTAATGTATCGCTCTCTTGTTTCTGTATTTCTTGACTAGAGACATTCATCGTGAACAAAAAGGCAATAGTAATAAGCAAGAATCGAGACCAATTTAACATTAGTCTTCCCCCTGTTCAGCTAATATGGGTTCAATTCTAGTTCTAGGCCAAAGTAAGGTTTGACCTTCAACTTCAACACGAGCAACCGAAGTATTATAAACCTGTGAAACACGTTCAGCAGTCAAAACTTCATCTATATTACCAGCTGCAATCACTCTACCTTTTTCTAACATAACAGCGTGATGACTAAACTCTTGAGCATGATTTAGATCGTGTAATACCCAAATAATAGTTTTTCCATACTGCTCATTTAAACGCTTAACTATATGTAACAATTCCACTTGATGGCCAATATCTAGCCATGAGGTAGGTTCATCTAATAAGACAATATCTGTATCTTGTGCTAACACCATTGCTAACCAACAACGTTGAACTTCTCCTCCTGAAAGTGTTTCAATAGTAAGATCTGCAAATTCTGCCACACCTGCCTCTTGCATTGCCCAATCCATTTTTTGTTGATCTTTTTTAGTTAGAGGAGCAAACCAAAGACGATGGGGATGACGACCAAATTCTACGAGGTCAGCTACAGTCAAACCAACAGGAGTGCTATGACGTTGTGGCAACATTGCTAACTTAAGCGCTAAATCAGCTCGAGAATATTTCGATATTACTTTATCTATTAGGCGAATATCCCCAGCGATTGGTTTTTCTAATCCTGCAATTAACTTCAGTAAAGTACTTTTTCCTGAGCCATTTGGGCCAATTAAAGCGGTTACTTTACCCTGCAAAAATTCACACGAGATATCATCTAGAATTAACTTGCCACCTAAACGACAAGTTAATTTATTAACGGTTAACAAAATATTAGACATTAAAATTTCACGCTATAGTTGGCAGAATATGTGCGACCTTGGCCTTCAAAGTTAAATAAGTTTGAATTAACTGAACCACCATAATAATAAGTCGCTCGTTGTGACCACAATGTTTGATATTCAGAGTTTAATAAATTAGTGATACCTAAACTAAGACTACCAACAGGTAGTCGAATACCAGTTAACAAGTCAACAGTGTTATAACCTTCCAATTTATTATCATCGCCATCTTTATAATCAAGCATTTGGGTTGTTTGAAGGCGTGTATTAAATTGCTCTTTTTGCCAAGCAATATAAGCAGTTAATTTTGAAGGGCTAGCTGCAGTGGCTTCTAAATTTTTCCATTCCCCACCTGATTTACTTTCACTTACGATATAACTGAAATTACCACCAATAAGCAACTCATCGCTTAAGTAATAATCAAGTTGAGTCTCTAAACCATAAATGCGTACTTTATCGTCGACCATATCAATGGAGTAATCATCCTGAACTTCTATTTTTTTATCAGACAATGAATAATATGCAGTTAATTGAGTAGATACATTTTCATTATTTAAACGCCAACCTAACTCTGCTGAATTTGTTTTAATACCTTCCAACGGGTTATCGGACACATTAACACTACTCGCCACCGAGCCATCAGCATTATACGTACCAGAGCCATAGTACTTAGTACTGTCCGGAACATCAAAGCCTTGAGAAAAGTTAAGCCAAACTTGTTGTTGATCAGTTAATTTATACAAGATACCCGCATTAAATAAGGCATTGCCGTAATTATTACTTCCACCTTCGATCGCATCATAATTAGTTGGGTCACCTGCTAACATGGCATATTGCTGATCTTTATCAACAAAGTCTCCCACCTTGGTGTGCGTATATTGATAACGAGCCCCTGCATTAACACTCAATGCATCATTAATTTCATACTCTGCCTGTAGAAAAGCAGCTAAATAAGCAGTTTCAAGGTCAGGATAACGACCAGTTGAACCAACGGGTTCCATGACAAGACCATTTGAAAGAGCCGCAATGGTTGTATTGTAATAGGTTTGTGTCGCATCAAATTTTTCAAGTTCAGCATCAGCACCATAAACTAAGTTCAAACTATCTGTTGGTTGCGCTGTAAATACTAACTTAGAACCAATCACTGTTGTATTTTGTTCAGAGGCACTTAATGTTCCTGCATAAAAAGGGTTAAACCGTAATGATTCATAACGGGTAAAAAATTGCAGGTTCATGGTTTGATTATAAAAATCACTATCAATATAATTTGCAGCTAACATGTATCTAGTCGTTTTAGCTTGGTCATTATTAGAATAACCTTCCACCATATTGATTTCATCATTATTAAAATAATTACCATAAGATGCACCATAATCGATACCGTAATCACTATCTTGGCCACTATCATAAAACTGTGCTGTGAATTCAATACGTTTCGTATCTGTGATGTCATAACCAAGGCTTCCCATCACATCTAATTGAGAAACATATTGAGAACTAGTTTGCGTCGCATCTTGTATAACCATGTCGCCATTTGAGTCGTACGTCCCACCAGTTTGATCGTATGAAATAGCTAAACGTGCATCTAATTTATCTTTATTAACAGAAATCGATTGTGCAACTTGATACTGTAAATCTTCACTATTATTAAACCCCGATTGAGCACCAACCCATGTTTCTGTGTGAACGCCATCTCCATCCTCATTACCTTTTTTAGTAATAATATTAATAATACCACCTGTGCTTCCACCACCATACATAGCTGATGCACCAGATATGACTTCGATTCGAGCGATGTTGAATGGATTGATAGAATCAAACTGACGACTCACAGAGCGAGTTGAATTTAATGAAATACCATCGATCATTACTAAGGCAGAACGACCTCGCATATTTTGTCCTGCATTTGAACGAGACTGACTCCCAACATCGATGCTTGGAATTAAGTTAGCAAGAATATCTTTAAACTCAACTCCTGACTGAGCTTGTTCTGCAATTTGTTCTTCTTCAATCACTAAAACTGTTGCGGCAATATCACTAATACTTTGCGGTGTTCTATTTGCAGTGACTACCATTCCATATTCCTCATCTGCTGCTTGTGATTGTAATGGCACACCTAACATTGCGATGATAATAGGGTTTAACATAAATCTAATTTTATTTGATTTAGTCTGTTTCATAGATAATTCCGTTTAATAAAAGTAAATGTAATAATTCAAAGTAGTAGAAAGTAAGGCTCTACCCGTTATGTTTTTTCCAATCTTAATTAAGCTTTTTAGTAAGCAATACCTGATCATCTAGTTTTTCATCTTGGAAACTGATCATTCCCCAAGAGAATAAAATCATCAGCATCAAGAAAAGAAAGCTAAACAATAAAATTTGTTCGCTTAATACAAACAATAAGCCGCCCATCAATGCACCCAATACACTCCCTAAAGTATGTCCTTGAGATATTGCAGCAGAAGTACGCCCTTTGTTATTGTGGCTTGCATGTAGTGCTAATGATGTATACCAAGTAGGAGCCATTGATAAAGATGAACTAATTAATACAACGGCTAAAATAAGATATTCTTGAACCATAAATAAAATACTGCCGATGATAAGACTAGATGCGATGACGGTTAAAAATAATTTAGGATATCGGCTAAGGGGGCGATATAAAATAAACAAGGAGATTAATGCACTAACACTTGCAGCAAATAATAGAGTTGCAGTCATCTCACTGACTAATTGAATATTTTCAAATCTAGCTAATAACAACGGACCTAGACTAAATTGTAACTGTGATGAAAATAGAGAGATTAAGACACCTGCAATACATGTTGCGATCAATAATGGATTACTAAATAAAGTAAATTTGTCTTCTATTACCCGACTTTTAGGTGAAGTTGGAGGATTAATATAGCCCATAGACGTTTCATTGTGGTGCCAGGCAAGGAGCAAAGAAAAGAATGTAATAATGGCAATAAACCAGAGGCTAAAATAATTAATGTTAAGAGGAATGAAAGTTAAAAGTGGTGCAGTTAATCGACCTGTATTGGTAGCAATACTCGTCCACACCAACTTATCGCCTTTGTGATCATTCTTAGAAAGGGTTAATTGTGCGGTTGGGATAAGTGCACTACAAAAAACACCATGTATTACTCGACTAAAACATAATGCGGTGACAAGAGATAAGCCTTGAAGATGAGAAAAATCTAATAATAAAATAAAACTTATTTGTGAAATTAAGAAACCTAATAATGCCCAACGAATAACAGAAATTAGAGGTTGATGTTTAGACACTTTTAAATCTATTCTCTTTCCCCAATAACCAGAAAAACACATAAAAACAAATGTGCCTAGAGATAAGGGTAATGCTAATTCTAGCGCAGTCAGTTCGCCTTGTAACATCATCTCAGGAACTAAAATTAAAGTTGCTCCTTGCAACGATCCTAATACCCAACAAGATAAAACCACCATTGCTTGCATTTTATTCCTTTAACACACAAATCTAAATAACAACCACTATCAATTAACCCCAATGTTAATAGAACTGATAATCATTGTCATTAGTTTTATTTAAGAATATAATACTGATAATCATTATCGTTTGGCGCATTCAACTAACAATACACCGGATGTACAACTAAATTAGCCAAAGATAAATTATACGGCTACCTAACTACAGTGAAGTAAATATGAAAAATAACCATCAACTTGCCATATCCTTTATTATCCTTTGTATGACTCAGCAATCATATGCTGATACCAATACTATTGATGAACCCGCTACAGGATCATCTCGTAAGAATACAACGCTAGATACTGTTTTGGTCAAAGCTAGTGCAAAAACAGGTACTGTATTAGCACAAAAAATTAGTGAAATGCCTTCTGTTACGCAAGTAATAACTGAAGATGAGTTGCAAATGCAAGCAACGGGCGACCGTACGGTTGGAGATATATTAGCCCAACTGATCCCTAGTTTAGGAGCAAGTAGTGGATCAACAAGTAATTATGGAACGACGATGCATGGTCGGCCAGTACAATATCTTCTCAATGGCGTACCTTTGAGCAGTTCTCGTAGTTTATCTCGAGAGCTTAATAGTATTGATCCTGAACAACTTGAGCGTGTTGAAGTCATTTCTGGTGCGACAAGTATCTATGGTGCCGGTGCATCAGGAGGTCTCATTAACCTTGTTACTAAATCATTCAATAATTATGGCTCATTTATGGAAACCAGAGTTGGTACCAGTAGCAATCGAGAATTTAACTCAGAATCTCTAGGTTATCATGTAGGCCAAACTTTAGGTTATGGCGGAGAAGTATGGTACGGACGCTTAGATATTGATTATGACAGTAAAGGAGGTAAGTTCGATAGTGATGGTGATCGTATAAGTCCAGATGTAAACCAAACGGATCAACAGGATACTAACTCTTTAAGCCTTAATGGCAGTATAGGAGTTAACTTAACAGATAGTCAGACCATTAACTTAGCAGTGACTTATTATAATGATCAACAAGATACCGACTATGGTCCAGATTATGGTGATAATTTAGCCGTATTATATGGTGTAGCTCCTTCTTTAGATGCGATTGATGGAGCGACCATAGAAAATGAACCTCAAACAACGAAGGTATCTGTCAACTTAAATTATAATCATGATGACTTTATAGGTTCAAACTTAAGTGTTACTGGATACTATAGAAATGAAAAAGATCGGTTTTATCCTTCAGTTAAAACAGTAATAGGACAAGATGGTTATGCAGCCTACAGCTCAGGTAACCCATATTTCATTACACAATCAGAAGCTCAAGTCGAAGTTATTGGCGTACGAGCAGTGATGCAAACAGAAACAGACCTTGGAGGCCGAGAAATACTACTGAGCTACGGTGCTGATTTTGAAAGAGAGAAAAGCGAACAAATATATTATGGCCAAGACTTTGGTGATTTTTTTGCTAGCAATGGATTGAGCTCTCAATCAAATGGACTCTCATATAATGGAGGACCTGTAACTACCACCGATAAATTAGGGGTTTTTATTAATGGCGATATAGATTTAACAGATAAATGGCATACAAGCGCAGGTGTTCGTTATCAAAACCTTAAAGCTAAAACTGACGCTTTTATTCCTATTTATGAACAAATGCTAGAAGAATATTACGTCAATGACTCTACAACTAATTATGATGCTGGTACGGTAGAAGAAGGAAATACAGAGCATGATAAGTTTCTATTTAATTTAGGCGCTAGTTATCAGATCACTTCAAATGATCAAATTTTTGCTAACTTTTCCCAAGGATTTACAACAGCAGACATACAAAGGGCTTTGCGTGATGTAATGGCAGGATTTGTAGTTAATTCAAATAACGTACAGCCTATTACTACTAATAACTTTGAATTCGGATGGCAAGGTAAACATGGCGCTACTGCAGCAAGATTAAGTAGTTTTTATAATGAATCTGATAAAGTTGTGCGCTTTACTAATAGCTATACAGTAGAGGTTATCGATACAGATGAACGAATTTATGGATTAGAAGGATCAATTACACACAATCTTACTGATCAATGGCAGATTGGCGGGACAGCGGCTTATACTCGAGGTCAGTATTATAATGATGGAGATTGGTTAGAGCTTTCAGCAGTGCGACTAACACCACTCAAAGGCACTGCATTTGCTCAATATTTCTTTAATGGAGGTAGCAATATACGCTTACAAGCATTGGCAATTGCAGGTGATGACAGGGCCTTTAAAGATCAACAAAAAGACCCTGGCTCGAGTGCATTACCAGTTACTGGTTATATGACTTTAGATTTATTAGGTCAAGTGAAACTACCTGTAGGGCGAGTATCATACGGTATTTATAATTTACTTAATAAAGATTATTTAACCGTCTATCATCAGACAACTTACGCAGATATGAACCGTTTACCTGCCTCAGGAACCACACTAGGATTGAGCTATGCTTTAAATTATTAATTTAAACTCGTCACACTATCATCTAATCGTGTGACGAGTTACTTACCTAAGTTTATAATTCTCATTTTAGGATAAACTCCATTTCTATTCCCGCATAAAATATTTCTTTATTTCAATATTAATCAGTTATTGTTTAATTTAAATTGAGTTTTTAGTGTGTAGCAGCTAAGTGTTTTTGGCGACTGCGGCACTATTTTCTTTTGTGTCTGGTGTACGCCAAACGACACTATCAATGCCGTATAAATTGAGTCCGCACTATTGAGGATGCTCAGCATGTTTATGCCAAGTGGTAGCCGTTTGATTAAATACATCTTTAACGACATTACTCCCTAGCTTTTTGCGGGCTTGTGTTACCGCACTTCTTGCGACGTAGTCGACCTCTTGAGGTAATACGATATCGAGTTTGTTAATAAGCTGACGGACAGACTCAGTTCTAAAAAGTGGCATGCCTACAACAGCCCAGACCATGGCATCCATAGGGAGCTTTCGTTTTCTTAACGTAGCGACGCCATTGGACTGTAGGCAAGATTCAATAATGTCTGGCTCTAAGATATCTGACAAAGAAGAAAATTCGGTAAGACGATTAATCGAAGTGCAAGCGAGTGCCTCTGAAAGTTCCATAAAAAATCCCATGACCTTTTGAGTCATAGGATTTTGATCTTCTTCAGCTAAAAATCAACTAATTTTTCTTAACTGATCGGCATTAACCACTTAGGTAGCTTTTTTTTGTAGCTTTTTTCTTTCGTAAAACGGGTGTTATGGTAAATACATACCATATGGTAATGATTAACTTGGTAAAACAACAACACCGAGAGGCTCTAATAGTTGCTCTTGTTGCCAATCACAAATTTTCACTCCATTTAAATTAACACGGCGGGGATCTAAACCATGTAATTCACAATTACTGAGATCACAATATTGCATATCAAACTGTCCCCAACTATCTGAAGAAAAATCTCCTCGACTTAAATCAGATCCCTTAAAAGAAGTATTTCGTAAATTTGCTCCTACCCAACGATTTTCAAATAAATCACACTTTTCAATGCATTGCTTTTCAAAATTTGTATAAGACAAATTACAACCAGTGATATATACAGAGCAAAAGTAACTTTTGTGGGAAATTTGGTTTATAAAGCTGGTTCTTATAAAGCTTGCCCCTTGTAAATCACACTCTCTAAATTCGCACCCAAAACCATTAGCTCCTTGAAAATTAGCCATTCCTAACCTGCATTCTTTGAAAGAAGCATCACGTAAATCAGCATAGTCAAATTGACACCCTGTATTTTCTCCGGCTTCGATAAATTTACAATTTATAAATTGTGCATCTCTTAAGTCTGCATGGCTAAAATTACAAAGGTAAAATTGACAGTTTTCAAAAATAGCTTCTTGAAATGATTGTTGTGAAAAGTCCTGCTCTCTAAAAGATTTATTTTCCTGTTTCATAACATTCTCCGAATTAATAATAGCCCCAGATTACACAACTAAACATATTAAATGAAATTTATTAACCCCTTTAAAATCAACAGATTAAAAACCACTTAAATCGCGATTATAAGGCACTAAAATCGCATTCTAAGAGTTGTTTTATGAGTCGAGCGAAAGAGTGGTTAGGGAAAAAACTTTCAATCAATACAATTACAGATAATTAATTTTTTTTATTGCTTGATTATTGAACTGTTTTTACTTTTAGTTGAGGTGATAAATCCAAAAATAAAATTTTAAGTCAATTTATGGAATGTTAGGTTAATAAAGTAAGAGGTGCACAAAATGACGCTTATGTTAAATAGCCGGTATTAACTTCAAAGTTGTCCCTGAAAATCGATTTTTGAGACGTTTAAAAAACCTCCCCTTAGATTGTCTTTCTATTATTAAAACAACTCAGATCGCAGCTATGGAGTGATTTGTAAATTAAGTTGGAGGAAATCAAAACTACTAGTTACACTGTAACTTTAGAACTGTAAAAAAGAAAAGGCCACCGATTAGTAGCCTTTAAACACATGAAATGTATTAATAATTAAGCGTGCTTAAAGCCTAGGTTTAATTTAAACCCACATGCTTGAGCATAACTAACTAATGTTTTGAGGCTTGGGTTTGATCTCCCTGACTCCAAACGAGAAATATTAGGAGACTTAGTTCCCATCTTTTCTGCAACCTGGTCTTGAGTTAATCCTGATTGTTCTCTCATTGTAATAAGAGAGCTAATAAGCTCAAATTCAGCTCCAAGATCATCATAAGCTTCTTTTACTTCTAGGTTCTGAAATGCTTTCTGTTTTAATTTAGATAAACTCATTACTTTACCTCCTTCATTCTATTGCGTGCTAACTCAATTTCTTTTTTGGGCGTCTTATTTGATTTTTTAACAAAAGCTCTTAACACGAGAATGTGTTTTCCTTTTAAATAACAAAACAATCCACGACCAATACCTTCTTGACCTTTCGCTCTTATTTCAAAAAGACCATCTCCCATAGAGTCAGTATGAGGAGGCCCTAAATTTGCACCATGCAACTCTATTAATTCAAGTAACTTAATCATTCGAGCTTGAATCTTAGGCGGCATAGATAATATGTCATCTTCTACACCTGTGTAAAAATCAACTTTCCAAACCATTTAATAAACACCTATCATATATGATAGGTTATTTTACCATAAATATTTTAAAAAACAGATTTACTTTACTAGAAAAGTTACAGTGTAATCATTTGGAAGGAATAAAAAAGCCACCGATTGGCAGCCTTTTAGAATGTCGTTTAGGGGTCTTATGGTAAATAAAGCACCATAGTCCCTTGTATGGCTATATATTATGAATGTAAGCCCCAATCTCGAGCAACAAACCAATTTGTTTTCCAAGTTACAAACTCACTAGGTTGAAAACTACCTGCCTGCACTTCAATACTTACAACTTGCTCAGGTAAAAGACCTAGAACATGTTTTTTTTGATCACTTTCGTAATCCCACATATGAAAACGGTCAGATTTATTATGAGCTCGTCGACAGGGGCCAAAGTCCATTGGCGCACACAAGCGTATTAGATTTCTTCCATCTTCCTTAGAATAAAACGTAACTTTAATTTTATTCTTGGAATGAATAGCATTTATAAAACTTTCTTGCATAACATACTCCTTCGGGTCGATAAAACAGATAGCTAACAGCTTTATATACAAAATATTTCGCACTTGTTCTGTTGCATATGCTACCAATAAAATATCACGGAAACGTTCGTAAAAACCAACTTAATGTTATGGACTATTTATAGCAAAACTTTGAATTGGAAAACTGTTAGTGAAAGTCTCATGCACAAAATGACTATTATGGTAAATAGCCATTTTTCATAGTAAAAATAGCGGTCCATTATAAAATAATCACAAAACACCTAAAACAAACCGTAAACCTTTAAAATAAGCTTTAAAAGCAAAAACTTAAAATAATCATAACAAGGTGATTAATTTATGATTTATATCATATTCTCATTTCGCTTCTTTTCCAAGACCAAATACCTAAATGCTCATGTTGTCTCTATTATTAATTTTATTCTGCGGGTGAGTTAATTAGGGTCGCTGTAAGTCGGCTTGGGGGCGAATTGTATGGTCCGCCTCGATATTGCAAGTAATAATATCGATAACGTAGTTGGTTTGCGCTAATGTATTCGGAGTCTTTGCAGGCTGCCAATAAATTAGCCCCAGCTCCACGATGAGATCCGCGCTAGATTGTCCTCAAAAGCGACTAAGCATACTTTAATAAGGTGCTGTTTCGCCCCACAGGTCTTCAATCCAGTGGTCTAACCGTTTTATCATCTTTATCATCATTTGCAAATCCTGGTTACACTCTAACTTCAAATGCTTGTTTACTTGAAAGTACTGCCCATGCTATGCGTGCAAGTTTATTTGCCAGTGCAACGACTACAACATTAAATGGTTTTCGTGATAATAACTCGAATAGCCAATTGCCAAATACAGCTACTGCTTTTTCTGGCCTGACTAGTACTGCTCTGGCTCCATGAATAAATAGCTCTCGTAATCCCTTGTTCCCTCGTTTACTTATACCGAGCAATGTTGTTTTTCCGCCTGTTGAAAATTGCCGTGGAACTAATCCTACCCAAGCAGCTAAATGCCTCCCATTTTTGAAATCGGAAGCATTACTGATATCAGACATACAACGACTTGCTGTGAGTGTTCCGACTCCTGGGATAGTTTTGAGTAGTTGGGCTAATTCATCATTTTCCACTAATTGTTTAAGTTTTTTATCTTGCAGTGAAATAAGCTCATTAAGTTTCAAATAAAAGCCATGGTGCTCTCTTAACTCTCGAAGAAGCATTGGTGGTATTGGTTCGCCATATTCAGCCAACCATTGAAATAAACTCTTCATTTTGGAGTGAGATCTAGGAAAGCTCATACCAAACTCTAGTAAAACAGAGCCTATACGAGACATACAAGCGGTTCTGTCCTTCAGGTAACTTGAACGTATTCGTTGGATAACAGATATAACTTGAGATGCCTCAGTTTTCACACTAACAAAACGCATTGAAGGGCGAGAAGCTGCTTCAGCGATAGCATCAGCATCTATGAAGTCATTTTTATTCGTTTTAACATATGGTTTAACGTATTGGGGAGGGATAAGTTTTGTTGAATGGCCAAATGCTTGGCACTTTCTCGCCAACCAATGTGCTCCTCCGCACGACTCCATTGCAACGGTTGTTGTAGTTAATGTAGATAGGTAATGAATTAGTTTTGAACGGCTTAGCTTCTTACGACAAACTTCTTTTCCTGATGCGTCGTGGCCAACAAGATGAAAAGTAGATTTACCTATATCAATTCCTAAAATATTAATATCAGACATGATGATTCTCCTCTTGAGTAATTTGCCCTAAGTTTAGACTAGGGTGAGGCGGACCATCTTATTAGCGACTTGCCAGTAATGTCCGCTTTGTCGGCAGGCCGTGTAAAAACTCGGAATTCAACCGTCAACCTTTGTTGTGTGAGAGGCTCAACGTTCCAAATCAACTTTGTCCTTAATTATTATCATTAGGGCGGTATACCCTTTTTGCACTGTTATAGTCAGCCAATAATGATGAACGTGACGTTTTGAGGCTATTTTATAGCTCGAGTTTAGGATATGTGCCTCCTTATTGCCTGATAGCTGCCATTAACCCAGTCGTTCCCATTATGTTCATCATTCGTTTCATGTTGTAAGCCAGCACATGCAGGCTCATTTCGATACTCACATTCTTTTTGCGCTTCATTAAGAAGTGCGTCGCGCCCATCCACATCTTAATCGTACCAAACGGATGCTCCACGGTTTGTCTTCTTAGCACCGATATCTCGGGATTATCATCGAGCCGCTGTTGCATCGCATCTATCTCTTCTTCGTGAATCCAGCGTCTCATTTTCCTTGCCTCTTTCGCTGATTTCGTGCATTTATCTCTGATATTACAATCTCGGCAAGCATAAAAATTAACGTAAACCTTTTGCTCAAGACCGCGTTCAGTTACGTTACGTCGATGCGATAATTCCTCACCCGCGGGGCAAATATAAAGGTCTTTGTCTTTATCGTATTTAAACAGCGACTTATTGAATATGCCTTTCTTTTCTGAGCCAGAGGTATCAGTTTGTGGCACATTTGCTGTCATGCCTAAGTCTTGTGTGGCTTTAATATCGTTGCGACTAAAGTAGCCCTTGTCGGCGATGATGGTGATGTCTTGTTTGCCTAGTGTTTTTTGGACTTGCTCTGCCACTAAGGTAAGCTGTCCTTTATCTGTTGTCATAGTAACATCGTGTTCAACAATCAAGTGATGCTTACTATCCACCGCGCTTTGCACGTTATAACATACCTGCCTTTCCCAACTTTGCGTTTTCATTAACCTTGCATCAGGGTCGGTTTGTGATACTTGCTTGTCTGGGTGTTCATTCACTTCTTTTTCAATTGCTTTAAGCTCTATTAAACGCGCCTCAAGCCATGCTAATTTCGAAGGTGATACCGTCGTACCGATATCCTTCTCATCCCCATCTTTTGTATCCATTTGGTTTAAGTATTGTTGAATACTCTTTTCTATTCGCTCGATATGCGCTTGAACTTTGGTGGGTGTATAATTTTTAGATTTATTATTAACGGCCTTAAATTTACTGCCATCGATAGCGAACACTGAATCCTCAAACATGTTGAGTTGACGACATAACTCAACAAACTGGCGGCAGACATTTTTAATCCCCTTGCCATTATCTTTCCTAAAGTTGGCGATGGTTTTAAAGTCAGGTCTTAAACGTTCAAGCAACCACATCAATTCAACGTTGCGATGGCTTTCTTTTTCTAAGCGGCGAGATGATTGAATACGATTTAAGTAACCGTAAATATAGAGTTTCAACATGGTGGCAGGATGGTAGCCTGGTCGGCCGGTTAGCTTTGGGTTAACGCTATCAAAACCCAGCGTGAGTAAATCAAGATGGTCGACAAACGTATCGATTACTCGAACTGAATTATCTTGGGTAACAAAGTCATCTATTGCTTCTGGGAAGAGTGTCGATTGGTGTCTTGATTGACCTTTAATATGGTGAGACATATCAGATTTCCTCTGGTTTGGCTTACCACATTATTATACTAAAATTGGCCTCGAAGTTGGATCGCTGGCTAAGATTGTTTGATCATAAGTACCTCGTGCTTAGACCAAAAGGTGATCAATAGTTTTTACACGGCCTGTCGGAACAGCTGACGTTACATACTTCAAAGTAGCACATAATTTCTATGGTGCTATGTGCCCTGAAGCGCCTAGAGGCTAAGTCGCAATGCCCGACATGTGAAGTAGCCGATAAGGTTAGTTAAGTATTTTTCTTATTTTACCGATTTGATTCAAAGTATTTTTTTACTGTCAATAATCCAGCTTCAGTTTTGCATGCATCAATTGGAGTGCAATTAAACGCTTTATTTAGATCATTAAACCAGTGGATCATAAAACTCTTATCACCACCTGATTTTGCGTATAACTGTTTATATATTTCAATAAAATATAAACGCATTTTCTGTGAGTCAAAAATTATTGGGATTTCTTTTTTTGATGGATCTTGAACTAAGGGCAACCATGCGTTGTTAAATGCTTTATCTAAAACATCTATCAGCTTGAATTCCTTCATCACATACCTCAAATTAATTCCATTAAATTATTAGTAAGTATATCGCTAAAAAATATTATTCATTTCACATATCAGAAAGCAGTCACATAGCGATCACACCACTCATTTCGATTGTAAATGACGATGATGTTTCCCATCTTGTATGTGCCCCGTTCCGCCTTATAAGTTTGACTCTAGCCCTCAAAAAAGCACGTTACAAACCTATATATTTGTAACCAAGTTTACTCGGCACACACACCTTTTCTTAGCAATTCTTATTTCATTTAAGAATCCTTAAATGAAATAAGAATTGCTAAGAAAAACTTAAGTCACTAACGGCCCGAAGCGAGGCAGATCATCAACTTATTTAATGTCAGCTCTAGGCTTACAGCTGGCCTTATTAATTTTCAGATCTATCTCGGAAAGGGGCACAACCTTTAATGATGATCTGAAAAAAGCCTCGTGATGAATTCAATCTTATGTTCGTATTGCCCATACCAAATAGAATAAAAAACGATGAGGTTTAATTAATGACTAAATCAAGATCACAAGAGTGACTTAACAAGTACGATGAAAGCGCACCGATGAGCGAAAAAGATAAAGACTGGGATCAAATGCAACCAGTACTATCAAGAAAACCAATCATCAGTTTAAGAGGTACACCGAAGATAGCTATCATAACGCAATAAACTTTTTACCATTGGATTTAAGGTATCCCTCGAAGTATTTAATCAGTCGCTCCTAGCATGACAGCTAAAAATAATTCACGAATACTGCTGCCCTATTGGTGCCTTTATTTTACTTTTTTTTAAGCAAATATAAACAAGCACTTATCACCTTCTCTCACATAGCAGAGACAATACTCACACTAAAAAACCGCTTTTGAGACACATTACCCCCATCAAGAAATTTACAATTAAACCTTAAAAATCAATAGCTTGATAAATAAAATTAACCCCTCTAGACTGAGTGACACTCACTTAACAATCCACTTAATAGAGAGGTTACTCATGACAATATTCACCACGGAGCCAATGCAAACCCCACCAGCGTCACCTCAAAAAAAGAGAAAATTTACTGTTACAACGTCCTTGCTCAGCGACATTGTGCAACTCATTACCACACTCCCAGCCCCCCGCTTTGTGCTCAGTGAGCATGAGCCGAGAGCCCTTTCTTGCGACGTCAAAGAAAAAAACAAACTAGCGCTGCGTTGCACCCAGTGCCAAGCGTTAAGCTCACATTCGGTGTCGACCATTAAAGCGCATGTTAAGGCGGCAACATCACTGGTTTGCCCGCATTGCACTGTCCTGCCACCTCGTCCACTTGATAATGCAGACCTTGAGGCGGTACAAGCCAACGTGCCTCATTTTCACATTGATAACGCCACCTACCAAGGCCAAAGGGTCAGTTGCATTCATACCTGTGTCCGCTGTGGCCAGCGTCATTGGATCACACCTGAATTCGCCGCCAAACACGCCTGTATACGCCAGCGAAACTTCCCTATTCCGAGCATAACCGCCATGCCAACACTGGCTGACTTTGATGCCCTCATCACTGCCCTATCAAACTGGCAGCTCTCACCTACCCCATCACATCAACGATTCAATGCACTCGTGTTTAAACAGCGCTTTTTATCCCCCTTACCCCAGTCAAAATTTATCCTGTGCTGTAAGAGGCACCCAGACAAAGTAAAACAGATCCCACACGCCTCTTTTTTAACCCAAATAACGAGTAATAGTTGTCGTCAATGCGGTGCTGACGCACTGAGAAAATACACGCCAGCTTATCTTGAACGGGCCTTTAAAAAAGCCGGTTATCCCCTTAAGATTGACGTGCTCAAATCAAACTTAACAAGCCGCCAAGACTTCATCCCCAATGGGGCGCTATTGACGCTCTCTTGCCCTAAGCATGGTGCCCTCCCACAAAAGACGGCCTATGCACTGCAAAAATTCTTAGTGAAATATAAAACATCGACCCCATGCTCCGCATGCGATCCGCACTCTGGCACCACCCTCAATGCGTTACGTGTGCGTCAATATTCAGAATCACAGGATCGCTTTAATACGCATGGTGCTTTATATGATCTCGTGGATAGCAATGAAACGATAGAAGCCAACATTGCCGCTCTTATTGCGGCTAAGCAGCCCCCTTATTTTCATCTGTCTATCACATTACGTGTCCGAATGGTGGCTGAGGCGCCACTTTTTACTGATCATCAAGATCATGAATTTACGCTCCTTTATCATCAATTCTGTAATGGCAAACGCGGTTTCATGGCAGCAGGGCATACTTGCTCATGGACAGCGAAGTTCATTGCCTTTTTGAATATCGAGTGGAAGCTAGGTTTAGAAGCAGAGAAAACCTTTAAAGGGCTAAAAAGTGAAAAAGGTTACCTACTTTCTATTGATTTTTATCAGCCCACTTTACAGCGGGCCTATGAAGTGGATGGTAAACAACATATTAGTGAGCACAGTCAAATTCGCGTCAAGAAAGATAGAAAAGCAAAATTTGCAGAGCAGGTTCGCCGTGATGAGGTCGTTGATGAGTACTTTCGAGTACATCCTAAGATGACACTGCTTCGCCTCCCCACCTATCGTATTAGAAACAAAACCATTGAAGCGCTGCGAGTCAAATTACAGTTCGACAATGCGTTAGCGGTATGCCAGGCGATTTACGTTGCGCTGTATCAGCAATCCCCCCCCAACATTAACAAAGCAAGCTTGATGCGCACATCAAGGCAACCATCCCCTGTATCTGATAAGAAGTTAGCCCGCATCAATGCAATTTATGGGGGCGTACTTAAGGCGCATCGCGTCTCTATCAGTGATCAAGTCACACTATCGTGTCAACATGGCCATTATATGCAAGCCACCTCATCAAAATGCACGTACGATGCTAGACACCGTGATGTGACCTCAAGCACACCGTGTTGGGGATGCCAATTTTTAGAGATGATTGCCTCTGCTAAAGCCCGCTTATTGCAACAGGGTTTTTATATCACTAATGAGGCGGATATGCTTTCTCATATAGACAGTAGCCTTGATGCCCCTTTAGCCGCTAGGGTGAAACTATCTAATGTGATAGTGAAAGTGGCGCAAATCAATGGCGAACCGATGCCCACGAAGCGCGATAGCCTCACACTCAAAAAAGTCCTCGATTTTAATCACACGATGGGGTTAATAAGGGCCTACTCAAAAAACACCTAGCATCAACTCCTTGACATCCAATAATGAGTGCCGTCGCGTTAAGATCACCATCGACGTTAAACGCCGGCGCCTCTTAGGCTCACCATCAGCGAGGCGCTGACAACCGTCGCAAACCATTGAGCATTGTTCACCCAATTTATCAGGAGAGAGGCCATATGTAAGAAGATATAAAATATTATTTAAGGCTAAAATTGCGTTAGTACGCTTATTCAGATCCCCAATCAGTTTACTTTTAAACCTATTTATATAGTTTATTTACCATTTAATTATTTTAGATATCTTTAGTGCCATAAAATCATTAAATGAAGAATTTATCAGAAATAGTGACGTTCATTAAAGAAAGCCTAAGTTATGGACTTCCCCCCCTAATTAGCCATATCGTCACCACCCCACAAACCACACTTTAATGCGCTTTATTATGTAAAAACTTGCATTTTTATGCGCTTTAAAGTGTAATTAGTGAGTCGATTGATTAAGTGAGAAATAGAGATGCAGAGATCAAGAGTAGCGAAATTACTAGAATGGAAAGAAAAAAATACCCGAAAGCCGTTACTCATAGATGGAGCTCGGCAAACAGGTAAAACCTACCTTTTACAAAATTTATTCGGAGAACTATTTGATAGTGTCTTACGTGTCGACTTTCTCGAATCTCCAGAAATGGCAGAAGCTTTTGCTGGATCTCTAACACCAGAAGATATTATTTCAAATATTGAACTGATAACAAATAAAACATTTAACCCTATCACCGATTTGCTCATTTTGGATGAAATAGGTGAATGTCAAAAAGCCGTAACCTCACTTAAGTACTTCGCAGAAAAAGCACCGAAGATGTATGTCGCAGCCAGTGGTTCTAACATTGGACTATTAAATTCATTTCCTGTCGGTAAAGTTGAACAACACAAACTACGCCCTCTAACATTCTATGAGTTTTTGCTCGCATCAGGAGAGACTGCATTAATTAAAGCTTTTGAAGCACAAGCTAACTCAGCTGTTGCCCATGCTAAATTATTTGACAAATTAACCGATTATTATTTTACAGGGGGTATGCCTGAAGCCGTTAGTAAATGGTTTGAATTAAAGAATAAAAGCATATTAGAACGTGTTGAAGCGGTAGATAATATCCATGCAAATTTAATTACCGGTTACTTGCGAGATTTCGGTAAATATTCAGGTAAGACGGACGCGGGGTTGATCGAGTCTGTTTTTAGTAATATTCCATCACAGCTTGCCTCTGTGATGGATGAATCAGTAAAACGATTTAAATTTAAAGGCGTACATGAACGTAAATCTCGATACAGTGATTTTGAAAGTGCAATTACTTGGTTAGAAAAATGCCGATTAGTATTGAAAAATCATCCTACAGATGGCGCACCTCGCAGTCCTTTAGCCGCATATAAAAAAGAAAACATCGTGAAACTATTTCTCTTCGACGTAGGGTTATTAAATCACATGTTGGGGGTCGGTTATAAAGAGATTAAACAACAAAAATTTGAATATAAAGGCTACATTGCAGAAAATTTTGTTCAGCAAGAATTCACTGCACACGGAGTAGATCCAACTTTCTCATGGGGGGATGCTAGAGCTGAAATCGAATTTATCGCAACAAATGCCGAAGGGGATATTATCCCGATCGAAGTGAAAAGTGGCAAACGCACTCGCGCTAAATCGCTACAGTCTTATATAACAAAATGCCAACCACATAAAACAATCAAGTTAACAGGCACTCAAGGATCCTCACCAATGGAAACAAAAAATATAGTGCTACCACTTTATTATGCAGAATATGCAGTGAGTAAACACCTAAAGGGGTATTACCTAAAGTAAGTTTTTAAAAAATAAGCATTTATGACTAAAAACTATTGGTATTGTACATAAAGAGCAAAGCTGTTGTGTTGAAAAAATCAAATATTAAAAACTGAATTTATAACTTTTTAAGCTGTTTTAGCATCCCTAAAAATATACTTTCTGAACTATTTTTAGGAAAATTTACTGGTAACCTGGCTTGGATTTCTATAATTATTTGCTCAGTGCTAGCTTTAATCTCACTTAGTATACTTTCGATTTTAGCCGTTTCAAATCCAACTTGCTTTGCTGTTTCAATGAAATGTCGAGGGTAGATTTTATTAACGTGGTACTTTTAGTATTATCAACTTATCTACTTGGATCGACTAAAGGCGATTAAATCAGCCTTAATCTAAATTTGGGACGCAACTAATCCGCTTCCATTCAGAAAATGAGCGATCACGGAATGCTCGATAGTGTTTCGCTTGCATTAAATGACGACCAAAACAAAACAGATTATTTACCATCCTGTGGCAACTTAAAAACCGCTGCGCTTGGCCCTGTGATTTGAATTTCCGCATCTGTCGTTCTTGTTGCAGAGTAGGCTGATGCGAGAGTTCACACCCATTATTATCATACTGAACAGTTGAGTGCTCTACACTTGGTATTAATTCTTTTTTTTGCAGCAGAGTAACTAGCAAGTTTATCCGTCACAACCTTTAACGGCGAACCTCCCTGCCCTTTCAATAGTCGTTTAAAGAAGTGCGTTGCAGCCGCCTTATTCTTTCGTTTCTGAACCAAAATATTTATCTCGTCACCATCTTGATCGACTGCTCGCCAAAGATAATGTAATACGCCATTTATTTTGATGAAAACCTCATCCAAATACCAGGTATCGCCAAGTTTACCGCGATTCTTTTTGAGTTTGTTACAATAGATAGCACCGTATTTTTTCACCACTGCCGGATCATTTCATAAGTGACAACAATTCCTCTCGCTACGAGTAATTATTTAATATCTCGAAAGCTCAATGTAAAAGATGATAAAGCCAGACCGCATGGCTGATTATTTGTGCAGGATAACGATAACCTGCATAGATATTAGAATTTTTCATCAGCAGATTATCGCACAATTGGCTTTAAGGTTGTTAAGATGACAATACCTTAGCACTAACCAAGCGAGATGCTGGCTCTTATATCAGCAATGGTTATAAACAGTTTATTACTTGCATCTTTGAAGGCCGTGAAGCCATATTTTTCATAGAAATGCCCCGCACCATCTTTCGCATCAACAATGACAACGGGAAATGCGACAGTTTCACTGGCGGCTAATAGTTTTCTAAGCGCATCAATTAAAAGCCACTCTCCAAAACCTTTACCGTTGTATCTTTGGTCAACAGCTAATCTAGCGATTAAGCCACCAGACGTTACATTGTAATGTTTTTTTTGCAATTTTTCTGGCAAGCCCTCTGCATCAATAGGCGTCATCGTTAATGTATAATAGCCGATAATATGTTCAGGGCAGTGTTCATCCTCAAGTACAAAAGTACGAGTATTGTCTTTTTTAGCTTGTTGACTTGCCATTATTTTTAGGTAATTGTTTAACGCAGTGATACCACAATCAAAGCGGTTCCGATCGTGCTTAGCTTTTTCTAATTGGACAGTGTTGTTCATTATTGTTTTTTGTCCATGTAGCGTAAGGCAGCTTGTTGTAATTTATTATTTGGTTTTGCGGGTTGATCTAAGGCATTCATCAATGCCGTTGTATCTTTCTGACTTAATTTAAGAGATCTTTCACGTTCCATAATTGTTTTTGCTTTTTCTAAAGCGGCACTAAGTACAAATGAGTTAATACTAGACATGCCAGCAATAGCTGCCGCTTGTGAAAGTAGCTCTTGCGTGTCAGCGTCTACACGAGCAGTAATACGAGGTAGTGCAGTAGCCATAAGAATCTCCAGGTTGTGTTAAAGTGGCACATAAAAAGTATATTACAATTACAGCCTTTTTACAAAGAGAAGTGTCAAAGTGGCACGCTTAAATAAACATTTAGCACAACTAATTACGGTATTGTCAACTTATGTAACTAGGATGACTAAAGGCTATACAGTTAGCCCTAATTTAAATTTTGAACACAACTAACCCGCATCCATTCAGAGTAAAATTGGAGCGGGCTGCGGGAATCGAACCCGCATTATCAGCTTGGAAGGCTTAAGGGCTAAATATACATAAGCTATTGAAAATCAATAAAATACATTAAAAACAACCAGTTAAAAAAAAATTAACAACACCATTTAAACCCTATTTTGATCTAATTAAACGGTCAAATAAATTTTTGGCCACCATTTGGTCACAACAATGATGACCATTTTTATTACAAAACCATAATAACACTGGGCTTTTATATTGAAAAAATTCAACATATGAAACTTAATTTATAAATTTTTAAGCTGTTTTATCTTAGCTTAAGATTACGCGATTGAGGTTTAGCAAACTTATAAATGTATATTTACAAATAAGTGTATCTAATATTGATTACAAAAAATACGTTACGTAATCAATATCAAATACTAAATTCAAAATTTGCACTCGTTATAGGTTACAAAATATATAAACTGTATTTATATATAAATACAGTTTATATTGAAATGTATCAGTTTTAGATTACAATTAAATTAATAAGTAAATCTAGAAAGCGAGCTAAGTAATGCATTTTATCCACACTTCCCCAAAAAGCACAGTAAAACAAACAGTGATGCATCAGTATAGAACTATTGCCAATTCGGCAGTAGGCGTTCAACAGATAAAAAAACCTAAAGAGGGGTGGATCAGAACAATCAGAGCGGCACTTGGGATGTCAGGGGCTCAGCTTGGCAAAAGAATGGGCTTAAGTCGAAACCGAATCTCTGTTCTCGAACGCAAAGAGGCTGAAGGTAATATAACGCTAAACCAACTTCAAGATTTAGCCGAACAACTCAACTGCGATCTTACTTATGCTTTGGTGCCAAGAAAACCAATTGAAGAGATCATTGATGATAGGGCGACAGAAATAGCCTCTCGAAGCCTAGATGCTAACTCTCAGAACATGTTTTTGGAAGCTCAGTCTATTGATGAAAAAGCCCAGAAACGACTACTTAAGCAGATCAAAGAACAAGTTATCGAATCCAGTGGCCGTGCTCTTTGGAATGATACTAAGGAATAGTTCTGTGACAACATTGATTGAAAACCCAGAGGGAGCAACACCACTCTCCCCTGATGATATGCTTGGCCTGAAGCATAAGCATGTTGATACCCGTGAGCAATTGAATGAACTTGAAGCGGCTAACATACTCCAAGGTCAAATATGGGCTAGTACCCTTAAAAAACCAACATTAGATTCTATCTTTGATCGGGCCTTTGTGACTAACTTGCACAAGGCTCTTTTTGGGGATGTTTGGGAGTGGGCTGGAATATTTCGGCAGCGTGAACTTAACATTGGCATCGATCCTAAAAATATTCCTGTTGATCTACATAACTTTCTCGAAGATGCGAAGTGTTGGGTTGAATTTAAGCATTACGATAACCTTGAGCTCTCTGCCAGAATTCAGCATCGCCTTGTTCAGATCCACCCATTCGTTAACGGTAATGGTCGTCATTCACGCATATTCACTGATATTGTTCGAGTATATCTACTCGGAGAGAAACCGATGAAATGGGCATATGCCAAACTTGAGGATGTAACTGAAGAGCGCTCTTCCTATATTACCGGCCTAAGAAAGGCAGATGAGGGGGATTTCTCAGTATTTATTAAATACCTTCAAAGTTTGGGTAACTAAAATAAGTGGTGATAATCTGGTTATAGGCTTTTTAAGTAATGGCGACTCTTCTTTCCACCCTGATTTATCACCGATTTTTTGCTATTACTAGGTGTAATTTAAAAATCTAATTCAAGCGTAGAAAGCTGCTTTAAAAAGCCCCCATCCTTGCTCCAGACGGTATTGTCAACTTATCTGAGGTGGGCGATTAAAGGCTATAAAATTAGCATTAATCTAATTTTTGGACGCAACTCACCTGTATCCATTCAGAAAAGAAGCGAACAAGAAATACTCGATTGTATTTCGCTTGTATTAATGAGTCGTTACACAATAACTTGCGCTAAAAATTGTTTTAAAAAAGCCTAAAATAACTGGCTATTTTGAAAACAAAAGCGCAAGTAATTTTGAAGCCGATCCTAAATGACGGCCAAAATGAAATAGGTCATTTACTACCCCGTGGCAACTTAAAAAACGCTGGGCTTGACCCTGTGATTTAAACTTACCCATCTGCCGTTCTTATTGCTGAGTAGGTTGATGTGAGAATTCACACCTAATATTTTCATACTGAATAGTTGAGCCCTCTACACTTGTTGTTAATTCTTTTTTGCAGCAGAGTAACTTGCTAGTTTATCCGTCACAACCTTTAACGGCGCACCTTGACCTGCGGCTGGATAAAAACAGGCCATGATAAAAGTATTGAAACCACTGGAAGCCGAACGCGACTAAACATTATTGGCGCAATAAATCTGAACCAAATTGGTTCCGCTATTGTTAAACGTTATGACAAAGTGAACGGTGAATATATTAATTTTTTCTTAGAGGAATTGAGAGCACAGCATTCGCCTGAACTCAGCATTCATCTAGTACTAGATGGTGCCGCTTACCATCGTTCAAATATAGTTAAAAACAAAGCAAAAGAGCTTAATATTCAGCTGCACTATTTACCTCCCTATAGTCCTAATTTAAATCCAATAGAACGACTTTGGAAAGTCATGAACGAACATGTGAGAAATAATAAATATTTCTCTACAGCCAAAGAGTTTCGAGAACAAATCGATGATTTTTTCGAATATAAGCTCCCTGAAATAGGAGGCTCCTTATCGAGTCGAATTAATGACAACTTTCAGAAGCTAGCATCTGCATCTTGAAGTGGGATGGGTATAACACCGATTTTGACCATTTTATTTTGTTATATTGAAATTTTGGTCACATCAAATGAGACATTTTTATTTGAAATAGCCAATATCACTGAGCTTTGGTATTGAAAAAATTCAACTTTATTTTATTAAAACTAAGTTACTTTTCTTTTTTTAGGGGCTAATGATTGTAAAAACTTATTCTAAGCATATAAATTTCGTCTCTATATATACCCGTAACCTTATCAAGGTCAATGGGTTGATAACCTCACCACAAAGGTCTACAATTAGTTACACATAAAGTAACTAATTGTAGACCTACATGACAAAGAAAGAAAACTTGCTGGTAGCATTTTCGAATGCAGTTAAGGCAGGAGGAGGCATCCATACGGCGGCAGAACTAGCCTATATGCTCGGAGAAAAACACACTCCAACCTTCACAAAATTTCTAGCGGACTGCGTAAAAAATGGCGCAGTACGCAGAGTTGTAGTTGGGATTTATGAGAGCACACTCACCCCACCTGAACCATCCACTGCAATTTACAAAATAGTGAATAAGCTTCGCAAAGGAGTTCTAAATTATATTAGTCTAGAAAGCCAGCTTAGTTACACTGGCGACATATCCCAAGTGCTAATGGATAGAATTACAGTAATAACAAAAGGAAGAAATGGAACCTTTACAACACCCTATGGTGTTATTGAACTAACACATACCAAAAAATCTATTCATAAAATAGCGCCAAACCTATATTTTGATAAAGACATAAATATGTATCGCGCAAAAACGACTCAGGCTATTGCTGATCTAAAAAACTGCAATAGAAATATATCGATGTTGGAGAGCTAAATGTTAAAAGAATACATACGACAAATCGTCAACGCAAACCCTGAATATGCTGCTGTAACTCCGGTAATAGAAAAAGAAATTCTTCATCACGACATTATCGATGTAATGGTAAAGCAAGGTGCTATGCAATCTCTAACATTCATTGGGGGAACATCCCTTCGATTGTGTTACAACAGCTCTCGACTATCAGAAGACTTAGATTTTAATGGCGGGTATAACTTCAAACCGTCTAACTTTAATGGATTGGAAATAGAGATCCAAAAATACATACAAAATAAGTATGAAACTGAAGTCTGGGTGAATAAGCCAAATGAAGATAAACAGGGAGAAACATCCTCTTGGAAAATCAGCATAGAAAAAGAAGCTAACCGACCTGACTTACCACGCCAGAAGATGCATATAGATGTCTGCGCTATCCCATCATTCGATATCGAAAAAAGAGCCTTGATAAACCACTATAATATTGTTGTACCAACGGAAGGTTTACTCGTTCCAGTCCAATCCTTAGAAGAAGCATTGGCAGATAAGTTTATTGCCCTAGCCTACCGAGCAAGACGTATTAAACCTCGTGATGTCTGGGATATAGTCTGGATCAAACAGAGAGGTATTGCAGTCTCAACGAGACTTATCGACAAAAAACTTGAAGCGCGAAACAAGACTAAAACCGATTTTTCTGAAGCACTCAGTATTCAAGTAAATAAACTTCTTCAAGATGATGATGTTCGCAAAGACTTCAACATGGAAATGAGTCGCTTTGTCCCAAGGCAAGTTAAAGAAAGGACAATTGATAATCAAGATTATTGGACTTATGTGCAATCAGAAATTAAAGATATGGCAGATCCACTACTTAATGATCATAAGCTCAACAAGAAGTTTGATATGAATTTTTAAATTAGAGGCAAAAAACAAGTCTACAAAATACAACCAAATAAGTAACATTTTGTAGACTTCATTGCATATCCAATTACCATTCCTCCGACCACTCAGGACTATCAGAATCATCGCGGTTACGAGCAGTTACTTCAATGTCAAAATCTAAAGCAGAAAACAACTTAAAAAAGGTCTCTATTTTAGCCGAATCAGGTTTTAACTCGAAACGGTATCCTGACGAATCCCCACTTTTTTAGCTACCTTAGTTTGAGACAGTTTTTTATCTAAACGCACACCTCGAAGATAAGCACTTAGTTGCTTCGTACTCGTTATTTTCATACAAACTTTCCCACACGCTAAAACAGGTAAATATAGTATTACACGCTAAAGGAGGTATTAAAATGGTATTGTCAACTTACAGTAACTAGGATGACTAAAGGCTATAAAATTAGCCTTAATCTAAATTTTGGATACAACTAACCTGCACCTATTCAGAGAATGAGTGATCGCGGAATGCTCTATAATGTTTCGCTTGCATTAAATGACGGCCAAAACGAAACAGATTATTTACTACTCCGTGGCAACTTAAAAACCGCTGGGCTTGCCCCTGTGATTTGAATTTACGCATCTGTCGTTCTTGTTGCCGAGTAGGCTGATGTGAGAGCTCACATCCATTATTTTCATACTGAACAGTTGAGAGCTCTACACTTGGTATTAATTCTTTTTTGGCGGCAGAGTAACTTGCTAGTTTATCCGTCACAATCTTTAACGGCGTACCTCCCTGCCCTTTTAATAATCGTTTAAAGAAGCGCATCGCTGCCGTCTTATTCTTTCGTTTATGAACCAAAATATCTATTTCGTCACCATCTTGATCTACAGCTCGCCAAAGGTAATGTAATACCCCCATTTATTTTGATGAAAACCTCATTCAAATACCAGGTATAACCGAGTTGACCACGATTATTTTTAATCTGATTACAATAGATAGCACCGTATTTTTTACACCACTGCCGGATCGCTTCATAGCTGACAACGATGCCTCTAGCTGCGAGCAGTTCTTCAATATCACGAAAGCTCAGTGTAAATCGATGATAAAGCCAAACGGCATGGCTGATAATTTGTGCAGGATAACACTAGCCTGCGTAGATATTAGAATGATTCATCTGCAGAGTATCGCACAACAGGTTGAAATGTTGTTAACTTGACAATACCGTTCGACTACATTGTTCGTTGTTTTATCAATACTGCTTTTCGAAGATAATGTAATAGCACCTGCCGACTCTGCTCCTACAATAGACAAAATACCGAATGAATCCGCTTCATTAATATTAATATCTCTTGCTAATAAGGTTCTTGCCCCTTCTTCTGGTAATAGGTTATCAAAAAACCATTGAATATAACGTTTACTTGAGCCATCAATGTGTAATTTTTCTGATAATGGAATATCAGTGCAAAGAGCATAATTATTTAAATTTCTAAGCCCCCCTGAGTATATTGAAAAGACCAAATATCATTGTCTCAAATAAAACTCCTACTATCTCAGCATTGATATAGACCTTAAGTTCACGCATCTAATCATCCTTTATTTTTTTAATTTTATCTAAAAACTTATCTTCGATAGCTGGTGGTAGATCAATAGACAGTTCAATCCCTAGTTGTTCAAATAGCTTTAAAACGCGACCAATTTCGACGGTTTCTTTACCATTTTCAAATTGACTCATAAACGTCAAACCATTACCCGATAACAAACCTGCTGTTGACTGATCTAAGGACTGTGATTGCCTAACAATTTTTGCTAGCTGGCCAAGTTGTTTCAAATTTTTTATTTTCATATAATCACCTATGCGTTTGCATAAATATTAACTTGAAAACGCTGTAATGAAAAAAAATTCATTCGTTCGCATAAATAATTAAATAAAAGTATCAAAAACTGACCATTAACTGCGTTCGCATAAATTATTTTATATTGTTAGAGGTGAAACTGGCCTAGGTTGTAGAAGAATCTTAATTTATAACTTTTTAAGCTGTTGCAGCATGCCCGAAAAAATACTTTCTGATATATTTTTAGGAAAATTTACTGGCAAATTAGCTTGGGTATCAAGAATAATTTTTTCAGTGTTAACTTTAACCTCACTCAATATAGTATCCATTTTTGCTATTTCAAAGCCAACCTGCTTAGCTGTTTCAATAAAATGTCGAGGGTAGATTTTATTCACATGATATTTTTTACCTTTCGTCGTCTTTAAGCCCATTGCTAATTTTACTTGACGAATATTGAGGCCCTTTTTATTCACGACAGGAAATACTGATAACACATCATAAAATGGGGTTAATTGAAATTGCCCATCAGGTAAAATGAAAATAGAAAAATTCTTAGCGTGTCCGTCTGAAGCTCCCATCAACCAAAATAAGACTTGCACCTTCATAAAATCAGCTCTATCTTTTGCCGCATTCTTTGAGCCTAATAGGTGATTCATAATTTGTTCAATGCCTGGGCCGCCTTGATTTTCATACTTCAAAGCAGAAGGTGTATTAAATACTTGGCAGTAATCTTCTTGCGGCCTTCTCATTAACCATTTTTTATCGCTTGAATATTGACGATCAAAACGTTCCACAGAAAGTGCATTTATATCTTCTAGCTCTAGAACCTCACATCTAGCCACTGACAAGCCGTAAGCTTTCAGCAGTAACATGCATAAAAATTCATTCTCTACGCTTTCAGACATATCTAACGAATATGAGTGACTCTGTATCTGCCCAATAGGTAGCTTAATGATGTGTGAAGTCGGTGTGGAGTTTAAAGGTAAGCACCAAGTTTTATCAATATTCAATAGCGCTGTTTTTTCCTGTGCTCCTGCAACAGATATCCGAAAGTCGTGTAGGTCCTCAATCATACCAAGTGGTATATCAGCCCGATATCCCATGATTATTTTGTTTAACTCTTCGCCGTCTAGTACTTTATATTCCAAGTTTTTAACATTAAGGGGGAGTTCCCCTTTTGGTAATAACTGTAAAGCACCAACACAATCCCTACCAATCATAGTTAACAAATCAAAGGGTAAAGAAGAGTTAGCTTGATAACGAGCAACAATCCGCTGCCTAACCTCTGAGTTATCAGGTAGTAAATTATCGAAATAATTATAAACTACATCACCACGATATTCAGATTTTACCAATGGCATTGATAATGATATAGGGCGACTTCCCAACAATGTTAGCCAGCTAGTTGAATAGGAAAAAGAATGAGCACCGTTACTAGATTTTTTAAATTCACCAACATGATAGCCATTGAGGTAGGCATCTAAGATAGCCATTACCACTCCTCTTTCCAGTCCGATTTATCATCATTATTCAGGCTATTACGAGGTGTAATTTCAAAATCTAATTCAAGCGCAGATAGAAGTTTAAAAAAGGTATCCAACTTGGTTGTTCCCGCTCTTAGCTCAAAATTTGAAACAGTATCTTGTCGAACCCCAACTTTTTTCGCCACGTCTGTTTGAGATAAGTGACTATCTAAACGTACATTCTTTAAGTATGCACTGAGTTGTTTTGTTGTGGATATTTTCATACTACACCTTACACGCTATAACAAGTAAGTGAAGTATTACACGGTAAAACAGGTAAATCAAACTTACACGCTACGACGGGTAAAGCATTTCCTTTTGAGCTAATAATAAAACTCTTTAATTTTTATGGAGTATTTTATAGAAGAGAAGATATTTAAGTCTAAATAAATCTGTACTAGACCTTTTTCTCTTGCCACCTGTAAATATTCCACTGCAGAGGTTCTGGGTATCCCAATTAATTTAGCGACATCAGTCTGACTAAGACCTTCTTGGTTATATAACCAAGTCGCATGAAGGGCTATATCTCAATTAAATAGCCGCTATCATTTTTTGGTTAAAATAAGCGACGAAGGAAAAAAACCAACTGTTATTTTTCCTTTTGAGTGTTGTTAGTTGCCTACGTACAACACCAGTGCTAACATTTGTGAGTACACAATAAAATTAAGGTAACTATTATGGATACTCGCATACAATTTAGAATTGATGAAGAAACTAAACGCTTGGCTCAATTAATGGCTGAAAGCCAAGGGCGCACATTAAGCGATGCATGTAGAGAGCTTACCGAAGGCTTAGCTGAAGAACAACGAAAAACAATGACCCATGATTCATGGTTAACAGAACAAATAAATGCTGCATTTGACAAGATTGATAGTGGTAAAGCTAATTTTATTGAAGACAATGAAGCTAAAATCGAGATGGAGGCTAGAAAGAATAAGATCCGTAATAGAGATAAAATATGATTTTTTGGGAAGAGGAATCACTTAATGACCGTGAAAAAATATTTGAATTTTTATTTGATTTTAATCCTAGCGCAGCAGAAAAAACGGATCAAATAATAGAGTCTAAAGTTGAAAGTTTACTTGAACATCCATTAATGGGTGTTGAAAGAGATATTTTTCCTGGTCGTGTGTTAATTATTCCAGAAGTATCTATGATTGTCTCATATTGGGTAGATGCTGGCACTATCCGAATTATGCGCGTTTTACACCAGAAGCAGAAGTTTCCACAGGATTAAAAAGGCAACTAACGAGGCTGTATGACTTCTCTTTTTCAGAAAAAATATACTTACTGTGGTCATTATTATTTAACTCCGTTAAGGATGATTTACGTTGTGCTAACCGTTCCTTAAAAGAGCTGGATGACATTACTCGACCTGCTTGTTTATCGTTTTTTGCAAAGCTAACAAGTTTTAATAGGGCAATAGCCTCCTCACGCTCTTCTCTATCTTGAATAAATTCGATAACATAAACGGGTTTACCATTCTGAGTAATAATCAACGGCTCTTCCAATGGAAGATTCGCTGCATTTTTTTTAAAAAACTTATTGTTTCTAAATACATAACTATTCTCCTTTTAAATAAGAAATGTATTCACGTTAGTTATCACCGGACATACATTCCATAGAAGCCAATCTGAAATAAATCACATCGACATAAATATTTTACTATTAAAAACAAAAAAGACTAAATTTAGACTTTTCATGTTTACTGTATTTTTATTCTGAGGTGATAAAAGGCCATCGATTACGAAGTCGTAGTATAAGTATTTACTATAACGCTCACTCTCTTTTCCATATCTAAAAGAAAAACAGGCTTCTATTCGCCCTGTTTTTTTGATGAAGATTGAGTTTGTTAAAAAATCTGGGCTTTTTAAAAACCTAAACCCTTTTTTAACTGATTATTGTTCTATGTAAGTAGTGAGCATGTTTACCATGATCATAATGCTATCAAGATCATTCGTTGCAATAATAAAAAAGCCTAACGACCTAATTAAAGATATGCGACAACAACCATCTGATACCCACACGGATAACTTTAATAAAATTAATCAAGACATCCACGATAACTTTTAAAGAACTCTATTTTTGTGATCTATACTGAACAAACAAACAGTATCTAATTATAAGTAAAAAAATGACTAGACAATTACTTTTATGACCGAGATGATGATATAGATAAAAAACACATGATGATGTAGAAAGCACACTAAAAAACACAATATATAGTAATTATTATTCAATGTAATTTACAAAAGCATACTAAGTAAATAGATCTTTACGTACTAATTTTTGATACTAAAGCGGTGATAGACGATAAAAACATTAACTAACAGGGCGAATAAAGGAAGAAACAAGGGTATGAAAATAAAACGGCTTGCTATCAATCAGCTTAGATTACGTTATCACCCAACACTGTCAAAAATAACGTGTTGCGACCATTTTACATTATCTTCATCTGTTGAGGTGCAAGGGTTACCTTTACACATCGCGCAAACACTACTTGATTTGTCTCCTGTATTAGCTTGTAAGGCTCAAGGTGGAGACTCTGACTGGCAACTGAGCCCGAACCCCACATTAGAATTATTCAAACAACACCCCGAGCGACACAAACTACTGATCAGTATTCATTACTATCCGGAACTATTAATTGATGGCATTCTCGAGGGAGTATTACTCTTTGCCCCTGCTCTAAATTATCGCGTTCAAAGTAACTTATTGAACAATCTTAGCTCGCGCGTCCAACAATCCAAGCTACTGCTTAAACATCCCCCCTCTAAAAAGAAATTAGCGCAATGGGCAAATGTAAAGCCTTCTGCTATTAGGCATATTAAGGTCTAAAATGGGCAAAACAGCAGATATACAAGAAAAAAACATACGGAAAAATGCGGGCGGCGTTATGCCAAATGCGCACCGAACCGCAGTTTCGTTAGCTGTTGCGTTTAAAAAACTCACTAAATCAAGCATGCTCTACCAGGATTCACATCGATTATTATTATTATTTATTTATCTATGGTTAACAAATCAACTCGATGAAATTACCTGTTTTGAAGACATTCCAGATTTACATCGCGTTAGTGGGGCAAGTGAATGTGAAGCGCATTGTTTACGCAACTTTAAAGAGGGTAATACCTCTTGGACCGAATATGCACAGCCCTATCATACTAAGCAGGGTACGCTTTATCTTTGGCAACCACTACCAACACTTCTGCAACCCTTATTTCAGTTCATGGTTTCCTCATTAAGTTACCAAGTCCCCTTACTCAAGAAGCGAGAAAAAAAGCGATTTTATGAAGAGTTACAAAAACGATGGAAAACACCGCATTTATTGCATCGTTATCATCGTAATAAACGCGATGTGTTCTTCCGCTACTTCGGCTATTGTACTCAAGTGGATCCACAGTTATCTTCACTGGCTAAAATGGTCTTACTCGGTCAGGATAAACTTAATCATAAAAGTGCAACTGCCTATCAAGCAGAGCAAACAGACAGGCTTCGCAAAAAGATATTTTTAGCCCAGAACCGTTATTTAGAAAGAGTGGTGAATTCCATTAAACTATTTGGCCTCACTGAGTGCTTTACTTATACCTTAATGGGCCAGATTAAAAATTTTTCTGCCCCCCTTATTCAAATACCAAACTATCTCAATAAAAATGGTTTTATCACCGCCTACCAACTTAACATTAAAAATGGGGGTAAACAGTATGAAGCTATCCCATCGCAGCTCATTGGTAGTAAGCGAAGCCTAGCTGAACAGGATGTCGCCAGTTTCTTTCAAACGTTGCACGATCGTGTAGAACAGGAATATCTAGGAAAGAACATGACACTTGAGCAACACCGTATTTACTACAAATGGCGAACCACTCAATTAGCTTTTCTATTTATCGCCTTAACAGGTGTCAGGCCAACACACGCAATCACCATTGAAAGGCAGCGTTGTTTTGCAGGCGAGCAATCTTGTGTTTTTGATAAAGGTCGATGGCGCCCTGTGATGCTATGCACTTATCTTAAAGTGGAAATCAATAAATACCTTGAATTGCAAAGAACACTCACGATGCAATTTCCTCATCATCAAAAAAATCCAATGATGTGGTACTTTATTAATAAGGAAGGCGACCAGGAATGCTTAACGGCACGCAATTTAAGGCTAACTATGCAGCCATTATGGCCAGGTGTTGTGCCTTATCAATTACGGCATTTTTTTGCACAATGCGCATTAACGAGTCTACCGCCCCATCTCCTTCCCACACAACAAATTGACCGACTAATGGGCCATAGTAATTTAGGTGAACACCTTGGTAGTGATGAACAATTTCCTCTCTCGTTTGTGCCATTACAAAAATATTTAGAACATCTTGTCGAGCGTTTAGGGCTTCATAAACAACAAAGACAGGGAGTATAAACGCATGATTAATGTTTTAAAATTGTCGCCTGCGACCATTATTACTTATCTCGAACACAGCCATAACAATAATGATTCAATATTACCTCCTGAACCGAACACATCCATCACCGGAGATATTCAATGGGTGTTATCGTTTTGGCCAGAAGACAGCATCCCTTTGCGAACGCTGAAGGATGAACACTATCAAGTACTAAAGCAAAAGATTAGTCAAGTACCTACAGGTAAGCAAAAACACTACCGATGGGCACTCAATGCTATTCTTATTTATCTTAATGATATTGCGAGGTGGGAACTACCGGAGCGAACTAAGGCGATGTTTGTTGATCGCGACTTTATTTGGTTTAACCAATTAAGTAAACAAGCTGAACTCGCCGATACACTTTGGCAAACTTACGAAATCGATAAAGCTAATATATTACAAACTCATGTTGTTCCGACACCTGCACAAGTGGCATTGACCATTGCAATCGAAGTGGCTCCACTCTCTTTAAACCACTTAGCAACAATATTAAATGAAAAAGCGAGTATTGAACGCACAGGACAACAAACACAACTTAAAGTAATGCACTATCAGCAGCCATTGTCAACGACTCCACAAATCAATTCGACTTTTACGCGCTACCATTTGCCCCTCTACAGTTATTGTTTATTAGATAGCTATTACAAAACGAAACCATCACCTATTTCGGTCCGGCAACTGTATAACTTGCTTAACGATAAAATATCAAGTGCCCCTTATCATATAGCGCTATGTAAAAGAGCTCAATGGCATACTCTGTTTCAATCACTGTGGCATTACCGGGATAACATCCCTTCTAAATTACTCAAAGATATCGCTCAACCTGAGCGTCATGTCGATTTTGATGTCGCACTCCCCTCGGCAAAACAAAAAAAACAGATGCTTGCGGGACTTTATCAACAAGATTGGCGAACAAATAAAGGCAAGGATAGTTATCGAACGACCAACTCAGAGGTGAAAAAACCTCGTTGGGCACAGCGCCAATTAATCACCCAATGGTCTAAAAATGGCGATATTAATAGCATTGCTCCCCCCGACTTAAATCCAAACAATATTATTGAGTATTATCTATTCCTTTATTGTCGCGAGCTTATTTTATATGGTGGCGTACAAGCCACTGTGTTGTCTAAAGCAACGATTACAAAATACTGTAATATTGAAGTGCACTTTAATGGGCAATCGCTCCTCTATGAGATGGCACTTGATAATGAACAACTGCAGGAATGGGCTAAACGAATATATGAACAACAAGAGAGTGAAACTATCAAGGGTTCACTACGTTACTTTTTTCGTTTCCTCTCCACACAAGCACTCACCGATCACCTTGATATCGCAGTATTTGAGAGTCCGAGCCTCGCGCCGACAGTTGATCCTTTTCGTATACCTCTAACGATGCTACACGAAATGGTGAATGCATTACTGACACAATCAGGTGGCACATTATTACAGCGTTTTTATTGTGCGGTGGCCGCGATTATTGCTTATTTTGCCATGTTACGACGTGGAGAAGTACTGAGGCTACGCATTAAAGATATTTTTTCTGTCGCCGAAAAGTCCAATGCTTTTCATCTGACCATTACGAAGACAAAAGAGGGCATCCCTAAAGGTAAAAAAACGCGTGATGTTGATACTGTATTACCGGAGGCAATGGCAATGTTAGTACGCATTGCTATTCAACTTAAAGAAGAAAGTGATGATGACGATCCCTTAATTGGCTTTGATAATGAGAAAATGAGTTCTCGCCAATTAAACTATTTGCTTCCTGTTACTAAAGCCATCAAAGCACACTGTGGTCAAGCGGCTCGATTTCACCATTTACGGAAAAGTGGTATTCATTTGTTTACACAGCAAATGTTACATATTGCTTATCTTCAACCAGGACATGACCTAGTTGCGTATGAAGATTTAAAACCGATGTTGTCACGCGAAATGGTGAAAAAACGCTTCAATTACTGGACTGAAAAACGTGAAGAGAGTGAGATAAATGATAATCTTTTGTTTGTTGAACTTGGCCGTCAAATCGGACATAAGTTTTATGCTACAACACGTTGGTCTTATTTACATGGCACACAGTGGTTATTTCCCTACTTACGACCAAAGCAGACCACTTGTGCACAACAAGCCTTTTCACATGCAGAGTTACGATTTTTACTTGGTTTAGCACCTGATTCAAACGACCTGTCGAGAAAATTAAGTTTATTGAGTGAAGATTACAAGCGCCTTTCTATTACTCAGAAACAAAAAAATCCAGTCATGCTCTCAGAGCAAGCATTACGCTCTTATTTATGGCCATCAAAAGCCAATAACAAACCAGAATCCGCCGCGGAGAAGGCTTACAAAGAGCCTAAATATTATTATGCGCTTTGGCAAAAATTAGCACTCGGCCTATGCCATCATTTTATTGATGCGCTATTTATTAGTATGCGAAAGAAAAACTACTTTAACTTTCCTGTGTTAAGCCAAGTTTGGCAGCATTCCGGTAGACACACCTATCGCCCGCTCAGCAAAACACAGCGTACCGCCCTTGCAGGACTTGGCCCTATTACCCTGTTCCAGAGCAATATTGAGGCAACAGGTAATGATCAGACTAATAAGCAAAGCATTCTCAAAGGCCAGCAAAACTCAACACAACACGCTCTGCAAATACAAGTTGCAAGCAACGCCCGAAACGCAGCCTATTTTGAAGCCGTATTTCGGCAACCAGAATGGCAATGGCTGACCTGCTCTTTTGTATTGACTGTAAACCGTAAAACAAAGGAGGATCGCTTACTAATCTTAGTTAAAACTCGCTACGCCAAAAACAAAGAAGAGATCACTGTCAAAAGGACACAAGAGGGAGCGAGCTCTCTCATCATCAGACTTACCCCAATATTCCCTGTATCTAAGTTTGTGCTCCAACAAGCTTTACAAACATTAACATCATAGGAGATCGACCAATGCATGAATTACTTTTTATTCCACATCAATATCAGGAGTATTTTTCTGAAATCAGTAAAAAACTCGATAAAAGACAATCCGATTGCTGCGTCAGCTTTATCATTGATGCAAAGGAAAACAAATTACATTTAATTGGTGGGCATGTACCTGAATATCTTCACTTTACTATCCCTTTAGCAAAGGATCACAAGTTAAAGACAAGAAGGTTTGCAATCGATGGTGAATATTTTAGCCAACTTATTGGCTATGCAGGCAAATGTAATGCGATACGCTTAAAACTCATTCATAAGGAAAATGCACCTGATCAGATGGCAATAACTACTAGTAAAGATGAATTTTTATGCTGTGACTTCGCACCTTTTTTCCGAGCACATGAAGAGCACAGTAAAAAAACAAAGCAATATGAGTTTCAAAAAATAAGAGCACCGGAAATGTTGAGAGCAGCAGTTGTAGCTTCTACTTACTGTCCTGTTCAATTTATTGCTATTGATAAAGAGCAAAAAGAGATATGGGTACAAAGTGATAATAACCTAGAGCGGTATGACATCCCTGATAATATCAAAATACCAGCCTCATTCGTGTTTACACAAGAAGCCTTAGATAACCTTAAAACGCTCTGTGAACAAATAGGAGATGAAAATATTGAAATTGCCCAGCACAATGAAACTATCACCTTTAAAACCAGTAATTATACGATAACTCATTCATTAGAAGGCGTTGAAGAATTTTATAAGAATAAGCCTAAAAGACACGATGAACTGGGCTATATGATAATGGATATTAATCATTTAAAGGAGCGTATTAAACATTTCTACAATAAATACAGTAAAATAAAACAGGCAAACCAAAGCCACATATTTATAGAGCCAACACAGTTGTATTTTCTCAGTTTAGTTAAACCATATGATTTTGATGTCCCTATCGCATCGGATGCTATTTCATTTACTGAAGATAAACTGTACATATTGCACTTAAGAGACATTGATCCGATTAGAATTAAAGACTTTACAACTTCTGACAAAGTAAAAATCGCCATACTCAAGGAGGCAGGACAAGAAAGTAAGTACAAGCTGGGGTTTTATAAAGATATAACGCACAAACATCCCTATGCGAGTGTTTCTATTGAGCCAGATCCCGACAAGATGGAGTATGCAAAAGCAATGATAAAAAATGCTAAAGATAATAAAGGAGATGAGTTAGAAGAACTTGAAGAAGTACAACCTGATTTATTTGGGTTTGATGTGTAGCATTCAAAGAATATCTAAATTAAAAAGAATAATAGAGATGATGAACACACCTAAAAATCTCAATAAAAATAAAAACGCAACTTAAGAAAATGAGCTTATTTGAAGAGTTGCAACGTAGTAAATTTCCCCGACCGCTTTTATCCTTTTTTTGATACTATTGTGAACGTATGGTTTGTTCGAAAAAAGCCCTGATTATTCAGAGCTACTTTAAGATCGGCAATAGGTTTACATTATGCGTTTTTTCTTCTAGAAAAACTTAACCCAAGTAATGCCATTCCTAATAAAACAAATAGGGTAGGCTCAGGCACAGAAGTTCCTGCATTTAATGATATATCATCTACGAGAAAGAAATTACCAAATCCTAGTTTTAGTTTTAGTTTTAGTTCATCAATTGAACCTGATTGTGCTGAGTAATACTCGTAACTGCCGTTTAAACTTGTTGCCGTAATCCAAACTAGTAAACCATCATTATAGCCTTCTAGGACACCAAATAATGAGTCAGTACTATTAGATTCAATACCAGTCGCCCATTTTTTTGCCCATAAACCGTCAAATGTAAAATCTAAGCCACTTTGTTCAGTAATGATTCCTACGCCAGCATAATTATTTAAAAGGCCAAAATCTCCACTCTTCGCCCCATAGTTCCATCGAGATCCTTCTAAATCTATCCAATTCAAGTGTGTTACCAATGGGCAATCACAAGCGATGGTAATGCCTTATGTGAATAAAGATATTATGCATGTTCACCTTAAACAAATATCGATGAATACCGCCGAAGACCGACATGCAGTTATTATTATGGATGGGGCAGGTTGGCATACAGAAGATCTTGCTATCAACATTAATAACGTGAGCATTATTAAGCTTCCTCCATACTCACCAGAATTAAACCCAATAGAACAAGAATGGAGTTGGTTGCGTCAACATCATTTAGCTAATCGTTGTTTTAATGGCTATGAATCAATTGTAGATGCTGTATGTGATGCGTGGAAGACTTTGTCAGTGATAGTCAAAGAGTCATAAAAATGTGTACTAGAGATTGGATGATCCTGACCAACTAATTATACAGAATGGTATAACGACATCACCAACTCAAAAGGTTTAATAATTCGTTTTCGGTTACAAAAGTTAACATTTTTACCTATTTCATTAATTTTTAATTCATTAAGCACTTTAGTTATTTGCAGTAACTCAGTATTATCTTTATTCATGCTCTGATTTGCTCATTGATAGTGGTTTGGCGATTACTATCAGATCAAATTCAGAGCATGTTTTCAACTGATTTTTTTCTTAAGATCCAACCTATGAATTGGAGTTTTTCTCCTTCTGTTCTTATGCTTATGCGTTTGAATTAGAACTGTTGTGAGTAAGTGATTTTGGCCACTAATTTAGAGTGAAATAAACCATATTTCCTATCTCGCTTTGTGCCGCTTTCCGACTTAGAAAGCAAGTTTTTCTAAACACGGCCGATGGTGAAGTTATTATCAAAATTCATTTTTTTCAATACTATCTCTAAATCATTAATATCTTCTTTTTCTACACGCCTCATATCAATAGTATATTTATTTTTTTCATCAGAGATTTCAACTATACCATCTCCTAACCCCACGCTTTCGGTGTTTTTAGACGAAAACCATCTTCAATATTTTTGAATGAAACAGATACGCCACGCTCATAATATTCTAGAAAAGTCTCATAAATTGGTGTCCTCATAAGTATGATACTTTCTATGTCGCCAGGATCTGAATCAAAGACTGCAAATGATAAAATCAAGTCGATACCATCGTCTTCGATATTAATAAAACTGACAGTTTCCATCGCTTGTATTTCACTTATCTCTTGTTTTAAATTATGGCTAAAGGTTAGCATCAGTATCTTTTTCTAATTTTAAATATACAGGCAAAGATTGTGCAATACTGCTTTTCCCTGCACCTCCTTTTTCATTACATATTACATATTACATAAATCATGCGCTTTCCATATGTTATTTTTAAAGCGGTCACCTTTGGATAAATTGAACCTTCTAACTGCACACTTCAGCCACAAGCCTGATCTTTTTTATGTATCAAAAAGCCGTTTAATAAGGACTGATTTTTACCATTTGGAGACATTCATTAATCTTTAAAAAGCTCATTCAACATACGTTCAGGGTTTAACAAAAAAGATTTTGTAATAGCATAATGTTCTGTATCTTCATAATTTGTTAGTTCCAATCCATTGTTAGTAACTTGATAAATTTGTGCATCAGGATATGCCAATATTATTGGAGAGTGAGTCGCTATAATAAATTGAGAGTTAGATTTACATAATTGATTGATTCTCGCTAATAATGTCAACTGACGAGTTGGTGATAGTGCGGCCTCTGGCTCATCTAGTATGTACAGTCCATTACCTGAAAACCTATTAACAATAAGTGAAATAAACGATTCCCCATGAGATTGTTCATGTAATGACTTACCGCCATATGACTCAATAACTTTAGGTCCAATACTCGGTTCTTTATCAAGGTCTTCAATATTAGTTGCTAAGTTAAAGAAACTCTCAGCTCTTAGAAAGAATCCGTCCTTAGGTGTTTTGTACGATTTGCTCAACCTTAAAAATTCAAAAAGTTTCGAATGTGATTCGCGCGTACCAAAATTGAAATTTTTAGTTCCACCTTCAGGATTAAAACCAAATGCAGTTGCTATTGCTTCAATTAATGTAGACTTACCACTACCATTTTCACCAATAATAAATGTCACAGGTTTAATGAATTCAAGAGAGTTAAATCCCTTCATTGATAAGGTATTAAATGGGTAACATGTAAAGTCTGGGCACTTATCTGGCTTTAAATAAACTTTTTGTAAGTACGGAAAATCTTGCAAAATGGAATCCTATTAAGTTCACTGTTAGCTCAGAGAAGAGCTAAATTTTTTCAACTCGTTATGTCAACTAAGCGCACAAAGTGATCATTTTTATTGGTGGCAAACCTAATGTTATTCAATGGTCGCAGTAAATGGTATTAGGTGACAGTATTAGATGATAATGACTGGCAATTCTGATGCAATTAGGTGGCACAACTGATGTAATTGTCCAAGTAATACACTCTTTGTGTTTTATTTAATAAAGACCTTGCGCCAATTAAAGCTCTTACTTCATTAATAACTCCATAAGTTATTTCAAGTATGTCAGCGAGTGAAATACTATTTTCTTCTATCGCAAAGTTTTTCCCAATTTGACCTATCAGAATAGCATTTAACCGTTATCATTGTCAGCATGCATTATGTAATGCACACCATTTACGAGAACTAACGAGAGCTTATGAACAAGATGGTCAAGTATGGGCTGAAAGCATGCGTCTATTTTTAATTAATTTGAATCAATTAGTGGGGGATACAGAGGGTGTGCTTACTCAAGAAAAACAAGCAGAAACTATTAGTCAATACCGAGTTATTTTAAAAGAAGGTGAGCAAGAAAGCCCCCCACCAATACCAACTACCGGCCAACGAGGCAGGGTGAAAAAAACAAAATCTAGAAATTTACTTGAGCGTTTACAAAATTATGAAGATGACGTACTCAGGTTCATGATCGATAAAGCCGTGCCTTTTACCAATAATCAAGGCGAAAATGACTTGAGGATGGCAAAAAAAGTTCAGCAGAAGATCTCGGGCTGCTTCAGGAGCGAATATGGAGCAGAAATGTTTTTTGGTCTTCGTAGTTACTTATCAAGCTGTAAAAAGCAGGGAGTAAGTGGCTCTACTGCTTTAACGCTATTGTTGAATGGCATGCTACCTAATATTTTTATCCCTGCAGAGTAGTTACGTTCGTATTACCCTTTTTTAACTCATGGCGGATTCAACATTTACTTTGCATTATAAATTTAGGCCTTTAATAGCCAGCCCTATTCGTCATGAATGCCTCCCTCTAATGCATCATTATTTAACAAACCTAACTCTTGACGAAGATAAACACTCGCCCCCAATAACCCAGGGTTATTATGGGTAATTAAAAAAGTTGGAATAGATGATAAGTACGCTTTAAAACGCCCTTTATCTTCAAAGAAATGCCTGAACTCGCTAGATTGAAAGAACTCAGCAAAGCGAGGTACAATACCGCCCGCAATGTAAACACCTCCTGTACAAGCTAGGTTTAATGCAAGGTTACCAGCAAAACTGCCCATCACTTGACAAAAAACATCCAGACTTCTTCGTGCCATATCACAACTGCCGTCTAATGCCGCTTTAGATACCTCTTTCGGCTGCTCAAATTTAACTTCACGTTTAGATAAAGCACAAAGACTTTGGTATAAATTGACTACCCCCTGCCCGGACAAAATACGCTCTGCAGAAACGTGACCAAATTGCGCTTGTAGTAAACATAAAATTTCAGCCTGTTCTGCTGTATTAGCAGTGAAGCTTACGTGTCCACCTTCACCATCTAAACTAATCCATTTATCCGCCGATTTAATTATGTGTGAAACACCGAGCCCAGTCCCAGGACCAAAGATAGCCGTTACAGCATTCTCTTTACATTCACCACCACCTACTTGTATTTTTTCTACTGAAGAAAGAAATGGTACCGCTAATGAAATTGCGGTGTAGTCATTGATGACATATAACGACTCTAATTTTAATTTTTCTTTAAGTGCTTGCTTAGAAAAGTCCCAACTTAAATTGGTCATCACAACATGATCATTTTCAACGGGAGAAGCAATACCAATACAAAGGTGTTTCACTTCACCTTGTAATATTTCAAAGTATTGAGTCAGTGCAACTTCAAGTGTTATAAATTCGACACAAGAAAATTCCTTTAATTGGCTCAACTTTCCCGTTTTAAGATCACAAACAGCAAGTCGGATGTTTGTGCCACCAACATCAGCAACAACAGATAACATTTTTTCTCCTTTAATAATTTATAGTTATACCAAATGTGATTCATACCATTCCGCTTAATAAAATGGTCATATTTTGCATAGTAAAAATAGTTAAGGTCAAGGCGGATTGGTATCAGTATTAGTTTTTATATAACATGCGATGAGTTCTAAAATAAACAGACCTATTATTAATTTCATAGATACTCTCTTTGCAAAGGAATCAATGAATTAATAAAGACTAAGCCACTTCCACTTCAACCAACACCCCAAAGTGATCCGACACAATCGGATAAAAATCGTTATTAAAAATCGTTTGATGCTGCTTTACCACAACTAATTGATTGCTAAGAATAAAATCAATCCGTAAAGCCTGGCTGTTTTGCTCCCAACCATCAATATTTTTAATCACAGTGATACCAGCATCTTTTTTTTCTGCCATTTCATAACAATCAATTAAACCGCGCTGTAATACATAATCATAACCTTCATTGCGTATATGGCTCGGGTTGTTGAAGTCACCTAATAGAAAGCTCAACCCTGTTGATAATGTCGCCGTGATACGGTTGATCTGATCCTCAAATGGGTTCTCTGAGTCATTCCACCAGCCACAATGACAATTATAAAAATCGAATTCACCTTGTTGAGAAGCGACTTTAATACGCACTGAACGCCTATTTTTCCAACAGTTCACATCATAGTTATCACTTAAGTCAATGACCTCATGTTCGAGAATGGGCAGTCGCGTCAAAAATGCGACACCCTCTTGATATACTTCATAACTTTGGTGAACAAAATCCCACGTAAGTTGGTAGTGATAACCGTATTCCGTCAGTTTTTGCTGTAATAAATAACCATAGTTATTAGCTAACACGGTATGATTACTTAATATACTGGCATCAACGACCGGGCTATCTTGGCATTGATTAACCTCTTGTAATGCAATCACATCGCACCCTTGTTCAATAATTGCTTGCGCTACTATATCCAACTTTTCTAGTTGTTTATCTTCTTGCCAACTGTGGGTATTTAGCGTCATTAATTTCATTTATTATTCACTCATGTAATTTACTGAGGTAAAACGCAGCACCAATACTGCGTTTATCGATATTGTTCGCTTGTTATTCACACCTAACAGAGAGAACGAATTACGCTGATTGCGCTGAAAACTTATCAAGTAACCTAGATTTAATTACATCCACTCCAGGACCATAAATAACTTGCACACCCTGTTCTTTGATCACTAATCCAAGTGCTCCCGTAGATTTCCATGACGAATATTCAGCAACCAATCGCGGATCATTAACCGTAAGACGCAAACGAGTCATACAAGCATCAATCTCAGCAACATTTCCACGCCCCCCTAAATTTTGAATAATAATGTCAAGTTTCTCATCTTGCGACATGGCTTCTGCATTTTCATCTAGGTAGTTACCCTTACGCCCTGGTGTTGGTAAATGAAACTTCACAATTAGCAAACGGAACAGCGCATAGTTAACGACAAAGAAAACAATACACACCAATGCAAAGCGAATTAAATCCCCCCCTATGCCCGCTGAAATCATCATTGGTATACGCGTGAGTAATTCAATCAAACCAAAAGCATGTACACGTAGGTCCATAACATCCACCAACGCAAATGCAATACCTGTCAACACCGCATGTGCAACATACAACACGGGAGCAATGAACATAAACATGAATTCAATCGGTTCAGTCACGCCCGTTAATAACACAGCAAGACACGCAGATAAAAACATCGGTTTATATTGCTTACGTTTATCATTATCAACACAGTGATACATCGCAAGCCCAATACCAATCAATGATGACGAAGCTATAATTACTTGGCCCGCTTTAAAACGTGCTGGATGCACAGTATCCAATAAATGCTGGTAAGTTGCCGGATCGCTTAATTTAAGATTATTTAAATCACTTACCCAAGCAAGCCATAATGGATCTTGACCATAAACACTTGAACCCGCACTCGTCCCTGTCAAAAGTTCATAAGAACCACCCAACTCGGTATAGTTCATTGGAATTGTTAAGGTGTGATGTAAACCAAACGGCAGTAATAAACGTTCTAACGTACCATACAAGAAAGGAGCAGTGATGGGCGCACTGTCTTTAGAGGTTGCAATCCATTGACCAAAATCATTGAGTGCACCTTGAATTAAAGGCCATACTATCGATAAACCAAGTGCAATGATCACCGAATAGAAAATTACCATAAAAGGCACAAAACGCTTACCGTTGAAAAATGCTAATGCCTCAGGTAGCCGAGAGAAATCATAGTAACGGTTATATAAGTTGGCACCTAAATAGCCGGATATAATGCCGATAAAAACCCCCATATTTAGCGCAGGAGCGCCTAAAATATTAGTGAAAAATTGAGAGACAGGCAGCTCAGTTCCAAATAAACTCATCACAGTCGCATGAGGGTCACTCAGCATACTGTTATCTACGCCCAGTATTACCCCAGTGATACGGTTAATTAATATGAAGGCAATGAGCGCAGCAAATGCCCCGCCCGCACGCTCTTTTGCCCACGAACCACCAATAGCAACAGCAAATAACAGGTGGAGATTAACAATAATTCCCCAACCAATATTCTCCATAATATGGCCCATTATTTCAATGGCACCGATACCACCAGCATACATTGCAACGACTTTGCCTAATGAAATCATAATACCCGCAGCTGGCATCACCGCGATAACAACGATAAGGGATTTACCAAATCTTTGCCAAAAATCAAATGATAGTAATTTACTCATAACTCATTCCTTAGTTGAAATGCAGGTTAACGTCATCAACGGCCTGCAATAAATATAATTTAATGTTTTCTTACAAATATATACGCAGCATAAGCGGGGGCTATTTGCGTGGTTATAAAATCCGACCGAATGTGTTCATTATTGATAGTTTGGTTATCAAGCATTAACGTCCCTAACTGTGCACTGTCGATATTAACGATGCCCTCTTGTGCACTTAAATTGGTAATAATGGTCCATGTCATATCTTGATCAATGCGTTGATAAGCATAGATATTAGGATCGTCAGGCATCAACAATTGATAACGACCAACCACCAAACTTTCATTTGATTTACGCAGGGCAATCAATTGCTTATAAAAATTCAAAATCGAGTTTGGATCTTGCTGTTGTTGTTCAACATTGATATCGGTGTAATTTGGATTTACAGCAAACCAAGGCGGCACCTCAGAAAAACCAGCAAAAGCGTGCTTATTCCATTGCATTGGTTGACGACTATGATCACGGGATACTTGATTTAACAACGCCAATATATTTTCGTCGGTTTGTCCTTTTTGCTTTAACTTTTCACTTAAATTTCTAGCAGATACATCATTAAAGTCGTTAATAGAAGTAAACTGATTATTTACCATGCCTATCTCTTGGCCCTGATAAATAAACGGGGTACCTTTCATCAAAAAATAACAACTTGCTAAAGCGGTAGCACTGCCATACCAATAATCAGGATGAGCAAAGGTATCAATACTACGGGCTTGATCGTGATTCTCTAAATAAAGTGCGTTCCAACCTTTGCCTTCTAATGCATTTTGCCAACGCGATAAAATTTGTTTAAATCCCACTAAATCAAAACGCTCGCGACTTTGCTCTTCTGACCATAATTTCATGTGTTCAAATTGAAAAATCATATTAAAAACACCGCCTTGCTCATGTTCGTTGGCTTCGGCAACCCAAGTTAATGCGTTTTCTGCAGTGACTCCATTTGCCTCACCAACGGTAACAATATCAAAGGGTGCAAACGCCTGATCTCTTAGCTCATATAGATGCTTATCAATACCTTCAACATTCATGTGATAGTCAAATGAAGAGACATAATGTTCACCCTTTGGATTGGGTAAAGAGGGTAAACCAGCTTGTTTCTGAATATGGCTAATAGCATCCACCCGGAAACCATCAATACCACGAGCCAACCACCAATGAATCATGTTAAATAATGCTTGTTTAACGTCAGGGTTTTCCCAATTAAGATCGGGCTGCTTTTTAGAAAATAGGTGCAGGTAATATTGCGCAGTTTTGGCATCATATTCCCATGCACTACCATGAAAAATACTTTCCCAGTTATTTGGATCGCGAGACGGCTTTTCAGCTGTAGGCTCACAACCATCGCGCCAAATATACCAATCACGTTTGGGGCTCTCTTTGCTTTTGCGAGACTCAATGAACCATGGATGCTCATCACTAGTGTGGTTGATCACCAAGTCCATAATAATACGAATGCCAAGATCATGAGCAACACTGATTAATCGGTCGACATCCTCAAGGGTTCCAAAGTCAGGATGAATTGCTTGATAGTCACTAATATCGTAACCGTTATCATCATTCGGTGATTCATAAAATGGACAGATCCATAATAAATCAATACCCAAATCAGCAAGGTAATCCAGCTTGGCAATGATACCCTCAATATCACCAATACCATCTTGGTTTGTATCATAAAAACTACGAGGATAAATTTGGTAGGCAGTCGCTTTCTTCCACCACGCAAGTGGTTTTGAATGCATATTATTGGTGTGCTTCATCTACTTCATTCTGCATGTGTTATCGTTAACACATATGGTGAAGTTGAATTTAATTAGATGCAATACATTATTCGATAAACTGGGAGCTTTCTCTCATTTTTATATTGAATTGACCTTCAACTGAACTGAAATCACGCTTAATCAATTTTGTAACGGCTTGGTAGCCCACTTGATAATAATTAAAAGCAACAGTACTAAGACTTGGTACTAATAAATCACTGTATTCATAATCCCCTATGCCTACAATCCAAAGGTTATGACCAATTTTTAGTTGCTGTTCTTTGGCGCGGCGATATAAACGAATGGCAATATTATCGGTGGCACAAAAATAGACATTATTGGGCTGCAATTGAATTTCTTGGTATCCGGTTTTTTGCTCCGAATTAGCCAATGCTTGCAACGAAAAATTCAACTCTGGTACTGCGTCAGTAATGCTTGTTTGCATCAATTTAGTACGGCTTGATAGCATGCGTTCATCATAAATATAATGCACGGCTGCGAGTGGTGCCTGCTGCTGTTTTAACTGTTCGATGGTTTGTGAGACTAACGCTTTAATTGCGGCCTGTTCAGGGTAATATAAACAGCAATGATCGGGGGTGTTTTTACCAATAAATAACACATTTTCTAAGGTTTTATAAAAAGGCTCTTCGACACTGTGCTTTGAAGCAATAATGATAGTGCCCAATGCATTTAAGCCATTAAACTCTCTCACGGCTTGGCATTCTGACTCATGGTTAAACCCTGTGGCATGAAACAGCATTCGGACTTGTGATTCATTCGCCGCAGCCAGGGCACCTTTAATCACTAAACTCGTTGTATATGATTCAATCCGAGGAGAAACGAAACCAATAATATTAGATTGGCTACGAATTGAGCGAGCAAATATATTAGGGGTATAATGACTTTCTTTGACGATAGCATCAATTTTAAGGCGATTCTCAGCCGAGACATAACCGTCATTAAAATAACGTGACACGGTCATTGTTGAGATCCCAAGTCGTTTTGAAATCTCCGCCATAGTCATTTTTTTACTCATCACATTTTTTCCATCAAGAATATATTATTGCCATATTATCCAATATATTGGCTGACAACACAGTAAATAAAAGGCTCTGTTCCTGTTAATTGTTGTCTATACTTATAAGTGATCATAACGTATTAAAGGTAAAGACTATGAATACTAAATCGTTCGTTCAAAACCTTAACCAAATAACTGCAGCACTTATATCCATGACACCAGCGCAAAGAGAGGTAGTTCATCAATCAATTCGAGCATCTCAAGTCGAAATGCCCACCAATGAACTATTTCAACCTATTTTTGATACCTCCTCTTCTTGCCCTCATTGCACTTCAACACATTTAAGAAAATGGGGGAAGTCAGGAGAAACACAAAGG